>NZ_CM174498.1:0-417500 GCF_057839765.1 Stenotrophomonas sp. KH_029 | reverse complement strand
GGCCACGGCCCATCAGCAGGTTGAACTTCTGGTCGGTGCCGCCCAGTTCGACGTCGGCCTCCAGCGCCACCGAGTCGTAGCCCTGCACCAGCGGGTACAGGAACTCGTGCAGGGCGATCGACTGCTGGGCGGCGTAGCGCTTGGCGAAGTCGTCGCGCTCGAGCATGCGCGCCACGGTGTGCTGGCCGGCCAGGCGGATCATGTCGGCCGCGCCCATCTTGCCGAACCACTCCGAATTGAAGCGGACTTCGGTCTTCTCGCGGTCCAGCACTTTGAACACCTGCTCTTCATAGGTACGCGCGTTGGCCAGCACGTCGTCCTTGCTGAGCGGCTTGCGGGTGACGTTCTTGCCCGAGGGATCGCCGATCATGCCGGTGAAGTCGCCGATCAGGAAGATGACCTGGTGGCCGAGGTCCTGGAACTGGCGCAGCTTGTTCAGCAGCACGGTGTGGCCCAGGTGCAGGTCCGGCGCGGTGGGGTCGAAACCGGCCTTGATCCGCAGCGGACGGCCGCTTTCCAGGCGCTGGCGCAGTTCCTCGGGCTTGAGGACTTCGTCGGCGCCCCGACCGATCAGGGCGATGGCTTCTTCAATCGAGGACACGGTGCAACTCCCGGCAATGCCTTATTTACATGAATGACGTTAAGTACAAGTTAACCGCATGTGCTTCACAAAAGCCAATAGGCACAAGGGTTTGACGCGGTATTTATACCTGTCTATGTTACCGACGTTTGGGCCCGCGCTCCCGGGCCAGCCAAGGAACACACCGACGATGCTCAATTCCGATCCAGGCCGCGCGCGCAAGCAGCGCTTCAAGGAACGTCTCCACGTCCTCCACGACACCGCCCTCCATCGGAAGCTCAAGCAGCATCTTCCCGCCGCCTTCAACCAGCGGTGGACCCGCCGGCACTGGATGCACGCCAGCCTGTTCGCCACCATCGGCGCACTGGTGGCCACCATCGTGCCCGGCTTCTCGCACACCATCGATGCGCCCTACCCGGCCGGCCATTCCACCCTGGCCCTGCCGCTGCCGCCGCTGTCGCTGGAACGCCGGCAGCAGACCCCCGGCGACAGCTGGCAGGTACTGCGCGTGCAGCGTGGCCAGACCCTGAGCAACCTGTTCGACGAGGCCGGCATCCCGGCCACGGTGATGCACCAGGTGCTGGAGCACCCGGGTGCGCGCGAGGCGCTGACCAGGCTGCGCCCGGGCGCGGAGATCGCCTTCGACCTGCCGCTGTCGGGCAACCTGCGCACGATCCGCTTCGACCGCGATGCCGACAACCGCGTGGAGCTGTCGCTGAAGGATGACCGGATCACCGAGAAGGTGATCAAGCGCGAATCCTCGACCCGCCGCATCGTCGCCAGCGGCGAGATCACCAGCTCGCTGTACGTGGCCGCGCGCAAGGCCGGGCTGTCGCCGTCGGCGATCGCCACGATGACCGACGAGATCTTCAAGTACGACATCGACTTCTCCAAGGACCTGCAGCCGGGTGACCGCTTCAGCGTGGTCATGGACGAAACCTGGCGCGAAGGCGAGAAGGTGGACACCAGCAAGATCCTGGCGGCCACCTTCACCTCTGGAGGCAAGACCTACAGCGGCTTCCGCTTCGACCGCAACGGCAAGTCGGAGTACTTCGATGCCAGCGGCCGCCCGCTGAAGAAGAGCTTCATCCGCATGCCGATCCCGTTCGCCCGCCTGAGTTCCAGCTTCGGCGCGCGCAAGCACCCGGTGCTGGGCAAGATGCGCATGCACAAGGGCGTGGACTACGCCGCGCGCACCGGCACCCCGATCATGGCCGCCGGCGATGCCCGCGTGCAGTTCGCCGGTACCCAGCGCGGCTACGGCAACGTGGTGATCCTGGACCATGGCCGCGGCCACACCACCCTGTACGGGCACATGTCGCGCTTCGGCAAGATCAAGACCGGCCAGCGCGTGGCGCAGGGCACGGTGATCGGCTACGTCGGCTCCACCGGCCTGGCCACCGGCCCGCACCTGCACTACGAATTCCGCGTCAACGGCGTGCACCGCAATCCGCTGTCGGTGACCATGCCGCCGCCGGAACCGCTGCAGGGCAGCGAGCTGGCCGCCTTCCGCGCGCAGACCGCGCCGGCCCTGGCGCGTATCCAGGGCATGGAAAAGCTGATCTACGCCGAGGCCAGCCCGGCCCCGCAGGCGGCCCCGGCGCAGACCCAGACCCAGACCGCCAGCGCGGCCAAGCCGGCCCGGCGCAACCGCGGCTGAGGCCGGCCACAGCGCGCGGGCACGCGCGCATTGACGGCGGCAACGGGTTGCGCCGAAGCTGGGCGCACCCCGTTTGACTGCCCAGACATGACCGCTGCCGCCGATCCGCATTCCCCGCTCTTCATCGGCCTGATGTCCGGCACCAGCGCCGACGGCATCGATGCCGCGCTGGTGCAGTTCCCCGCCGAGGGTGGCTGCCGCTTCGTGCATGGGCATACCCACCCGTGGGACCGGGCCTTCCGCGCCGAACTGATCACCCTGGGCGAAGGCGGCCAGCTCGCTTCGCTGGATGCGCTGGGCCGGATCGATGCGCAGATCGGCATCGCCTTCGCCGCGGCCGCCAACGAACTGCTGCGCGCCAGTGGCGTGGCGCGCAGCCAGGTGCGGGCGATCGGCTCGCACGGGCAGACCGTGCGCCATCGGCCGCTGGCCGACCCGGCGTTCACGCTGCAGCTGGGCGATGCCAACCGCATCGCCGAGGCGACCGGCATCACCACGGTGGCCGATTTCCGCCGCCGCGATGTGGCCGCCGGTGGGCATGGCGCGCCGCTGATGCCGGCCTTCCACCTGGCCATGCTGGGCACCACCGACGAAGACCGCGCCGTCCTCAACCTGGGCGGCATCGCCAACCTGACCCTGATCCCGCGCGACGGGGTGCCGCGTGGCTTCGATACCGGCCCGGCCAATGCACTGATGGATGCCTGGTGCCAGCGCCACTGCAGCATGCCGTTCGATGCCGATGGCGCGTTCGCGGCCAGTGGGCAGGTGGATGAGACGCTGCTGGCACGGTGGCTGGCCGAGCCGTGGTTCGCGCTGCCGCCGCCGAAGAGTACCGGACGCGAGCAGTTCCACCTGGACTGGGCAGCGCGGGCGATGGGCGATGGCCAGCACGCGGCGGCCGATGTGCAGGCCACCTTGCTGGAGCTGACCGCCGCCACCGTGGCCGATGCGCTGCTGGCGCACCTGCCCGGGGCGCGGCGGGTGCTGGTGTGTGGCGGCGGGGTGCGCAACCGGCAGTTGCTGCAGCGGCTGGCGGCGCGGCTGCCGGGGGTGGTGATCGAATCCAGCGCGGCGCACGGGCTGGACCCGGACTACCTGGAGGCGATGGGGTTTGCGTGGCTGGCGCAGCGCACGTTGGCCGGGTTGCCGGGCAACCTGCCCAGCGTCAGCGGCGCGCGCGGGCCGCGCATCCTGGGGGCGATCCATTTGGCGTGACCGGAGCGCCGGCCCGGTTTCAAGGTCATGCCGATATCGAACGTTGATCCAGGGTCGGCAGTCGACTGGGGTGCGACCCTACCAGTGCACGCCGACGGCCGCCGCAAGCGTAAAAACGGCGTCGGCCGTCGACCTCCGCCGCGCGGCGGAGATCAAAGCCCCTGTGCGTCAGGCAACGCCTGCAACGCGGCGATCGCGTCAGCCAGTGCATCCACTTCCGGGCTCTGGAAGCCGCTGCGGACCTCCAGCTCACTGGCGAACAGGCCCTGCTCCAGCAGCACCACGCAGGTGTGTTCGCGGGTCCAGCCGCGTGCAACCGCCACGCGCCGGATGCGTTCGTTCAACAGCGGGTCCAGATCCCGCAGCAGTAGATCAGCCATCGTTCTCCCCGTTGGCAACGCACCGCCCCCACGGCACAACGGGGTCGATCATGGCGCAGCGGGCAGCGCCGGGCAACCGCGGCTCAGGCCGGATGGAGCCGGCGTTGCTGCACGATCAGCAGGGCGCACAGGATCACGACCGGGATGGCGATCAACGCGGTGCCGATGAAGAACAGCGCGTAGCCCTCCAGCAGCGTCCGGCCCTGGGCCAACGACTGCACCGCCCAGCCGGACAGGCCTTTCAATGCCTTGCCCGGCATCGCGTAGAACGAACTGAGCAGGGCGTACTGGGTAGCGGTGTAGCCGATGCTGGTCAGGCTGGACATGTAGGCGATCAGCGCGGTGCCGGCAAAGCCGCCGGAGAGGTTGTCGATCGCCATGGCGATGGCGAAGCTGGTCTGGTCCGGGCCGACGTAGGCCAGCCAGGCGAAGGCCAGGTTGGAGGCCGGGCCCAGCACCGCGCCCACCAGCAAGGTGGCCAGTACCCCCCAGCGCACCGAGACCAGGCCGGCGGCGGCGATGCCGATGAAGGTGGCCACCAGCCCGACCGAGCCGCGCACCGCACCGACGGTGTCCTCGCTCAGGCCCAGGTCGACGTAGAACGGGTTGGCCATCGGCCCCATGACGAAATCGGCCATGCGGTAAATGCTGATGGCCAGCAGGATCAGGATCGCGCCGCTGCGGTGCTCGCGCAGGAAGGCGATGAACGGGCCCACCAGCGCATCGAACAGGCCACGCGGGGTCCACAGCGGGGCCGTCTGGAGCTGCACGGCCAGCTGCGCGCGGGCCGGTTCGCGGGCCATGACTACCGCGACCACGCCCAGCGCCATCAGCCCGGCCATGATTTCGTAGGAGATCTGCCAGCCGACCCGGGCGGCGATCAGCAGGATCAGCGCATCGGTGACCAGCAGCGCGGTGCGGTAGCCCAGCGCCGCCGAGGAGGTGAGCAGGCCGAGCTGCTCGCTGTTTTCAGCGCTCTCGATGCGCCAGGCGTCGATGACGATGTCCTGGGTGGCCGAAGCGAACGCCACCACCGTAGCCAGCACGCCGAACACCAGCAGATGCTCCCAGGCGATGCCGAGGAACAGTACGTGGCCGCCCTTGGGCTGCACCAGCGCCATACCCACCAGGGCCACGGCCACCACCAGCTGGGACAGCAGCATCCAGCCGCGGCGCCGGCCGAAGCGGCCCAGCAGCGGCGCGTCGATCTTGTCCACGATCGGCGCCCACAGGAACTTCATCGAGTAGGCCAGGCCCACCCAGGACAGGAAGCCGATGGTGTCCAGCTCGATGCCTTCCTTGCGCATCCAGAAGCCCAGCGTATTGCCCACCAGGTAGATCGGCAGGCCCGAGCTGAAGCCCAGCAGCAGCATCGCCAGCACCTTGCGCTGGCGCAGGTTGGCCAGCACCCGCTGCCAGGGGCGCCGGGGCTTGGCGACCGTGTCGGTCATGGGGCGTAGTCCACCGTGAACGGGGCATGGTCGGAGAAGCGTTCGTCGCGGTAGATCGAGCAGCTGCGCAGGCGCTCGCGCAGGCCGGGGCTGACGAACTGGTAGTCGATGCGCCAACCGACGTTGTTGGCCCGCGCCGCGCCGCGGTTGCTCCACCAGGTGTAATCCTGGCCTTCGGGGTGCAGCAGGCGGTAGGCGTCGGTCCAGCCCTGGCCGGCGGCGATGTCCAGCGCCTGGCCGGCATCGGCGCACTGGCCGTTGAGCCAGTCGCGCTCGGGCGGCAGGCAGCCGGAGTTCTTCTGGTTGGACTTCCAGTTCTTGATGTCCAGCGCCGAGCGCACGATGTTCCAGTCGCCGCACAGCACGTAGTCGCGGCCGCTGGCCAGCCACTGGGCCAGGATCGGGCGCAGCCACTCCATCACTTCGTACTTGAAGCCCTGGCGCAGGTCGCCCGAGCTGCCCGAGGGGATATAGAAGGAGACCACGCTGAGGTTGCCGTAGCGGGCCTCGATATAGCGGCCTTCATCGTCGAACGGGGCCCAGCCCAGCGAGGTGATCACCTGGTCGGGCTCGCGCTTGCTGTAGATGGCCACGCCGCTGTAGCCCTTCTTGGTGATGGCGTCGCGGTAGAAGCAGTGGTGGCCGTCCGGGCGGAACATCGGGTCGGTCAGCTGGTCTTCCTGGGCCTTGGTCTCCTGGATGCACAGAACGTCGGCGTCCTGGGCGCGGAACCAGTCGAGGAAGCCCTTGGTGGCGGCGGAACGGATGCCATTGGCATTGAAACTGATGATGCGCATGCTGACCCGGGTCTGGAGCGGTAACCGCCAAAGCATACCGGGAAGACCCGGCCCCGGCGCGCCGGAATGCGCCGCCATTGCTGGCTGACCGAGCCTGCCCGGGCCGGCGGCGGGGCCCGGCCCAGGCCCGTGAAAGGGCGAAAAAGCCGCCCATGCATTAGGATTTGTGGTCCAAATGAATTCAATAGAGTCCTGATGAGCGACCATCGCCACCGTTTCCTGCAACTGGCCCTGACCGCCGATGCCCTGCGTTTCGGCCAGTTCACCCTGAAGTCCGGGCGCCTGAGCCCGTATTTCTTCAACGCCGGCCGGTTCGACTCCGGCGCGCGCATGACCCAGCTGGCCGCCTGCTACGCCGATGCGGTGGAGGCCACCGGGCTGAAGTTCGACGTCGTGTTCGGCCCGGCCTACAAGGGCATCCCGCTGGCCACCGCCACCGCCTGCGAATTCGCCCAGCGTGGGCGCGACCTGCCGCTGTCGTTCAACCGCAAGGAAGCCAAGGCGCACGGCGAAGGCGGCAACCTGATCGGCGCGGACATGAATGGCAAGCGCGTGCTGATCGTGGACGATGTGATCACCGCCGGCACCGCCATCCGCGAGGCGCTGATCATCATCAAGGACGCCGGCGGCACCCCGGCCGGGATCGTGGTGGCGCTGGACCGCCAGGAGATCGCCTCGGAAACCGACCCGCGTTCGGCCGCCCAGGCCGTGGCCGAAGAAGCCGGCATTCCGGTGGTGGCGGTGGCCACGCTGGCCGACCTGCTTGATTTTGCCTCCGGAAATCCGGAACTTGTCGGGTACCGGCAGCCGCTGGAGGACTATCGGTCCCGCTACGGCAGCCGTCCGACACGCTGACAGCAGGGGGCTGCCATGTCCAGGATTGCCACGATCACCTTCATCGGCCTGTTGCTGGGCGCGCCGACGCTGCCGGCCCACGCCCAGCGCAGTAGTGGCGAGGCCAAGCCGAAGAAGCTGTATTGCTGGAACCAGGGCAAGGAGCGGATCTGCAGCGACGCGCTGCCGCAGGATGCGGTGAACAGCGCGCGCGAGGAATTCAGTGCCAGCAGCGGCCTGCGCAGCGGTGAAGTGCAGCGTACGCTGACCGCCGAAGAACGCGCCGACGCGGCGGTAACCACCGCGCAGCGCCAGCTGGACGCGGCGGCCGATGAGACCCGGCAACGCACCGAGCAGGCGATGTTGTCCACCTACGAGAACGAGGGCGACCTGCGCCGGGTGTTCACCGAACGCACCGGGATTCTGGGCAACAACGTGCAGACCGCCAGTTACAACGTGGCCAGCCTGCGCGATGCGCTGGTGACGCTGCTGGCCGCGGCCGGCGACCGCGAGCTGGCGGGCAAGCCGGTGGCCGAAAAGCAGGCCCAGAGCATCCGCCAGCGCCACGCCGAGCTGGTCGCGCAGCGACGCATGCAGGCCGCCTTCGAGCAGCAGCGCCGGGCGCTGGACGTGGAGATCGAAGAGACGCTGCAGCGCTATCGGCTGCTGAAGGGCGTGGCGGCCGACCCGCAGGCGTGATGCGCTGGCAGGATCGGTAGAGAGAGAGGCGGCCTTCGGGCCGCCTTTTTTATGGATCCCGAACGGGTACGCGCAACGGTAGTGCCCGCCGCTGGCCGGCTCCTCGCACATCCGTCCAGCATCATGAGGAGCCGGCCAACGGCCGGCACTACCGGGTCGGGGACAGCCGGATGGTGACCGGCCGCATTTTTATGCACTTTTTACGCTTGGGCACGGCCCTTGGCGTGGCCCCTTTATGCCGGTGAAGCAGACCATGGCTGCCTGACGTGGAGTGGTTCCACCTGGACGTCCCATGAGCCTGCATCTGCCTGCCCTTCCTGCCGCGAGCGCCCCCGGGCGCCGATCGCGTGCCTGCCCTGCCGCCGCTGCCCCGTGCACGGCGGCCTTTCCTTCCCGCATCTGAGGCCACGACCATGCCTGCCTGGCTTTCCCTGGTGTGCGGCGTGCTGGTGCTCGTCGCCGCCGCCTATCTGCTGTACGTCGTGCTTCGGCCCGAAGCGTTCTGACCGGAGCCGACCATGACCGAGATCCTGTTGATCCTGCTGGCCAGCATCGTGCTGGCCTTTCCGCTTGGGCTGTACCTGGCCCGGGTGATGCGCGGTGGCCCGATGCGCGGCGATGCGCTGTTCGGGTGGATTGAAAAACCGCTGTACTGGCTGCTCGGGGTGAACCCGGCGCGCGGCATGTCCTGGCGTGGCTACGTGATGGCCTTCCTGCTCAGCAACGTGGTGATCGCGGTGCTGGTGCAGGCGGTGTTCATGACCCAGGCCTGGCTGCCGTTCAATCCCGACCAGATTCCCAACATGCGCTGGGATACCGCGCTGCACACCATGGTGTCGTTCCTGACCAACACCAACCAGCAGCACTATTCCGGCCAGGCCCAGCTGTCCTACTTCGCGCAGATGACCGCAATCACCGGCCTGCAGGTGGTGACCCCGATGATGGGGCTGGCCCTGGCGGTGGCCACCCTGCGTGCGCTGTTCGGCGCCCGCCCGGACGAGGTGGATGCGCAACAGGCGGCCCAGCTCAGTGGCGACCGCCGCGTGGACGTGGGCAACTACTACGCCGACGTGGTGCGCGCCTGCGTGCGCTTCATGCTGCCGCTGTGCCTGTTGTGGGCGGTGCTGCTGACCAGCCAGGGCGTACCGTCCACGCTGGCCGGTGGCCCACAGGCCACGCCGATCGATGCAGCCTCGGGCATGGACGCGCAGAAGCTGCCGCTGGGCCCGGTCGCGGCGATGGTCGCGGCCAAACAGCTCGGTGCCAATGGCGGTGGCTGGTATGGCCCCAACAGCAGCATGCCGTATGAAAACCCGACCCCGCTGTCCAATGCGCTCGAACTGATCGGCATCCTGCTGATCCCGATCAGCGTGATCTTCATGCTGGGCGCGTTCACCGGGCGCCGGCGGCTGGCCGGGCTGGTGTTCGGCTGCATGCTGGCGATGTCCAGCCTGTCGGTGGCGGCTACGGTGTGGCTGGAAGGCCATTCGGCGACCGCCGCCAGCCCCTTGCTGATGGAAGGCAAGGAAGTGCGCTTCGGCGCTGACGGAACCGCCTTGTGGGCCGCGGTGACCACCCAGGTCTCCAACGGCTCGGTCAACGGCATGCACGACTCGCTCAGCCCGCTTGCCGGCGCCGTGCCGCTGGTCAACATGCTGGTCAGCGCGATCTGGGGCGGCATCGGCTGCGGCCTGCAGCAGTTCCTGGTGTACCTGCTGCTGGGCGTGTTCCTGGCCGGGCTGATGACCGGGCGAACCCCGGAACTGTTCGGACGCAAGCTGGAAACGCCGCAGATCCGCCTGCTCGCCCTGCTGGTGCTGCTGCAGCCGATCACGCTGCTGACCCTGACCGCGGTGACGCTGGCGATCCCTTCGATCACCGGCACCTCCAATCCAGGCTTCCATGGCGTCAGCCAGGTGTTCTATGAGTACACCTCGGCGTTCGCCAACAATGGTTCGGGCTTTGAGGGGCTGGGCGATGCCACGGTGTGGTGGAACCTCAGCTGCACCCTGGTGCTGCTGCTGGGCCGCTACCCGGTGCTGATCATTCCGCTGGTCGTGGCCGCGCAATTGGCCGCCAAGCGCCGCGCCCCGGAGTCGGCCGGCACGCTGCAGATCGAAACCCCCACCTTCGCGTTCACCCTGATCGCGCTGATCGCCATCCTGACCGTGCTGCAGTTCATGCCGGCACTGGTGCTGGGCCCGGTGGCCGACCACCTGTCGCTGACCTCGCACTGAGACCTGATGTCATGAGTACCGCTCCCATGAGTAGCTCTTCCCTGAACGCTTCCACCCACCGCCGCCAGCGCCTGCTCGACGGCGCCGGCTGGCGCCGTGCGCTGCGCGATGCGGTGATCAAGCTGTCGCCGCGGCACCTGCTGCACAGCCCGGTGATGGCCGTGGTGATGGCCGGTACGGTGATCAGCCTGCTGATCACCGTCACCGGCAACGCGCCGCTGGGCTTCGGCCTGGCGGTGACCGGCATCCTGCTGCTGACCGTGCTGTTCGGCAATTTCGCCGAAGCAGTGGCCGAAGCGCGCGGCCGCGGCCAGGCCGCGTCGTTGCGCCGTGCCCGCCAGGACCTGAGCGCACGCCGGCTGGCCGCCGCCCATCCCGCCGCCAGCCAGACCCAGGTGCCCGCTGCCGAACTGCGCCCGGGCGACCATGTGATCGTCAGTGCCGGCGAACTGATTCCGGCCGACGGCGAGATCGTGCAGGGCCTGGCCACCATCAACGAAGCGGCGGTGACCGGTGAATCGGCGCCGGTGCTGCGCGAGGCCGGTACCGACCGCAGCGGCGTGATCGGCGGCACCAAGGTGCTCTCGGACCAGATCATCGTGCGGATCACCGCCGAACCGGGGCACAGCTTCCTGGACCGGATGATCGCGCTGGTGGAAGGCGCCAACCGCCAGAAGACCCCCAACGAAGTGGCGCTGACCCTGCTGCTGGCGGCGATGACGCTGACCTTCCTGGTGGTGGTGGCCACCCTGCCGGCGATCGGCGCGTTCGTCGGCGTCAGGGTCGACCCGCTGCTGCTGATCGCCCTGCTGGTATGCCTGATCCCCACCACCATCGGCGGCCTGCTGCCGGCGATCGGCATTGCCGGCATGAACCGGGCGCTGGCGGCCAACGTGCTGGCCAAGTCGGGCAAGGCGGTGGAAGTGGCCGGCGACGTCGACGTGCTGCTGCTCGACAAGACCGGCACCATCACCTATGGCGACCGCCAGGCCACGCACTTCCATGCGCTGGCCGGCGTCGATGCCAGCCAGCTGCGCGAAGCGGCGCTGCTGTCCTCGCTGGCCGACCCGACCCCGGAAGGCAAGTCGGTGGTGCGGCTGGCGCGCGAGCTGGGCTGCAGCACCGCCGAACCGGACCGTGCGGACTATCTCGCCTTTACGGCGCAGACCCGCATGTCCGGCGTGGACCTGGACGGTGGCCGGCGCATCCGCAAGGGCGCCGGCGATGCGATCACCGCCTATGTGCGTGAGCTCGGTGGCACGGTGCCGGCCGAACTGGCCGGACGGGTGGAACAGGTGGCGCGCAATGGCGCCACCCCGCTGGTGGTCTGCGAAGGCCGCCACGTGCTGGGGGTGATCGAGCTGTCGGACGTGGTCAAGCACGGCATGCGCGAGAAGTTCGCGCAGCTGCGCGCGATGGGCATCCGCACGGTGATGATCACCGGCGACAACCCGCTGACCGCCGCGGCGATCGCTGCCGAGGCCGGGGTGGACGACTACATCGCCGAGGCCCGCCCGGAAGACAAGCTGGCCCGCATCCGTGCCGAACAGGCCGGCGGGCGGCTGGTGGCGATGGTGGGCGACGGCACCAACGACGCCCCCGCGCTGGCCCAGGCCGACATCGGCCTGGCGATGAATTCCGGCACCCAGGCCGCCAAGGAGGCCGGCAACATGGTCGACCTGGACTCGGACCCGGCCAAGCTGCTGGCGGTGGTGGAAGTGGGCAAGCAGCAGCTGATCACGCGCGGTGCGCTGACCACCTTCTCGCTGGCCAACGATGTGTCCAAGTACTTCGCCATCCTGCCGGCGCTGTTCGCCTCCACCCTGCCGGCGATGGCCGCGTTGAACGTGATGCAGCTGTCCAGCCCGCGCAACGCAGTGCTGGCGGCGCTGATCTTCAATGCCCTGGTGATTCCGGCGCTGATCCCGCTGGCGCTGCGCGGGGTGCGGTTCCGCCCGGCCACCGCCACCGTGCTGCTGCGGCGGAACATGCTGGTCTACGGGCTGGGCGGCGTGCTGCTGCCGTTTGCGGCCATCAAATTGATCGACCTCTTCCTTGTCACGGTGTTCGGCGCATGAACCGCTCGCTTGCTACCCCTGCTTCTCCTGTGGCGCGCGACCGCGCCACTCCCGCCACCGCCCTGCAGCAGCACGGCGCCTGGCGCCCGGCGCTGGTGCTGGGCGCAGCCAGCCTGCTGCTGCTCGGGCTGGCCTATGCGCTGGCCACCACCGGCGCCAGCCGGCTGCTGTTCCCGGCCCAGGCCGATGGCAGCCTGCTGGTCCGCGACGGCCAGGTGCGCGGCTCGCGGCTGATCGCCCAGCCGTTCACCGGCGAGGGCTACTTCCAGGCGCGCCCGTCAGCGGCCAACTACGACCCGATGGCCGCCGCCGGCAGCAACCTGGCGCGCAGCAACCCGGCCCTGCAGCAACGCGTGCAGGCCAGCATCGCCACGGTGGCCGCGCGCGAAGGCGTGCTGCCCGCGCAGGTGCCCGGCGACCTGGTCACCCAGTCCGGCGCCGGCATGGACCCGGAGCTGTCGCCGGCCGCCGCGCAGCTGCAGATCGCGCGGGTGTCACGCAGCCGCGGGCTGCCGGCAGCGCGCGTGGCGGCCCTGGTGCAGGCCCATACGCTGGGCCCGCAATGGGGCGTGTTCGGCCAGCGCCGGGTCAACGTGATGACGTTGAACCTGGCGCTGGATGACCTCAAGGCCGCCCCGTGATGCCAGGATCGCGCCGCCGGGCGCACAATCGCCACCCATGAACGACCCCCGCACCCGCCAGGCCGATGCCCTGGTCGAACGCCTGCAACGCGAAGCCGGTGGCAAGCTCACCGTGTTCCTGGGCGCCGCGCCCGGCGTGGGCAAGACCTACAGCATGCTCAGCCGCGCGCACGAACAGCTGCGCCGCGGCGTGGACGTGGTGATCGGGCTGGTGGAAACCCACGGCCGCGCCGAGACCTCGGCGCTGCTGGAGGGCCTGCCGCAGGTGCCGCTGCTGCAACGCCAGTACCAGCAGCACGTGTTGGGCGAGATGGACCTGGACGCGGTACTGGCCCGGCACCCGGCGCTGGTGCTGGTGGACGAGCTGGCCCACCGCAACGTGCCCGGCAGCCGCCACGAACGGCGCTGGCAGGACGTGATGGAACTGCTGGAGGCCGGCATCGATGTGTGGACCACGGTCAACATCCAGCACCTGGAAAGCCTCAACGATGTGGTGATGCGCATCACCGGGGTGCGGGTCAGCGAGACCGTGCCCGATGCGGTGCTGGACCGCCTGCACGACATCGTGCTGGTGGACCTGCCGCCGCGCGAACTGATCGAGCGGCTGCAGCAGGGCAAGGTCTACGTGCCCGAGCAGGCCGCGCAGGCGCTGCAGGCATTCTTCTCGCCGTCCAACCTGACCGCATTGCGCGAGCTGGCCATGCAGGAGGCGGCCGACCGCGTCGACACCAGCCTGCGCGAGACCCGCGCCGCCCGTGGCGAGGGCAACCTGCCGCTGCGCCGGCGGGTGCTGGTGGCCATCGACGGCGGTGGCCAGAGCGAGTACCTGGTACGGGTGGGCCGGCGCATCGCCGAGCGCCGCGACGCGCCCTGGACGGTGGTGACGGTGCAGAACCGCCGCCAGGACGAGGCCACCGGGCGCGAGATCGATGCCGCCTTCGCGCTGGCCCGGCGGCTGGGCGGCGAGGCCGAGCTGCTGCACGGCACCAGCATCGCCGATGCGCTGCTCGACCATGCCGCGCACAACAGCGTGTCCACCCTGGTGCTGGGCCGTACCCGCGAGCGGCCGTTCGCGCGCATGCTCAACCGCACCCTGACCCAGCAGCTGATCCAGCGCGGCGCGCACTACGAGATCACCATCATCGGCACCCCGCAGGCGCGCGCCCGGGCCCGCCGCGTGGGGCTGTCGATGCCCACCCGCAGCACCGGCCAGGATGCGCTGCTGGCCCTGGCCGCCACCGCGCTGGCCTGCCTGGTGGCCATGCTGGCCGAGCGCTGGATCGGGCTGTACGACCTGTCGATGGTGTTCATCCTGGCGGTGGTGATGGTGGCCGCGCGCAGCCGCACCAGTGCGGCGGTGATCGCCGCGGCGCTGTGCTTCCTGTCCTACAACTTCTTCTTCATCGCCCCGCGCTTCACCTTCGCCATCAGCGCCCGCCAGGGCGTGATCACCGTCTTCCTGTTCCTGGTGGCCGCGCTGGTCGCCGGCCGCCTGGCCTCGCGCCTGCGCATGCAGGTAGTGGCGCTGCGCGCGGCCAACCGGCATGCCAATGCGCGCCAGGCGCTGGGCCGCCAGCTCAGCCGCGCGCCCAGCAACGAGCAGGTGGCCCAGGCCGGCCGCGAGGCGCTGGAGCAGGCGCTGGATGCGCCGGCCTGGCTGCGCATCGGCCAGGACACCAGCACCAGCGGCAGCGCCGCGCCGGGCGAGACCGACCTGGCCGCGGCCGACTGGGCACGCCGCCACGGCCAGCCCAGCGGCCGCTTCACCGATACGCTGGCTGGCGCCGAGTGGTGGTTCCTGCCGCTGCTGGACGGCGATGACCGCGCCATCGGCGTGGCCGGCATGCGCTTTGCGCGCAGCGCATCGCGGCTGACCCCCGAGCAGCGCCAGCTGGCCGAGGCGATGGTGGACGACATCGCCCAGGCCGCGCTGCGCACCCGGCTGGTGGCCGAGCTGGAACAGGCGCATGTGAGCAACGAGACCGAGCGGCTGCGCTCGGCGCTGCTGTCGTCGGTATCGCACGACCTGCGCTCGCCGCTGGCGGCGATGATCGGCTCGGCCGACAGCCTGTCCAGCTATGCCGATGCGATGGACGCGCAGGACCGGCGCGCGCTGCTGGACACCATCCTGGTCGAGGGCGAGCGGCTGGACCGCTATATCCAGAACCTGCTGGACATGACCCGGCTGGGCCACGAAGGCCTGCAGATCAACCGCGACTGGATCGGCGTGGACGAACTGGTCGGTTCGGCCGCACGCCGGCTGCAACGCTACCAGCCCGAGGTGCGCCTGCAGCTGGACATTCCGGCCACGCTGGCGCCGATCTGGGTGCACCCGGCGCTGGTCGAGCAGGCGGTGTTCAACGTGATGGAAAACGCCGCCAAGTTCTCCCCGCCCGGCGCGGCGGTGGAGGTACAGGCGCGCCTGGTGGAGGGCGAGCTGCGCATCGACGTGCTCGATGCCGGCCCGGGCATTCCCGACCAGGAGCGGGCGCGCATCTTCGACATGTTCTACAGCGTGGAGCGCGGCGACCGCGGCCGCCACGGCACCGGGCTGGGCCTGACCATCTGCCAGGGCATGATCGGCGCCCACGGCGGCAGCGTGCAGGCACTGCCGGGCCGCGACGGACGCGGTACCCTGATCCGCATCACGCTGCCCCTGCTGCAACCCCACCCTGCCGATGACAACGACGATTCCTGAACTGCCCCAAGGCGTGCCCCCGGCGCGCGTACTGGTGATCGATGACGAGGCGCAGATCCGCCGCTTCCTCGACATCAGCCTGCGCGCGCAGGGCTACCGCGTGCACCAGGCCGCCACCGGCCAGGCCGGGCTGGAACTGCTGGTGAGCGAAGGCGCGGACCTGGTGATCCTGGATATCGGCCTGCCGGACATGGAGGGGCATGAGGTGCTGGCCGAGCTGCGCCAATGGAGCCAGGTGCCGGTGATCATGCTGACCGTGCGCGCCAGCGAGACCGAGAAGGTGCGCGCGCTGGACAACGGCGCCAACGACTATGTGACCAAGCCGTTCGGCACCCAGGAACTGATGGCGCGGGTGCGTGCGCTGCTGCGTTCGCGCACGGTATCGGCCGATGGCGTGCTGCCGCAGTTCGACGATGGCCACCTGCATATCGACCTGGTGCGCCGCGAAGTGCACCTGGATGGCGCCGCGGTGGCGCTCACCCGCAAGGAATACGCGTTGCTGTCGCTGCTGCTGCGCAACGCCGGCCGGGTGGTGACCCAGCCGCAGATCCTGCAGGAAATCTGGGGGCCCACCCACCAGCACGACACCCACTACCTGCGCATCCTGGTCGGCAAGCTGCGGCACAAGCTGGGCGATTCGGCGCTGGATTCGCGCTACCTGTTCACCGAACCCGGCGTGGGCCTGCGGTTCAAGGGGTGAGCCGGGCGGCGTTGAACGCCCGGGCGTGACACGCGCTGGCAGGGTCGCGTCCGGATCGACTGCCGGTAGCGGTGCCGCGCGCGATGGCGGCATGAACATTGGCGGAGAAGCACGCTTCCGATTCGTGGTCATGCCGATACCGAACGCTGGCTGTTCCACTGCGGTTGATTGGGATGCAACCCTACCGGGGTGCCCGCCGCATCCCAACGAAGGTACCGGCCATGGGCCGGTACCTTTCCCGATCAGAAGCCCAGCGCCACGCCGGGCAACAACGGTTGCAGCTGCTCGCGGAACAACGCCTTGATCCGCTCCAGCGCCGCCTCGTCGTCGGCTTCGAAGCGCAACACCAGCACCGGGGTAGTGTTGGAGGCGCGCAGCAGGCCCCAGCCATCGGAGAAATCGGCGCGCAGGCCGTCGATGGTGGCCAGGCGCGCGCCGGCGAACGGCGAGTCCTCGGCCTGCGCGGCCGAGACGAACAACGACACCAGCGCATGCGGCGTGCCCGATTCCACCGGCACCTTCAGCTCCGGGGTGGAGATGCTGTCGGGCAGCGCGTCGAGCACCTCCGACGGCGTCTGTTCGCTCTGGGCCAGGATCTCCAGCAGGCGCGAGGCCGCGTACAGGCCATCGTCGAAACCGAACCAGCGTTCCTTGAAGAAGAAATGCCCGCTCATCTCGCCGGCCAGCTCGGCGTCGGTCTCGCGCATCTTGGCCTTGATCAGCGAATGCCCGGTCTTCCACATCAACGGGCTGCCACCGTTGCGCAGCACGTAGTCGGACAGCTTGCCGCTGCACTTGACGTCGTAGATCACCAGCGCACCCGGGTTGCGCATCAGCACATCGGCCGCGAACAACATCAACAGGCGGTCGGCATAGATGATGCGGCCCTCGCGGGTGACCACGCCGAGGCGGTCGCCATCGCCATCGAAGGCCAGGCCGATATCGGCGTCGAAGCGCTTCACGGTCTGGATCAGGTCTTCCAGGTTGCGCGGGTCGCTGGGATCGGGATGGTGGTTGGGGAAGGTGCCGTCCACATCGCAATACAGCGGAATGACTTCGGCGCCGATGGCCTCCAGCAGCGGCTGGGCCAGCTCACCGGCCACCCCGTTGCCGGCATCGGCCACCACCTTCAGCGGGCGGTCCAGCTGCACGTCATCGGCGATGCGCTGGATGTAATCGGCGTTGACCTCGCGCTGCTGCAGGCTGCCCGGTTCGGCGGCCACGTGCAGCTGGCCCTCGGTGATGCGCTGGTACAGCTCGGTGATGGCATCGCCGGACAGGGTTTCCCCGCCCACCACGATCTTGAAGCCGTTGTAGTCCGGCGGGTTGTGGCTGCCGGTTACCGCCACGCAGCTGCCCGCGCGCAGGTGGTAGCTGGCGAAATACACCACCGGGGTGGGGGCCAGGCCGATGTCGATGACATTGCAGCCGGCGCGGCGCAGGCCTTCGATCAGCGCCGCGCTCAGTTCCGGGCCGGACAGCCGGCCGTCGCGGCCCACCACGATGTCGCGCAGCCCCTGCACCTGCAGCACCGAGCCGATCGCCTGGCCGATCAGCGTGGCCACCGCTGCGGTCAGCTCGCGGCCGACCACCCCGCGGATGTCGTAGGCGCGGAAGATGCCGGCCGGCACGTCCTGGCCGGCCACGCCGGGCAGCGCCGGTGCGGCAATGGCCGCTGCGGCCGGCTCGCCCTCGGCCACCGGGGCCAGCGCGATGCTCTCGCGCAGGGTGGGGCCTTCATCGCCCACGGCCTGGGCGCTGGCGCGCCGGCGTGGCATCGGCATGCGGCCCTTGCCGAACTGCAGCATCGCCGCAATCGCCAGCAGCAGTGCGGCCACCACCGCACTGCCCAGGCCGCCGATGCCCAGCGGGCCGGGCTCGATATCCGGCACCGCCGCGGCCAGGCGCAGGCCGCTCTTGCCGATCGGCCGGGCCAGGCCCTCGGCGCCCTCGGACAGTTCGGCGCTGCCCTGCTCGATCACATTGTGGTTGCCCTGGCGCAGGGCCAGGTAACCGGCGTCGGGCACCCGCACCTGGTCGAAGATGGCGGTCAGGCGCAGCAACGGCTGGCGCACATAGACCAGTGCCGGCCCCTCGCTGCCCAGCACCACCGGCGCGGCCAGGCCCAGGCGCTGGCCACCGGCGTCGCGTACCACCCGCGCCACCACCCCTTCGCCGGCATTGGCCGCTTCAAGCAGGGCCAGGCGTGAATAGCCGAACGCCTTGGGATCGGCATAGGCCGCATCCAGCGCGGCCGGCAGCACCTGCACCTCTTCGGTGCCGGGCCAGCCCTCGCGGATGGCCAGCGCGGTCGCCCCGGTATCGCCGGCGGCCAGCGCGGCACTGACCCGCCCGCTCTTGAGCAGCGTGCGCAGCTGCGCCTGCTGGCCGTTCAGCGCCGCCAGCAGGCCGTCGGCCACCTGGTCGCGCGACTGTTCCAGCGCGGTGCCCACCGAGGCCTGGCGCCACTGCCGCACCGCGCTCCAGCCGAACCACAGCGCCAGCAGCACCAACACCCCGACCAGCAGTGGCCCGGTACGTTTGCTGGCCAGCCGTGGCTGCTTCTCCGCGTTCGTCGTGCTCATGGATGTTCCCCCTGTCAGCGCACCCCGGTATGGCCGAATCCACCCGTTCCCCTGGCGCTGTCGGTGAAAGTATCCACTACCTGCAGGCCAACGCGCGCGATGGGCAGCACCACCAGCTGCGCGATGCGGTCGCCGGGCTGCAGGGTGAAGGGCTCGCGGCCCCGGTTCCAGGCGCTGATCAGCAGCGGGCCCTGGTAATCGGCGTCGATCAGCCCGGTGCCGTTGCCCAGCACGATGCCGTGGCGGTGGCCCAGCCCCGAGCGCGGCAGTACCACCGCGGCCAGGTTCGGGTCGGCGATATGGATGGCGATGCCGCTGGGAATCAGCGCGGTGTCGCCCGGCTGCAGGGTGAGCTCGGTTTCCAGCGCCGCGCGCAGGTCCAGCCCGGCGCTGTGCTCGGTGGCATAGGCCGGCAGCGGCCAGGTATCGCCGAAGCGCGGGTCGAGCAGTTTCACCTGCAGCGGCTGAAGGGTGGAATCAACGCTCATGCGTGCAACCTCTGGGCAATCAGGGACAACAGTTGTTCGGCCAGCACGGCCTTGGAGGTGCCGGGGAACACCTGTTCGCCGCCCTGCCAGTAGGCCGTGGCCGCGTTTTCATCGCTTTCAAAGCCGCCGTTGGCAATGCCCACCTGGTTGGCGATCACCAGGTCCAGGCGCTTGTCGACCAGCTTGCCGCGCGCGTACTTCTCCACCTCGTGGGTTTCGGCGGCAAAGCCGACCACCAGCTTGAGCGCGTTGGTCTGCGCGGCCACCTCGGCCAGGATGTCCGGGGTGCGCACCAGTTCCAGGGTGAGGGTCTGGGTGCCGGCGGTCTTCTTCAGTTTCTGCGGGGCGACCTGGCGCGGGGTGTAATCGGACACCGCCGCCGCACCGATATAGATATCGGCCGGCAGCGCGCCCAGCACCGCCTCGCGCATCTGCGCGGCCGAGCGCACATCCACCCGCTGCACCCCGGCCGGGGTGGCCAGCTGCACCGGCCCGCTGACCAGCACCACCTGCGCGCCCTGGCGCACGGCCGCAGCGGCCAGCGCGTAGCCCATCTTGCCGCTGCTGCGGTTGCCCACGTAGCGCACCGGGTCCAGGTCTTCATAGGTGGGGCCGGCGCTGATCACCACGCGCAGGCCCTTGAGCTGCTGCTCGGGCGCGTCGGCCACGGCCGGTGCCTGCTGCGCGGCCAGCGCCGCGACGATCGCATTGGGTTCGGTCAGCCGGCCGGGGCCGGACTCGCCCTCGGCCAGCGGGCCGTCTTCGGGCCCGATGACCTGCGCGCCGCGCTGGCGCAGCAGGGCGATATTGGCCTGGGTGGCCGGGTGCTGCCACATACGGTGGTTCATCGCCGGGCACACGGTGAGCGGCGCGGTGGTGGCCAGGCACAGCGTGGTGACCAGGTCATCGGCATGGCCCTGGGCCAGCCGGGCGAGCAGGTCGGCGGTGGCCGGCGCCACCACGACGCGATCGGCCCAGCGGGCCAGCTCGATATGGCCCATGGCCTGCTCGGCGGCGCTGTCCCACAGCGTGGTGCGGGTGGGCTGCCCGGACAGGGCCTGGAAGCTCAGCGGGGTGACGAACTGCTGGGCCCCGGCGGTCATCGCGACCTGCACCCGGGCCCCGGCATCGCGCAGGCGGCGCACCAGTTCCAGCGACTTGTAGGCGGCGATACCGCCGCCCACGCACAACAACAACTTCTGGCCTTCCAGCGGGCGCACCGACGCCGGGGAAGCCTGGGGGGAGTCAGCCACCTTGGGTGTTCCTGTCGAACCGAGGCGATTAGCTTACCTGATGGGGTGTGGGGGGCTGATGCCCCAGGGGCATGAAGGGGGTGTTTTTGGTTATGAGGGACAGCAGGTTTCCCTCCTGGTTTTGGCTGGCCGTCGGCGGGCAAGGTGCTCCAATCACCCTTCAACCAGTGAACGGTGGCCCGCGTGGTGTCAGTCGTTAAAAAAGAATGCTTTAACAACGCGTGCAGCTGGGAAAGATGTCTTTCGCAGCTGAAACCGCATCCAAAGGATGCTTTGCCATGCCGCGCATCACCGGGACCTATCTGACTACTGCGACGCGCGGTAGACCCGGCGTTCGGCCCTAACGCTTGGCGGATGAAGATCGCGACATGTTCCGCCGTAGTGGATCGCCCCGATAGTCAGAGTCTACAAATGGCCAATGTCCCGGGTTTCTCAGACCCAATGACGCGGCGGTCTCTGATGGTCGTGCAGCGCACGTGCCTCCAAGCTGTCCAGCATGGCAATCAAAAACTGGCCCAAGGACGAACAACCGCGCGAGAAGCTGCTGGCACGTGGCCCGGCGGCGCTGTCGGATGCCGAGCTGCTTGCTTTGTTCCTGGGTACCGGCTGTAAAGGCCTGGATGTGATGGAGAATGCGCGGCTTCTCCTTAAAGACCACGGCCCACTGCGGCGATTGCTCGATCTGAGCGCCCCGAAGCTGAAAAAGCTGCCAGGTCTCGGCCCTGCCCGCGCCTGCGAACTGGTGGCCGCACTGGAACTGGCCGACCGCCACCTGCGCGCCCAGCTGGATCGCGGCGAGAGCATGCGCGAGCCCCAGTCCGCGATCCGCTACTTCAAGCAACGCCTGCGCGGCCGCCCGCATGAGGTCTTCGCCGCCCTGTTCCTGGACACCCGCAACCGCACGCTGGCCTTCGAGGAACTCTTCACCGGCACCATCGACGCGGCCACCGTCTACCCGCGCGAAGTGGTCCGCCGCGCCCTGCTGCACAACGCCGCGGCGGTGATCGTCAGCCATAACCACCCCTCCGGCAGCGCCGAGCCGTCGGCGGCCGACCGGCAGATCACCCGGCACCTGCAGGAGGCGCTGAACCTGGTGGGGGTGCGGCTGCTGGACCATGTGGTGGTGGGGGAAGGCACGCCGGTGTCGATGGCCGAGCGGGGCTGGCTGGAACCGGCGCTGACCTTCCGGGGCTGAACGGGCCGGTCAGGCCCGGGGCCTTGGGGGCCTGGAACGGCTGGGGGGCCGCCGCGCGCGGCCCGGTCCGCTGCGGTTCAATGGATCGGGGCGGCATCTGGGCTAAAATTACCGATTCCGCCGCTCCAGTCCCAAAGCAGGCCTTGTGAAAAATCTCCTCCGCGCCCTGATCAGCCAAGGCATCGAAGCCTTGCGCGCCAACGGCACTCTGCCGGCCGATACCCTGACCCCGGAATTCGTGGTGGAACGCCCGAAGACCCGCGAGCACGGCGATTTCGCCACCAATGCGGCGATGCTGCTGGCCAAGCCCGCGCGCAGCAACCCGCGCGCCCTGGCCCAGGCGCTGCTGGATGCGCTGCCCAAGAGCCCGGATGTGCTGCGCGTGGAAATCGCCGGCCCGGGCTTCATCAATTTCCACCTGGCCCCCAGCGCCTACCAGCGCGAAGCGGCCGGCGTACTCAAGGAAGGGGCCGATTACGGCCACAACCTGAGCGGCAACGGCCGTACCGTGGGCGTGGAATACGTGTCGGCCAACCCGACCGGTCCGCTGCACGTGGGCCACGGCCGCGCCGCGGCCATCGGCGACTGCCTGGCGCGCCTGCTGGAAGTGAACGGCTGGAACGCCAAGCGCGAGTTCTACTACAACGACGCTGGCGTGCAGATCGAGAACCTGGCGCTGTCCACCCAGGCGCGCGCCAAGGGGCTCAAGCCCGATGAGGCCGGCTGGCCGGAAGCGGGCTACCGCGGCGACTACATCCAGGACGTGGCCAACGCCTACCTGGCCGGCGCCAGCGTTGAGCTGGAAGGCCACGCGGTGGTGGGCGAGCGCGATGCCGACAACCTCGATGCGATCCGTCGCTTCGCGGTGGCCTACCTGCGCAACGAGCAGAACCAGGACCTGGCCGCGTTCGGGGTGGATTTCGACATCTACTTCCTGGAAAGCTCGCTGTACAAGGACGGCAAGGTCGAAGAGACCGTGGCCAAGCTCAATGCGGCCGGGCATACCTACGAGGAAGGCGGCGCGCTGTGGCTGCGCTCGACCGATTTCGGTGACGACAAGGACCGCGTGATGCGCAAGTCCGACGGCACCTATACCTACTTCCTGCCGGACGTGGCCTACCACCTGAGCAAGTGGCAGCGCGGCTACGAGCGCGCGATCACCGAGCTGGGGGCAGACCACCACGGCTCGCTGGCGCGCGTGCGCGCCGGCCTGCAGGCGCTGAACGTGGGTATCCCGCAGGGCTGGCCGGAATACGTGCTGCACCAGATGGTGACGGTGATGCGCGGCGGCGAGGAAGTGAAGCTGTCCAAGCGTGCGGGCAGCTACCTGACCCTGCGCGACCTGATCGAGGAAGCCGGCCGCGATGCGACCCGCTGGTTCCTGATCGCGCGCAAGCCCGATTCGCAGCTGACCTTCGATATCGACCTGGCCCGCCAGCAGAGCAACGACAACCCGGTGTTCTACGTGCAGTACGCGCATGCCCGGGTGTGCAGCCTGCTGCGCCAGGCGCAGGAGAAGGGCCTGCCCTACACCGCCAGCGAAGGCGTGGCCGGGCTGGCGTCGTTGGACGACGAGGCGTCGCTGTGGCTGATGATTGAAATGTCGCGCTTCCCCGAAGTGGTGGAAGCGGCCGGTATTGCGCTGGAACCGCACCTGGTTGCGCAGTACCTGCGTGAATTGGCGCATGCGTTCCACACGTGGTATCACGGCACGCAGGTGCTGGTGGCCGATGCGCCCGAGCGCAATGCCAAGCTGGCCCTGGCCTGCGCGGCGCGCCAGGTCCTGGCCAATGGCCTGAACATCCTGGGCGTTTCCGCCCCGGAAAAAATGTAAGCAGTGGAGAAGCAGTAAATGGCAGCACGACGCGGCAAGAGCCAGGCACGACGCAACAGCAGCCAAGGCACACCGGGATGGGTGTGGCTGGTGGCCGGTGTGGCGATTGCGGCCGTGGTGTTCCTGGCGGCACCAAACCTGTTCAAGAGCGACGGCGATGGCTTCCTGCGGGTAGGCCCGCAGCCGGACCCGAACGCACAGCCGGCGCCGGTCAGCGATGCCGACCCCGACGTGGGCGCCGAGCTGCCCAAGCCGGGCACCACGCCGGCCGAACCGGCCAAGCCGGCGGCGACGCAGTACGACTTCTACACCCTGCTGCCCGGCAAGGAAGTGGAAATGTCCGATGCCGAGCTGGCCGCCAGCGCCCGCGCCGAAGACCAGCGCCGCGCCAAGGCCGAGGCCCAGCGCGCGCAAGCGGCACTGGAAGGCCGCCCGGTACCGGCCGGCCCGGCCACCGCCGCGCCGGCGGCCACCGTCGCCACCGCCACGCCAGCCACGGTGACCACCTCGCCGTTGCCAGCGCCGGTGACCGAGCGCCCGGCGGCCACCACCGCGCCGGCCGCTACGCCAGCGACGGCGGCAGCCACCACTGCACCGAAGCCGGCGGCGACGGCCGCGGCAACGCCGGCCGCCGCCGATCCGGCGGCCAGCAATGTGCGTTACATCCTGCAGGCTGGCGCGTTTGGCGCTTCCGGCGATGCCGAGGCGACCAAGGCCAAGCTGGCCATGATCGGCCTGGCGGCGCGGGTGGAATCGGCGCAGATCAACGGCAAGACCGTGTACCGCGTGCGCATGGGGCCGTACGGCAGCGCCGGCGAACTGGCCGAGGCCAAGCAGAAGCTGGATGGAACCGGGCTTCAAGCGATGGCGATCAAAGCTCAATAAGGTTCCAACGCATCGGCGGGGGCGCACCCTGCCGCCAAGCCAGGGAGGGCATGAAGGTGGCATTGCATTACCAGCCGAAAGTGGGAGAAGTAGTCGAATGCGACTTCGGCCAGTTCCCCGATCCGCCGATCACGCCACCGGCCAATGGGCGTATCCCCAATGAGATGCGTAAGCGGCGACTGTCGCTGGTGCTCAACGGCCGCCTGCCCAATGGTTGCGTGCTGGTGGTGCCCCTATCGTCCTCGCACAACCCCGATGCGGTGACGCGGGGATTCCATGTGTTGTTGCCATCGGCGCTGATTCCGCTCACCCACGCCTACGACCCGCGCGACCGCTGGGCCATCGGCGAGTGTGTGACCCACGTGGCGCGTTCACGCCTGCATCCGCTGCGCGACCGCAATGGGGCGTTGAGCGTATACCTGCCCAGGACGGTGGTGGCCGATGTGCAGCGGGCGGTACTGCGCAGTTGCAGCGGGCTGTCGCTGCTGGCCCCTGCGGCGGTGGCGGACCAGGCCCAGCCTGCCTGAACGCTTCCCGGCGCGGATTTGACGTTGCCCCGGGTGAGCGGTAGCATCGCGTCATTGGCCTTAGAGCCCTTTGCTTCACCTATTTGGCCTTGAGCCCTGAAAAAGCCCCGTACTGCGGGGCTTTTTCTTTTTCCGACGCCGGCCGATGCTGTTGCGGAGCGAGGCGGTTTTACCCAAACCCGGGCAGCCGATCGGCTATCGTCCGCGCATGACCTCCCTCCCCGATCCTGCTGACCTTCCCGGCGTTGCCGGTGCCACCGGCCGCTACCGCGAATGGGCGCCGGCGGCGCCGCTGCGTGGCTGCTTCGGGCAGCTGTGGCGCAGCGATCTGCCGGTGGGCCACAGCGGCGCGGTGGCGGTGCTGCCCGATGGCTGCGTGGATATCCTGTGGCGCGATGGGCGGCTGTATGTGGTGGGGCCGGATGTGGTGGCCGCGCACCCGCAGCTGGCGCCCGGCGCGCAGGTGCTGGGCGCGCGCTTCCAGCCGGGGGCGGCGCGGGCGTGGCTGGGCCTGCCGTTGTCGGAGCTGGTCGGCACGGCGGTGGAACTGGACGCGCTGCTGGGCGCGCGGGCGCGGCAACTGGCCGCGCGCCTGAACGATATCGGCGATGCCGATGCCCGCCAGCAGCGGTTCGCGCTGGAACTGGCCGCGTTGCCCGGCAGCAGTGGCGGCAGCCCGCACGCCAACGCGGCGCAGGTGTTCGCGCGGGTGCGGGCCGGCGACATGGACCTGGCGCAGTTGTCGGCCACGCTGCAGCTGAGCACGCGCAGCCTGCGCCGCCTGTGCCATGAGCAGTTCGGCTATGGGCCGAAGATGCTGGAGCGGATTCTGCGGCTGCAGCGGTGGCTGGCACTGGCGCGGGCGCAGCCGCGCGCCGGGTTGGCGGCACTGGCCCTTGACGGTGGCTACGCCGACCAGTCGCACCTGAGCCGCGAGGTGCGGGCGTTGGCCGGGATCGGGGCGGCGCAGCTGTGCGCGCAGTGGCGGGCCTGACTGGCCGTTTTGTTCAAGACCGCGCCGCTGCGGGCGGCGATGCTGGGGCCCACTTCAACGCAGGACCCCCCATGGGCACAGCACACGACAACGACCGCCGCATCGACAACATCGAATTCAACGTGGCCGATATCGCCCGCAGCAAGGCGTTCTACGCGCAGGCGTTCGGCTGGTCGTTCACCGATTACGGCCCGGCCTATACCGAGTTCAACGATGGGCGGCTGTGCGGCGGCTTCACCACCGGCGAGCCGGTGCGGCCCGGTGGGCCGTTGGTGATCCTGTATGCCGACGACCTGGCCGCCGCCCGGCAGCGGCTGGAAGCAGCCGGGGCGGAGATTTGCCGGGAGGCGTTCGATTTTCCCGGTGGACGGCGGTTCCATTTCCGCGACCCGGATGGGTATGAGCTGGCGGTGTGGACGGCGGTGTAGGCAGCGCCGAGCACACCGACACCGCCGCGACCGGTCTACGCGTCAGTCGCGGGCCACCTGGAAGCCGGCGAAAGACTGGCTGACCGGCATGATTTCCAGGCGGTTGATGTTCAAGTGGGCCGGCAGGGTGGCCACGAAGAAGATCTGCTCGGCGATGTCCTCGGCAGTCATCGGGTTGGCGCCGGTGTAGAGGGTGTCCGAGGCGGCCTGGTTGCCGTGGGTGCGCACGAGGGTGAACTCGGTTTCGGCCATGCCCGGTTCAATGGTGGTCACGCGCACGCCGCTGCCGTGCAGGTCAGCGCGCAGGCCCAGCGAGAACTGGCTGACGAAGGCCTTGGTGCCGCCGTAGGCGTTGCCGCCCGGGTACGGGTAGACGCCGGCCACCGAACTGATGTTGATGATGGCGCCCTTGCGCGCCACCAGTTGCGGCAGCAGGTGGTGGGTCAGGGTGACCAGGGCGGTGACGTTGGTGTCGATCATGGTGCGCCAGTCCTCCAGCACGGCGCTCTGGGCCGGGGCGGTGCCTTGGGCCAGGCCGGCGTTGTTGACCAGCAGGTCGATGTCGGCGAACCCGGCCGGCAGCGCGGCCAGGGCGGCGGCCATGGCCGCGCTGTCGCGCACGTCGAAGACGGCGGCATGTACCTGCCCGGGGCCGTAGGCATCGACCAGCGGCTGCAGCCGTTCGGCACGGCGCCCGGTGGCGATGACCCGCCAGCCGGCCTGGGCGAAGCGATGGACGGCGGCGGCGCCAAAGCCGGAAGTGGCGCCGGTAATCAGGGCGGTACGGGTCATCGGGGTACTCCGTGCAGAGAGATCCCGGTCATTTTCGCACCGATCAGCGGATGCGGAACACGCGCGCCTTGGGCAGGTCTTCATCCACCTGCAGGAACCAGCGGCCGGCAATGCCGGGCACCACGACGATCTCGGGGTTGCTGCGGCTGGCGTTGAGCTTCATCTCGCCCTTGAGCACCTGCCACTGCTGGCCGTTGTCGAGAGTGAACACAGAGCCCGGGGCCCAGCCGTCCACCTGGCCGGTGACCCTGGCCTTGATGGGGCCGTCGTCCAGACCGGGGAACATCGGGGCCGGGGTGGGCGCGCCGGGCGCGGCGACCGGGGCGGCGGCCACCGGCGGCGGTGGCGCGCGCTCATCGGCTTGCCGCAGCAGGCGGTTCAGGGCCTGCAGCTGGGCGGGGGTGAGCCCCACCTGGGCCAGTTCCTGCGGGTCCACGCGCTGTTCGATTGCCACGTAGGGCACCTGGGCGGCGGCCGACCCGGCCAGCCACAGCATTCCCACACCCGCCACTGCCTGCCACCTGCGCATTGCCTGCTCCACTGCCTGTCGATGCCTGAAGGCGGCACTGTGCTTCACTTTCATGGCGGCCAGATGACAGCGACAAGCGGCCGCCGCAGGGCCGGGCCCGGCAGGGGGTAAAATGGCGGCCAGCCGCGCAGCCGCGCCGGCGGTATTGGACGTGACATGATCAACAACGATGTACTGCGCAGCATCCGCTACATGCTCGACCTCAGCGACGGCATGATCGCCGATACCTGTGCCCTGGCCGACCCGGCCTTCGTGGTCGACAAGGCCGACGTGGCCGGTTGGCTGCGCAAGGAAGACGAGGAAGGCTTCGTGCCCTGCGACGACCGTACCCTGGGGCATTTCCTGGACGGGCTGATCGTGCATTTCCGTGGCCGCGACGAGAGCCAGCCGGTGCGCCCGGTGGAAAAGCGCATTACCAACAACCTGGTGCTGAAGAAGCTGCGCGTGGCGTTCCAGCTGAAGGACGTGGACATGCACGAGATCTTCGATGCGGCCGGTTTTTCGGTGTCCAAGCCGGAGCTGTCGGCGCTGTTCCGCCAGCCGGACCACAAGAACTACCGCGCCTGCGGCGACCAGATGCTGCGCAACTTCCTGAAGGGGTTGACGCTGCGGGTGCGCGCGGCCTGAGTTGGATGGGCGGATCGACCGATGCCGATCCGGTGGACGTGGCGGTGTACGCGCGCTACAGCCAAAGCAGCCGGCCAGCGGCCGGCACTACCGGGCAAGGGCAATAGCCGCCCGGTAGCGGGCGGCAAGCAATGCCGCGAGGTTCAGAACGCGGTCTGCAGCGCGAACTCCACGCGTGAGCCGGCGTTGCCGGGGAACAGGCGCTTGCCGGCGCCGTCGGTGTCATGCGCGGTCAGGCGCAGCTCCCAGGGGCCGTGGACCTTCCAGATGGCGCTGAGCTGGCCGTGCAGGTAGTCGTCGGCCTGCGCGCTGGCCAGCCAGTAATGGCCCACCGCCGCTTCCAGCCGCCACTGCTGGCCCAACGGCAGACGCGCGCCGAGTTGGGCGTAGGTGCCGGTGTGGCCGCCGGCCAGCGCGTCGTCGGACACGCCTACCTGCAGCCAGTAGCGCTGCTGCCAGGTGAGGGTGCTGTTGAGCTCGGTCCAGTTCAGGTCCACGTTGCTGGACGGGTACAGGTAACGGGTCAGGTTCACGTCCAGCGCCCAGTCCCCGCCCAGCGCCCCGCCCCAACCGGCCACCACGTCGAACTCGCTGCGCGCGCCGTTGTCCGGGCGGAACGATACCCCTGAACCCCACGCCGACGCATACCAGCCGCTCTCGCTGCCCAGCTTCACCCCCGCCTGCGCGGCCGGGTCGCCGTCGCTTTGCGAACTGCCGCGCCACACGTAATCGGTGGTCAGCGTCGCGTTGCCTTCCACCGCGGCCGATGCCGCCCCACTCACGGCCAGGCCGAGCAGCAGCCCGCAGCCACGGCGCGCCAGGCGCCCTTTCGATTGTTCAACCACCACACTGCACTCCATCGGACGGCGGCGCCGTCGAGGTGGGCAGTGTTCCCGCAGCGGGCGTAAAGCCGCCATGGCGGCGCCGCCGGTTCGGCGCAAATTCACTGTAAATCCTGCATCGGCGCTGGCCGTTTGGAGCCCGCGTTATGATGGGCGCCCTGACCCTGTTGCGAGTAACGGCGTGGACGCGATCCTGACCCCGGTATCGATTGGCGAGCTGATCGACAAGATCACCATCCTGGAAATCAAGGCCGAGCGCATCGCCGATGCGGACAAGAACGCCAACGTGCGCAAGGAGCTGCAGGGGCTGTGGCCGCTGTGGCAGCAGCAGCTGGACGCGCAACCCGGGCTGGATACGCTGAAGACCCAGCTCAAGGCGATCAACGAGCGCATGTGGGTGATCCAGGACCAGCTGCGCGACAAGGAAGCGGCGCAGGTCTTCGATGACGCCTTCATCCAGCTGGCGCGCGGGGTCTATGGCACCAACGGGGAGCGGGTGAAGGTCAAGAACGAGATCAACCGCATCGCCGGCTCCGCGCTGGTCGAAGAGAAACAGTACCAGGGCGAGTAAGCCACCCCGGCCACGCCGGGCTCAGTGCCCGGTGGCGGCCATGAAGCGTTCGCGGTCCTGCTGGGTGCGCCGGCGGATTTCGGCCAGGGCTTCGTTCTCGGTGGCTTCCAGCATCGATTCGAACAGGCGCTGGAAGTGGTTGCGCATCGCCAGCCGGGCGCCGGCCGGGTCGCGCTGGCGCAGCGCATCGAGGATGGCGGTGTGTTCTTCGTCGCGGGTGTCATCGTCGTTGTGGCAGACGTTGGCATACACCTGCTTGACCCGCGGCAGCTCGTTGCGCATCCGCCAGATCAGCTGCACGCAGTGCTCCACCACCGGGTTGCCGGCAATGCGGGCGATCGACAGGTGGAACTGGCGGTCGGCCTCGCTGGCCGCCGCCTCGCCCGAGGCCGGGTCGACCATGGCCGCGATCAGCCCGGCCAGGTCCTCCAGTTCGGCATCGGTGATGCGGCTGGCCGCCATCGCCGCCGCCTCGGCCTCGATCACCGCACGGGCGGCGGTCAGGTCGAACGCCGAGACATCGGGCAACGCACCCGGCGCCTGCGATGGCTTGGCTTTCACATACACGCCCGAGCCGGTCTTGATGGTGATCAGGCCCTGCGCTTCCAGTGCGATTTCCGCCTCGCGCACCGTTACCCGGCTCACCCCCAGGCGTTCGGCCAGGTCGCGTTCGCCGGGCAGGCGCGAGCCTGGCGGGAATTCGCCCTTTTCGATCAGCGCGACGATTTCGGCGGCAATGGACTGGTACAGACGCGGTTCGGACATCATCAAAGGCCTGGCTGACAGGTGGCTGGGGACCAACACTCGGGCCGCGCCCTCAGGCAGCGGCGCGGCCGGAAAGCCGCGCCACCGTCCTCAGAAGCGGTAGCGCACCCCCAGATAATAGCGCCGCCCGTAGGTGGTGTACTCGCGGAAGCTGCCCAGGATGGGCATATCCGACACCCGCGGCTCATCGGTGAGGTTGCTGGCCGACAGCGACAGCGACAGGTGCTTGTTCACCTTGTAGGTGGCGCGGAAGTCCAGCGAGCCATTGTCGCGCACATAGCGGTTCTGCGAGGGGTCGCCGACGAACTGCTGGTAATAGTCCGAGCGGTACTTGTAGATCGCCTGCAGGTCCAGCTTGCCCAGGCCCCAGTAGACCTGGGCCGAGGCCACGTGCTCGGACAGCCCGAAGATGTTGGCCGGCTCGACGATACCGGGGGTGAACACGCCGGTGGCCGGGTCGGTGGACTCGCCCAGGCGCAGGTCTTCGGTCTTGAAGTTGGAGTGGGCGTAGTTGTAGCTGGCCTTCACGCCCAACCCGGAGAAGATCCCGGGCAGGTAGCTGAACGTGTGCGAGCCGGTCAGCTCGAAGCCGATCAGGTCGCTTTTCTGGTCGCTGGTGGCCAGCTGTTCGACCGGCACGGTGACGCTCTGGCCATCGATGTCGAAGGTTTCGCCCACCACCACCGGCACCGAGCCGCCGTTGAACTGCTTGTAGTAGATAGCCGTGGACAGCATCGTATCGGCGTTGGCATACCACTCCAGCGAGACATCGGCATTCCACGACATCAGCGGCTTGGCGCGCGGGTTGCCGGTGGCGGTGATGCTGCCCAGCGCATCGGCGACGCTGCCGAACTCGGTGTCGGCCTCGTCCAGGTTGAAGCTGCGGCCATAACCTTCGGCGGCCAGGTCCGGGCGCGACATGGCGCGGTAGGCCCCTACCCGCAGCAGCAGGTCCGGGCGCAGCTCGAAGGCGGCGTTGAAGCTGGGCAGCCACTGATCGTTGCTGGACTTGAGCACCTGGCGGGTGAACTCGCCGGTGGGGCGCAGGGTGACGGTGCCATCGGGATTGCTGGTCACGTCCATGCCGCTGCGCAGGCCGACCGAGCTGACGTCGGTGCGTACCCAGCGCAGGCCGATGTTGCCGGTGACCGGCAGGCCGAACCACTCGCTGCTGTAGTCGCCCATCAGGTAGATGGCGTTGGTCTTCTCGGTGACATCGTTGTTGGCCGGGTCGCGCAGGTCTGCGCTCAGGCCGGTGTCGTCCACGCCGGTGAAGGCCTTGAACAGGCAGCGGCTGTCGAAGCTGGCCCACTGGTCGATGGTGTTGCCGCTGGCGTTGGCCAGGAAGTCCTTCTGCGGGAATGCCTGGCGGCAGGCGCGGTTGGCCGCGCGGATCGCCGCCACGTTGGTGGTGGTGATGTCGCGGGTGTCGGTGAAGTCGGTATAGGTGGCTTCGGAATGGCGCAGGCCGCCCTTGATCGCGGTGAAGAAGCCGCTTTCCGGGGTGAAGGCCGCATCGAAACGCTGCGCACGGATGGTGTGCTGGCGGTTCTGCTGGCGGCGGCGGACCAGCGCCGAGTCGGTGTAGTTGTCCGGGTTGTTCACATCGAACGCCGGATCGAGATAAATGCTGGGCACATCGCCGCTGTAGTCGTAGGTGTAGTCGACGTAGCGGGTGTTCTTGATGCCGCCCACCGGCCTGCCGTTGACGTCGGTGCGGCCGGCGCGCAGGCGGGTGGAGCGTTCGATCTGGTCGCGCTGGGTGTTGGAATAGGACAGGTCGGTGGACAGGGTCCAGGCCGGGGTGGGCCGGAAGATCACGTTGAGCCCGCCGCCGGTGTATTCCTCCTTGCGCTCGAGGAAATTGCCGGTGGAATCGATGGTGGTGCTGCCGGTGTGGTGCAGCAGCGCGCCGTCGTCGCTGACCACGCGGTTGTTGAGGTTGCGCATCATCGACGACAGCGACAGGTCCGAACGGTCTTCGGTGTAGTCGCGCTTGGAGTGCTGGTAGTCCAGGTTGACCTCCAGCGCATCGTTGGGCCGCCACTGCAGCGCGGCGAACTGCGAGTCGCGCTTGTCGTGTTCGATGAACTGGCGGTAGATGCGGCTGCTGGGCACCAGGTAGTACGGCACGCCGTTGGCGACCTGGTTGCCGTCCACCGTGGTGCAGTTGCGGGTGGCACCGACCACTTCGCGGCCATCGCAGGCCACCCAGGTGGAACTGCTGGAGAACATCTCCTCCGGGTTGCTGCCTTCCAGCGCCTGCACGCCGACCGACACGCCCAGCTTGCCGGCGCCGCCCATGTCGAACTGGTCGATATAGCTGGCGGTACCGCGCCAACCCACCCCGTCCTTGTCCTTGAGGCGGTCGTCGTAGTCCTGCCAGGTGCCGCGGCCATCGAGCTGGATGGTGCGCTTGCCGTACTCCAGCGGTTTGACTGTTTCCATGTTGACCGTGCCGGCCACGCCGCCTTCGACGAAGTCGGCGCGCTGGGTCTTGTAGATGGCCACCGCGTTGATCAGTTCGGACGGGAACTGGTTGAAGTTCACCGAGCGGTCGCCGCTGCCGTTGGTGGCTTCGCGGCCATTGAAGGTGGACGAACCCAGGAACGGGCCCAGGCCGCGGATCGAGATTTCCGACGCGCCGCCCTTTTCGCGGTGGGTGGAAGCGCCGGTGATGGTTTCGATCGCCTCGCCGATCGACAGTGCCGGCAGGTCGCCGATGTCTTCGGCGGCCAGCACGTCGGCGATCACCGTCTCCTCGCGCTTCTTGTCGATCGAGGTCTGGATGGTGCCGCGGATGCCGGTGACCTGGACCTGGTCCAGGGTGGTGGCCTGAGCCGGCGGCGGCTCGGCAGCGTCCTGTGCGTGCGCCAGCGGCAGCGCCGCAGTGCTGCACAGGGCATAGAACAGCGCGGTATGCAGCGCGGTGGGGCGAAAGCCTCGTGGCGAGGCCGTACGGCGGTCATGCAACATCGTGATCTCCCTCCCAGGATGGATCGTCCGATTACACGGATTCGATCCGGAAGATTCACCGTTGAAGGACCAATGTCAACAAATTGGTACTAAAGTCTACCCCGGTGTTCCGCCTAGACCACTTGCCGCGTACTTAATGTGCGGATGCAGCAGGAATATGCGCAACAGGCCAACCACATGCACCTAAAGTGGTATGCGATTGTGGTTGACGTTCGCGCCCCGCGACCTGCTACGATCCAGACTCACGTTGAATGCCACGGTTGATCTGGGAGGGTAAGCCTGTGACTTTGCGACACTCACACACGCCGACGGCATTGCGTCCGCTGGCCACCGCGCTGCTGCTGGGCCTCAGCCTGGGCAGCTTGCCGGCGTTCGCCGCCGATCATCTGGTGCGCGACGCCGCCGAGTACGCGGCGGCCACCCGCGCGCTGCAGCCCGGCGATACGGTGATCCTGGCCGACGGCATCTGGCGCGATATGGACCTGCTGCTGCAGGGCACCGGCACAACTGGTCAACCAATTCGTCTGACGGCGCAGACCCCCGGCAAGGTGATTCTCAGCGGGCAATCCCGGCTGCGTTTGGCCGGGGCCTACCTGGAGGTATCCAACCTGGTGTTCCGCGATGGCTGGGCGCCGGGCAGCGAAGTGGTGTCCTTCCGCGCCTCGTCCAAGGCCTGGGCCACCCACAGCCGGGTGACCGGGGTGGTGATCGACGGCTACAACAAGCCCGACCGCCAGCAATCGGACAACTGGGTGGGGATGTACGGCCAGTACAACCGCTTCGACCACAACCAGCTGCTGGGCAAGACCAATGCCGGCACCACCCTGGTGGTGGTACGCAATACCAGCAGCGGCCTGGACAACCGGCACCGCATCGACCACAACTGGTTTGGCCCGCGCCCCAACCTGGGCAGCAACGGCGGCGAGACGATCCGGGTGGGCACCAGCACCGACTCGCAGTCCGATTCCAATACGGTGGTGGAAAACAACTGGTTCGAGCACTGCGACGGCGAGGTGGAGATCGTCTCCAGCAAGTCCGGCGGCAATCTGTACCGCGGCAATGTGTTCTTCGAATCGCGCGGGTCGCTGGTGCTGCGCCACGGCCACGGCAACGTGGTCGAACGCAATGTGTTCCTCGGCAACAACAAGGCGCATACCGGCGGGGTGCGGGTGATCAACCGCCACCAGATCGTGCGCGACAACTATTTCGAGAACCTGGCCGGGGACAACTTCGCCGCCGCGCTTGCGGTGATGGCCGGTACCCGCGATGCGCCGTTGAACCGCTACGAGCAGGTGGACGATGCGGTGATCGAGCGCAACAGCTTCATCCAGGTGCGCCAGCTGTTCCTCGGCGCCGGGCTGGACGAGGAACGCAATGCGATGCCGGTCAACAGCCGCATCGCCGGCAACCTGTTCATCGGCACTGGCAGCGGCGAACTGCTGCGCAGCCAGGGCGACCTGTCCGGGATCGCCTTCAGCGCCAACGTGCAGAGCCCGACGCTGTCGCCCGGCTTCCCCGGCGGGGTCAGCGCCATGCCGCTGACCCTGCAGCGCGCGGCCAACGGCCTGCAGTACCCGGTGGAACCGATGACCGCCGGCGCGCCCCGCGACCTGGCGCCGATCGCGCGCGACCAGGTGGGCGTGTCGTGGTATCCGAAAACGCTGGGCAGCGTTGCGCTGGACAGTGGCACGGTGCGCAACGTCGCCCCCGGCGATGACACGTTGCGCCGTGCCATCGCCGCCAGCGCACCCGGCGACCAGCTGCAATTGCAGCGCGGCCTGTACCGGGTGGACCAGGTGCTGGGCGTGGACCACCCGCTGAGCGTGGTCGGCCCCCGCCGTGGCCGGGCCAGCCTGCAGTTCAGCCGCCCCAGCCTGTTCGAGATCCGTGCCGGCGGCGCGTTGAAGCTGTCGCGGCTGGATATCGACGGCGCGCTGGCACCGGACGCGGCCGGCAACGCGGTGGTGCGCATCGCCCCGGGCAGCCAGGCCTTCAACTACACGCTGCTGATCGAACACAGCCGCATCCACGGGCTGACCACCAACAAGGCCTTCGACGTGGTCAACGCCGGCAAGGGCAGCCTGGCCGCGCGCATCGCGCTGGACAACACCACGGTGGAGGACATCAGCGGCAGCGTGATCGCCGCGGCCGCCGAAACCGACGACCTGGGCACCTACAACGCCGAACAGGTGGACATCGTGGACTCGCAGTTCCGCCGCATCGGCGGGCCGCTGGTGAACCTGTACCGCGGCGGTACCGACGAGAGCACCTTCGGCCCCACCCTGCGCGTGCACGGCAACCAGCTCGACAATGTCGGCGTGGCCGCCGACACCAGCCTGCGCCTGCACGGCGTGCAGACCGCCACCCTCACCGGCAACCGGTTCGCGCACAGCGGCCGCGTGCGCTTCAGCCACCGCGTCGGCGAGCCCCGCCTGCGCGTACGCGACAACGTGCTTACCGCCACGGCGGCAATGCAGTCCGATACTCCAGCCGAGACCCTGCCATGACGCGTTCCACGCCCTTGATGCTGCTGCTGGCCGCTGCCTTCAGCGCCGCCGCCCTGCCCGCCGTGGCCGCTGCCGCGCCCGGCACCGCGCAGGCGGCCGCCGCCAGCGCACCGGTGCTGGTCACCGCCGCGCAGTGGCAGCAGATGCGCAGCGACGGCGCCAGCTACCCGGTATTTGCCAGGGAGCAGCAGCGCGCCGAGCGCCTGGTGCGCGGCATGCTCAAGGCCGGCATCGACGTGCCGGTGCCCAAGGACAAGGGCGGCGGTTATACCCATGAGCAGCACAAGCGCAATTACCAGGCCATCCAGGCCGCCGGCGCGCTGTACCGGCTGACCGGCGACAAGGTCTACGCCGACTACGCGCGCGACCTGCTGCTGGGCTACGCCAAGCTCTACCCCGGGCTGGGCGCGCACCCGCAGGGCCGCGGCCAGATCCCCGGCCGGCTGTTCTGGCAGACGCTCAACGATTCGGTGTGGCTGGTCAGCGCGGTGCAGGGCTATGACGCGATCCGCGACAGCCTCAGCGCCGCCGACCGCGCCACCATCGACGACAAGGTGTTCCGGCCGATGGCCGATTTCCTCAGCGGCACCCCGGAAAACTTCGACAAGATCCACAACCACGCCACCTGGGCGGTTGCCGCGGTGGGCATGACCGGCTATGTGCTGCGCGATCAAACCTATGTCGACAAGGCTTTGAACGGCAGCAAGCGCGACGGCAGCGCCGGCTTCCTCAAGCAGGTGGACCAGCTGTTCTCGCCGGACGGCTATTACGAGGAAGGCCCGTACTACCAGCGCTACGCGCTGGCGCCGTTCATCCTGTTCGCCAACACGGTGCAGCGCAACGAACCACAGCGCGGCATCTTCAAACGCCGCGACGGGGTGCTGCTGAAGGCGGTCGACGCGCTGGTGCAGAGCAGCTACGGCGGCTATTTCTTCCCGATCAACGACGCCATCCTGGACAAGGGCCTGGACACCGAGGAACTGGTGGCCGGAATCGACATCGCCTACGCGCAGACCGGCGATGCGCGGCTGCTGTCGGTGGCCAAGACCCAGAAGCGCGTACTGCTCTCGCCCGAAGGCCTGCAGGTGGCCCAGGCGCTGGCGCAGGACAAGGCCAAGCCGTTCGCCTTCGTGCCCACCCTGCTCCGCGATGGCCCGGACGGCACCGAAGGAGCGTTGGCGATCCTGCGCATGGGCGGCCCCGACGGCCAGGCGCTGGTGATGAAGAACACCAAGCAGGGCATGGGCCACGGGCACTTCGACAAGCTCAACTGGCTGTTCTACGACAACGGCCAGCGCGTGGTCACCGACTACGGCGCCGCCCGCTTCCTCAATATCGAAGCCAAGGCCGGCGGCATCTACCTGCCCGAGAACAACAGCTGGGCGCGGCAGACCATCGCCCACAACACGCTGGTGGTGAACGAACAGAGCCACTTCGGCGGCGACTGGAAGCAGGGCCAGGCGCTGGCGCCGGCGCCGCTGCTGTTCGCGGCGGGCGATGACACCCAGATCGCCTCGGCGCGCATGGACGGTGCCTACGACGGCGTCAGCTTCACCCGCACCCAGGTGCTGCTGGCCCACCCGGCGCTGACCGAGCCGGTAGTGCTGGACCTGCTGCGGGTGACCGGCAGCAAGGCCGCACGCTATGACCTGCCGCTGCACTTCAACGGCCACATCATGGACGTGGGCTTCAAGACCCAGTCGGCGGTGGCCAACCGGCCGGTGCTGGGCAAGGCCAATGGCTACCAGCATGTCTGGATCGACGCGGCCAGCGAGCCCACCAGCCAGGCGCGCAGCCTGACCTGGCTGCTGGACGGGCGCTTCTATACCTACCGCTTTGCCAGCACGGCCCCATCGCGGGCGCTGATCGGCGAGAGCGGCGCCAACGACCCCTCGTTCAACCTGCGCCGCGAGCCGATGCTGCTGCAGCGGGTGGACGGCCAGGCCGCCACCACCTTCTATGGCGTGCTGGAGCCGCATGGCCAGTACGACGGCACCGCCGAGACGGTGCGCGGCGCCAACAGCCGCATCGATGCGATCGCCCATTACCGCGGCAAGGATGCCGACGTGCTGGTGCTCGATCTGGCCGGCGGCAAGCGGGTGGCGGTAGGCATCGCCGACGAGCCAAACAAACCCGGCAGCCATGAGGTGAGTGGCGGTGGCCACAGCTGGCGCTGGGACGGCGGCTGGAAGCGCTTTGATACCGGCACCGGCAAGGACGGCAAATGAAGGTCACCACCCAGGCCCGCACCTACGTCCGTTGGCTGATCGTGGCGCTGATCGCCATCGCCACGGTCATCAACTACATCGACCGCAACGCACTGGCGGTGATGTGGCCGCAGATCTCCAAGGATGTCGGCGCCACCAAGGAGGACTATGCGCTGCTGGTGACGGTGTTCATGCTGTTCTACGCCGCTGGGCAGTTCGTGTTCGGCCGGCTGTTCGACATCATCGGCACCCGGCTGGGCTTTGCGCTGTCGATCGCGGTGTGGTCGGTCTCGATCGCGCTGCATTCGGTGACCCATTCGATCCTGTCCTTCAGCCTGGTCCGGGCGATGCTGGGCATCAGCGAGGCCGGCGCGTGGCCGGGCGCGGTCAAGGCCAATGCCGAATGGTTCCCCGCCCGCGAGCGGGCGCTGGCGCAGGGCGTGTTCAACGCCGGCGCATCGATCGGCGCGATCGTGTCGGCGCCGCTGATCGCGGTGCTGTTCCTGTGGCTGGGCTGGCGCGGCACCTTCATCCTGATCGGTGCGATCGGCTTCATCTGGCTGCTGCCGTGGCTGATCATCTACCGCGCCGGCCCGGACAAGCACCCGTGGGTGAGCGCGGCCGAGCGTGCGTTGATCCTGGATGCGCCGGCCGAAACCCCGGCCACGCCCAAGGCCGAGTACGTGCCGAGCATGCGCCAGCTGCTGGGCCATCGCCAGACCTGGGGCATCCTGATTTCGCGGTTCTTCCTGGACCCGATCTGGTGGCTGTTCGTGTCCTGGCTGCCGCTCTACCTGGCCGACACCTTCGGTTTCGACATCAAGCAGATCGGCATCTTCGCCTGGGTGCCCTACGTGGGCGCGATGATCGGCAGCCTCGGCGGCGGCTGGTTGTCCGGGCGCTTGATCGGCGCCGGCTGGAGCGTGGACCGCGCGCGCAAGGTGGTCATCACCCTGGGCGGGGCGATCATGGCCCCGGCCCTGCTCGGCGCGGTGCTGGCCACCGACCCGATGTGGGCGGTGGTGACCATTGCCTTCGTACTGTTCGGCTTCCAGATCGCCATCGGCAACATCCAGACCCTGCCCGGCGACATCTTCAGCGGCAAGTCGGTGGGGTCGGTAGCCGGCCTGGGCGGCATGGCCGCGGTGGCCGGCACGCTGATCACCACCTGGCTGGTGCCGGCGATGACCCACGAATCCTACGCCCCCATTTTCATCCTGGTCGCCGCGCTGGTGCCGGCCTCGCTGCTGGCGCTGTGGCTGGTCACCGGCCGCGTCGAAAAACTCGACGGCCCGGCCCAACCGCGCTGAACCCTTTCTTTCCTTTCCCCCAACGCACTACTGGAGTTTTTCCATGACCCAATTCAACGACAAGGTGGCCATCGTCACCGGTGGTGGCCGCGACATCGGCCGCGAGATCTCGATCAAGCTGGCCGCCGCCGGCGCCAAGGTGTGCATCAACTACGCCAACGACGAAGCCAGCGCGCAGGAGACGCTCCAGCAGATCGAGGCGGCCGGTGGTACCGCGATCGTGCACCGCGCCGACGTCACCGATGCCAAGGCGGTGGCCGGCATGGTGGCCGCGACCCAGGCGGCATTCGGTGAGCGCATCGACGTGCTGGTCAACGTGGCCGGCGGCATGGTGCAGCGCCGTCCGCTGGCCGAGATCGACGAGGCGTTCTTCCACAAGGTGATGGACCTCAACATGAGCTCGGTCTACCTGACCACCCACGCGGTGGTGCCGCATATGCCCGAGGGCGGCGCGATCGTCAACTTCGCCTCGCAGGCCGGCCGCGATGGCGGTGGCCCGGGCGCGGCGATCTATGCCACTGCCAAGGCCGCGGTGATGACCTTCACCCGCGCCATGGCCAAGGAACTGGGCCCGCGCGGGATCCGGGTCAACGCGCTGTGCTGCGGCATGATCGCCACCCGCTTCCACGACGAATTCACCAAGCCCGAAGTGCGTACCGCGGTGGCTGGCAATACCCCCCTGCGCCGCCAGGGCCGTCCGCAGGAAGCGGCCGATACCGCGGTGTACCTGGCCTCGGATGCGGCCGGTTTCATCACCGGTGCCAACGTCGACGTCAACGGCGGCACCTACTTCTCTTGATCGACTGCTGACCGCCTGGGAGGGCTGACATGCTGCGCTGGATCTCTGCATTTTCGATTGCACTTGCCACCAGCGCCGCTGCGCTGCCCGCCCATGCCCAGGTCTGGGTGCCGGCGTGGACCGCCTCGCCGGCACCGGACCGCCAGGACGGCACCCCCGAAGCACCGGTGCAGTTCGCCCACCAGACCGTGCGCCAGGATATGCGCCTGGCCAGTTCGGCCACGGCGCTGCGCTTCCGCATCAGCAATGAACTCGGCGATGCGCCGCTGACCATCGGCGGCGCGTCGGCGCAACGCACCGGCACGGCCACCCCGGCCAAGCTGGTCACCTTCAATGGTCGCAGCGAAGTGGTGGTGCCGGTGGGCGCGGCCCTGCTCAGCGACCCGGTGGCGATGACGGTGCCGGCGCTGGCCGATGTATCGCTGACCGTGTACTTCCCCGATGCCACCCGCCCGGCCGTGCGCCGCACCGCGCTGCGCATCGCCGACGGCCGCCTGGCCGAGGTGGCCGACAAGGTCAAACTGGCGTACCGGCAGAACGTGGTGTCGGCGGTGTTGGCCGAACGCAGCAGCAAGCCGGTGGTGGTGGTGGCGCTGGGCGATTCGATCACCGAGGGCGCCACGGCCACCCGTGGCAGCAACGGCGATTGGCCGGCACTGCTGGCCGCGCGCCTGCAGCAGGCCTGCCCGGACCAGGTGGTGCTGGTCAATGCCGGCATTAGCGGCAACAAGGTGATGGACCACGGGCGCAGCCACAGTGCGCTGGCCCGGTTGGACCGCGATGTGATCGCCCTGCCCAACGTGGCCAAGGTGATCGTGTTCGAAGGCATCAACGATATCCGCCACGACGGCGGCACCCCACCCAAGCCCGGCCGCAATGCCGAGGACATGGTGCTGGGCTACCGGCAGATCGCCGAGCGCCTGCACGGCAATGGCATCGGCGCGATCGCCGCCACCCTCACTCCGTTCGGTGGTTCGGACCGTTACGAGCCGATCTCGGCGGCCACCCGCACCAGCCTCAACACCTGGATGCGCGGCGGGCGCAGCGGCTTTGATGCGCTGATCGATTTCGATGCGATGCTGCGCGATCCGGCCAACCCCGAAAGCCTGCCCGGCGACATCACCCGCGACTACCTGCATCCCAATGATGAAGGCTACCGGCGCATGGCCGCCGGCGTCGACCTGGGCCTGCTCGGCTGCCGCGCACGATGAGTGCGCAGCAGTTCCGGCTGGCCCCGCACGCTGCCCCGCGCTGGGACGCGCTGGCGCTGGGCGAGGTGATGCTGCGTTTCGACCCGGGTGAAGGGCGCATCCGCAACGCGCGCCAGTTCCAGGTCTGGGAAGGCGGCGGCGAATACAACGTGGCCCGCGGGCTGTGCAGCACCTTCGGCCACCGCAGCGGCGTACTCACCGCGCTGCCGCGCAATGAGCTGGGCGTGCTGGCCCAGCAGTTGATCCAGGCCGGCGGGGTGGATGCCAGCCAGATCGTATGGCGCGAGTACGACGGCATCGGCCGCAACACGCGGATGGGGCTGAACTTCACCGAGCGCGGCTTCGGGGTGCGTGCTCCGCTGGGGGTGTCCGACCGGGCGTATTCGGCTGCCGCGCAGCTGCAACCGCATGAGTACGACTGGGATGCGCTGTTCGGCCGCGACGGCGTGCGCTGGCTGCATACCGGTGGCATCTTCGCTGCCCTTTCCGAGCACAGCGCGCGCACCGCGATCGCGGCGGTGCAGGCCGCACGCCGGCATGGGGTGGCGGTGTCCTACGACCTCAACTACCGCGCCAGCCTGTGGAACAGCCATCCCGATCCGGATGCGGCGCGCCACGCCAACTGCGCCATCGCGGCAGAATGCGACCTGCTGGTGGGCGACGAGTATTCCTTCGCGGCCTGCCTGGGCATGGACCTGGCCGACCTGGGCCGGCGCGCCACGCCGATGGACGTGGGCCCGGCCGATGCGGCCGCACAGCGGGCACTGCAGCGGTTCCCCAACCTGCAGGCGGTGGCATTCACCCTGCGCGATGCCAGCAACGCCGCCCGCAACGGCTGGGCCGGCGCGCTGCGCACGCGCCAGCAGCTGTTCGTGTCCGCTGCGCGCGAAGTGGACCTGCTCGACCGGGTCGGCGGCGGCGATGCATTCGTGGCCGGGGTGGTGCATGCGCTGCTGGCCGGCAAGGGCGAGCAGGCCGCGGTGGAGCTGGGCGCCGCGCATGGCGCATTGGCGATGTCCACGCCAGGCGATACCGCCTGTGCCAGCCTGCAGGAAGTGGAAGCGGTGGCGCGTGGCGAGGGCGCGGCGGCGCGGCGCTGAAGCGCGGCTTCGACCGCTTTCCTCAGTCCGTCCTTGCACCCGGCCGGCCTGTCACTGACCCGGGCCGGCGCCGGGGCTGGCTGGACCGGCAGGACTTCAGCCAATCAGCCGGCGGTCTGTTCTGGCAGGGCCTGCATCGCCACCGCCACCGCGGCCAGCAGGCGGGCACGGCTGGCGCCGTCGCGGGCCTGGGTGGAAATACCGTGCAGCACGGTGGCGAAGTAGTCGCCCAATGCCTGCACATCCACGCCCGTGGCCAGGTCACCGGCACTGGCGGCCTGCTGCAGCCGCGCGATGATCTGCTGGGTACGCTGGCGGCGGTGTTCGGCCAGCCAGTCCATCACCGCTTCGTTCTCCGGTGCGGTACTGGTAGCCGCCGAGACCACCAGGCAGCCCTGTGCACGTCCACGCCGGGTGTAGGTGAGCACCGCGTCGTGGAGCATGCGTTCGATCGCCGGGCGCACCGCCTGCTCGCGCAGCGCGCGGTCGGCAAAGCCACCGTCGCCGGCTTCGTATAGCGCCACCGCCTCGCGGAACAACTGCTCCTTGCTGCCGAAGGCGGCGTAGATGCGTGCCGAGGCAATTCCCAGGGCTTCCACCAGCGCCGACATCGATGTGCCCTCGTAGCCACGCGCCCAGAACAACAGCATCGCCTGCCTGAGGGCTTGGTCTTTGTCGAATTCGCGGGGGCGGCCAGCCATGGGGCATCACTACGGAAAGAAGCGGTGCGGCAATTCTAGCGATACCTGGCGTTGACCGGGTCGAATTCGTCGTCTATTCTTTGTTGATCGACAAACAATAAGGCGACACCCGATGCGCACCATCCAAGGCCCCAGCCTGCACCTGGCCCAGTTCAGTGCAGACCAGCCGCCCTTCAACGACCTGCCCTCGATCGCCGCCTGGGCGGCAAGCCAGGGCTTCAAGGCACTGCAGATCCCGGCATGGGACGAGCGCCTGTTCGACGTGGAACAAGCCGCGCACAGCCAGCAGTACTGCGACGACATGATCGCCATGCTGGCCAGCCACGGGCTGGTGATCAGCGAGCTCACCACGCACATCTTCGGCCAGCTGGTGGCGGTGCACCCGGCCTACGACGCGCTGTGCGACAGCTTCGCCCCGCCGGCCCTGCACGGCGACCCGGCCGCGCGCAGCGCCTGGGCGATCGAGCGCATCACGCTTGCCGCCAAAGCCTCGCAACGACTGGGGCTGGACCGCATGGGCACCTTTTCCGGTTCGTTCGCCTGGCCCTACCTGTTCCCGTTCCCGCAACGACCGGACGGACTGATCGAGGCCGCGTTCGAGGAGCTGGCGCGACGCTGGCTGCCGATCCTGGACGTATGCGAGGCGCATGGCGTCGACCTCTGCTACGAAATCCACCCCAGCGAAGACCTGCATGACGGCACCAGCTTCGAGCGGTTCCATGCCGCGGTGGGTGGCCACAGGCGCTGCCGGATCCTGTTCGATCCCAGCCACTTCGTGCTGCAGCAGCTGGATTACCTGGCCTTCCTGGATATCTACCGCGACTTCATCGGCATGGTCCACATCAAGGACGCCGAGTTCAATCCGAGCGGCCGCCAGGGCATCTACGGCGGTTACAGCGGCTGGACCGAGCGCGCCGGGCGCTTCCGTTCGCTGGGCGACGGGCAGGTGGACTTCAAGGGCATCTTCTCCAAGCTGGCCCAGTACGACTACGACGGCTGGGCCACGCTGGAGTGGGAGTGCTGCCTGAAGAACCAGGAAGACGGCGCCCGCGAGGGCGTGGCATTCATCAACGCGCACATCATCAACGTCACCGACCGCATCTTCGACGATTTCGCCGGGGCGCCGGTGAGTCGTGCGCAGATCCACGCCATGCTGGGGATCCACTGATGAACACCACCGACACGAACGCCGCGCTGGACGGGCTTGTCCACCGCCACGTGCGCATCGACGGCCGCAGCGTGCATTGCGCGATCCTGGGCGAAGGCCGGCCGGTACTGCTGATTCCCGGCTGGCCGCAGACCTGGTACGCCTGGCGGCATATCCTGCAGGCGTTGGCCGACCAGGGTTTCCAGGCCATTGCGGTGGACCCGCCGGGCACCGGCGATTCGGACACCCCGGCCCATGGCTACGACACCGGCGCCATCGCTGCCACGCTGCACGCGGTGATGCAGCAGCTGGGCCATGCGCGCTACCAGGTGGTGGGCCATGACGTGGGCATGTGGGTGGCGTACGCGCTGGCAAGCGACCAGCCGCAGGCGGTGCAGCGGCTGGCCATCACCGAAGCGGTGATTCCCGGCCTGGCCGATGCGCCACCGGTGTTCGTCGCCCCGGAGGACAACATTTTCCTGTGGCACTTCATGTTCAACCAGGTGCGTGACCTGCCCGAAGCGCTGATCGCCGGGCGCGAGCGCGCCTATCTCACCTTCATGTTCGACCGTTGGGCGCACCGACGCGAAGCGGTGGCCTGCGAGGTGTACATCCGTGCCTACGCCGCACCGGGTGGATTGAGCGGTGGCTTCGGTTACTACCGCGCCATTCCCGATACCATCCGCCAGAACCGGCAGCGCGCGCGCACCCCGTTGGCGATGCCGGTGCTGGCGATCGGCGCCGAACACGCTACCGCCGACATGCCGATGGACACCATGCGCGCGCACGCCAGCGACCTGCGCGGCACGATGATTGCCGACTGCGGCCACTTCGTGATGGAAGAAGCCCCGCAGGCGTTCCTGGACCAGCTGTTGCCATTCCTGCTGCCGGACTGCGCAGCATGAGCCTGGATGCGGATGTTGCACGCTTCCTGCGTTCCCTGCCGCCGCCGGAGACGGTGGCGGGGTTGACGCTGCAGCAGATACGCGTGGCCAGCGAGGTTGCCCTGCCCGCGCTGCAGGGACGGTTGGAGCAGGTGGCCGACGTACGCGATTTCAGCGTGGCCGCCAGCGATGGCCATGCCATCACCGTGCGTGCGTACTGGCCAGACGGACATCGCCAGGGCCAGGCACGCCCGGGGCTGCTGTTCGCCCATGGCGGCGGTTGGTTTCAATGCTCGCTGGCGGTGTACGACAACCCATGCCGGGCGCTGGCCAACGCCAGTGGCTGCGTGGTGCTTGCCGTGGATTACCGGCTGGCGCCGGAGCACCGCTACCCGGTGCCACTGGAAGACGTGTATGCCGCGCTGTGCTGGAGCCACCGCGAAGCCGCCCTGCTGGATATCGACCCGGCACGGCTGATGGTCGGCGGCGACAGCGCCGGCGGCAACCTGGCCGCCGCAGTGGCCCTGCTGGCGCGCGATCGCGGCGGGCCGCCCATCCACCACCAGCTGCTGTTGTACCCGGCCCTGGACACGGCAACCGACAGCGACAGCCATCGGCAGTTCGGCGAGGGCTACTACCTCAGCACGGCATTGATGCAGCGCTGCTGGGAGGCGTACCTGGGCGACGGCTACGCCGCCACCAGCGGCCATGCGGTGCCCGCGCGCGCCGCCAACCTGCGCGGGCTGCCACCGGCCAGCGTGCTGGTCTGCCAGTACGACCCGCTGCGCGACGAAGGCGAGCACTACGCCGCGCGGCTACGGCAGGCCGGGGTGGCCGTGCATTGCGAGCGCCTGCCCGGCATGGTGCATGCCTGCCTGCATCAGCTGGGGGCTGCGCCGGCGGCACGGCTGGTGCTGACGCGCAGTGCGGCGCTGCTGGGCGCGGTGGCCTGAGGCGTGGCGGTGGCGTGCCGGCGCGCGCGGCCGCCAGTGCCGGTCAGCCGCGCATGGCTTGGCTGATCGGCCCGCCAAAGTGGCCAGTTCAGTGCGCCATCGACAGCTCGGCCAGTGCGCGCCGCGCCGAGGTGGTCAGCGGCGCAGGCAGCGCGTCGGCGGTGAACCAGCCCAGTTCCGGCAGGGCCTCGGGCTCGCGCACCTGCGCCACCTGGGCCGCATCCAGCATGCGCACCACATACACCGGCGCCACCCAGTGCTGGGCCAGCGCCGGTTCGAAGTGGTCCACCACGCACAGCAGCCGCTCCACCGCCACGCGCAGCCCGGTTTCCTCCTCGACTTCGCGGACCACGGCGTGCTCGACCGTTTCCATCCAGTCGACCTTGCCACCGGGCAGGCCCCAATGGCCCTGCTCGGGCTGGCGCCCGCGCAACATCAGCAGGATAGCGCCATCGGCACGCTGCACCACCGCGCCGCAGCCAAGCCGCGGGCGTTGCAGATCGTTCTGTGGGTTCATGCGGGCCTATCCTCGGTCGGGAAAGGCATAGCGTATCGGCAACGGCGGCCCAAACGGAAAAGGCCCGGCATTGCCGGGCCTTTCCTGCCACGCCGATCAGGCGCGTGACGTTGCGGTCACACCGCTATTACCAGCTGAAGCGCGGGCCGACCGACCATTCCTTGTCGCCGTGGCGGTTCATCTTGATGTCGCCGTTGATGCCCCAGTTCTGGTTCAACTTCACCTGGCCACCCAGGCGGCCGTAGAACTCGCCATCCGGGTTGATGCCGTGCTTCTTGCTGTAATCCTCGTAGCCGGCCATCGCATAGACTTCGGCGTGCTGGCCGAACGCGGTACGGATACCGGCTTCGGCGCTGTAGCCGTTGAAGTCCAGGCCTTCCTTCGGGTCGAACTTGTTGTAGGCAACGCGGCCGACGAAATCGGTGCTGTTGCCGATTTCCTGGTTGTAGCCCACGCCGACGCGCCACTGGTCAACCTTGAAGTTGCCGATGTCGGTCTTCTGCTGGTTGTACTCACCGAAGGCGTGGAAGTTCGGCAGGAAGCCGTAGGAACCCTTCACGCCCCAACCATCGGCCTTGCCACCGTCGGCGTCGGTCTTGACGTAGTCGCCTTCAGCGTAGTTGTAGGACAGGCCTTCGGCAGCCGAAGCGGCGAACGGCAGGGCGGCGGCGAGGGCCAGGGCAATCAACGAAGTCTTCATGGGGGTACACCTTTTTGTCTTGAACTTCTTGCAGGTGGCGCGGACGCCGGCCTGCATCGGGAAGTTAATTCTCCGTTATTCGCCCTAACCCGCCCTGAAGTTCGGCGTTTTCATTCCGCTGAATTTTTGGCAAAGGTTCAGTTGCGCTCTGGCATACGCGCGCCGCGCGGAAACCACTGAAAAACAGCGGCGCGCGGCGCGACGTGGCGATTGCGCCGGTGACGATGCTGAACCTTCGGGGAAGTGGCCGGGGAATCTGGCGACACGCCAGCATCGGCAAAAGGAAACGGGTCACGACGATGCCCTTGCGGGGCGTCACGCGTTGGGGAAGCCGCTCTTGGGGAGTAGTCGGCTAACGCGCCCTTCCTCGGTGATACACCGGCTGACGCCGATCCGGCGCCAGACCTCAGGTCGCTGGGGATGCTTCCTTTCCGGCAGCTCGATTCTGGGCTGATTCCGTCACGGGTTCTATCAGACGGTTCTTAGTCTGGATTAGGAATTCTCTGACACGACAAGCGGGCTTTTCGCCGGAATACTCCCGTAAGTGGCTGAATTACATGCCGATCACTATCACACGCCCCCTGCGTCTCCCTCACACCGCTACGGCGCGGCCCGGCGCAGTGTCGATTTCCCCCGCCCGTGTTCGTCGTATACAGACCAGGCGCCCATTCCGGCGCGCCGTGACCCACCGGAGGCAACCCATGTCCTATATCGATGGTTTCGTGCTGGCCGTCCCCACCGCCAACAAAGACAAGTTCCTTGCCCACGCCCGCGAGGCCGACGCGATGATCGTGGAGTACGGCGCGCTGCGCGTGGTGGAGTGTTGGGGCGATGACGTCAGCCATGGCAAACAGACCGATTTCTTCCGTGCGGTGGAAGCCAAACCGGATGAAACCGTGGTGTTTTCGTGGATCGAATGGCCCGACAAGGCCACCCGCGATGCCGGTATGGAAAAGATGATGGCCGACCCGCGCATGGACCCGGCCAACAACCCGATGCCGTTCGATGGCAAGCGCATGATCTATGGCGGCTTCGTGCCGGTGGTCGATCTGCCGGGCTGATCTGGCCAACACGCGATAAGCATCAGCATGGGGGCGCGTAGGGACTCTCGCCGTTTACTCCACCCCCATGCTGCTGCCACCACCGCATATGAGTCGCTCGTCGTGCCGGACAGGATGATGTCCAACAACGCCGCCTACCCGGTATCGCGGATGCAGCGCGTGCTGCATGCCCCACCGCCGTCGACAAGTGGCAGAACATCGTTGCTGGCCGCGCCCGGCCGCAGCTGACGCACACCATGCAGAGGCCATAGTCCACCTGCAATGCGCTGGTGAATGAACTACCAAGGCCTGTAGGGAAAGATCATCGCAACCGGTATCAGCGCGACAGCCCGGCCGGCCACAGACGATCTACCAGTGCTTCCATTTCAAGGGGATGCCCGGCCGCATCAGCAGTTGCCTTGAACTGCTCCGGGGCCGGCATGCGCTGCAAAGGTGCGCCACCCCACAACGTCGTTCCCAATGCGAGTACCAGCACGCCGTCGGTGGCCGCAAAAGGCGGCACTGTCTCTACCGCCGCCCGCAAAGCCTGGGCACTTGCGGGCGGAAGCGCAGGTTCCAGGTCCAGCCAGACACGCGCCTGCCCACCCGGACGCACGGCCAGTACCAGATACCCACCACTTGGCGTTGCAGGCAGTACGGCGAGGGCCTGCTCGCTGGCCATCTGCACGCGCTTGAGATAGTCGACCACGGCGTCAGCCGATGGGGAACGCTGCTGCATGACCGACTCCGGCTGCAGCATCACCAGGCCCCGCCACTCATTCACTGCAGGCGCGGCAGCGACCGCACTGCAGAACATGACAAGTGCGGCTATCACGCCCAGTTGCCCGAGTATCCGCCATTGGACCACATCGCACCTCGTCCCTGATCATCAGCGCCTTGACGCTGCTGTTATGGCACAGACTGACCGTGGCAGGAAGCAGATGCCGTGCCGGCGGGCAGGGATATCCATCGCGAGCGGGCGCTGCCGCTACTGACTGGCACCGTGCGCAGGTACAACAGGATGGAAACACACGCCGAAGGCGTGGGGCGGGCACGCAGGGAACACACACCTGCCGCCGCGTCACGGCGCCCGCCCGGAGGCAGGCGCCGTGCGTACTGCTTACTTGCGGGCGCGCTTGGCCGGGGCCTTGCGGGCCACGGTCTTGGCGGCGCTGGCGCGCTTGGCCGGTGCAGCCTTGCGGGCTACGGCCTTCTTGCCGATCACCTTCTTGGCGACAGCGGTCTTCTTGCCGACCGTCTTCTTGGCCACGGCAGCCTTCTTGCCGATCACCTTCTTGGCGGCGACGGTCTTCTTGCCGACCACCTTCTTGGCAGCGGCAGTCTTCTTGCCGACGGTCTTCTTGGCAGCGGCGACCTTCTTGCCGACGGCCTTCTTGGCTACGGCGGTCTTCTTGCCGACCGCCTTCTTGGCCACGGCGGTCTTCTTGCCGACAACCTTCTTGGCGGCAACCGTCTTCTTGCCGACGACCTTCTTGCCCACCACCTTCTTGGCGGCAGCCGACTTGCTGGCCACAGCCTTCTTGACGGTGGCAGCCTTCTTGCCGACCACCTTCTTGGCGGCGGCGGTCTTCTTGGTCACCGCCTTCTTGGCGGTGGCGACCTTCTTGGCGATGGTCTTCTTGGCCACGGCGGCCTTCTTGGTCACGGTCTTCTTGGCGGTGGCGACCTTCTTGGCGATGGTCTTCTTGGCCACGGCGGCCTTCTTGGTCACGGTCTTCTTGGCGGTGGCGGCCTTCTTGCCGGCAGCCTTGGTGGTCTTGGTCACGGCCTTTTCGGCGGCGGCCTTCTTCTTGGCGACCTGCTTCTTCAGCGCGGCGGCCTCGGCCTTGGCGTTGCTCTTGGCTGCTTCCAGCTTCTTCTTGGCGCCGGCCAGGGTCTTGCCCACCGACTTGGCAGCCTTGTCAGCCTTCTTGGCGACGGTCTTCTCGGCCTTCTGCACGGCCTTCTTGACCTTGGCAACCTGGGTGGTGGCGGCCTTGCGCGCGCGCTTGACGGTCTTCTTCACCGATGCCACGGCGTCTTCGGCGGTGGTGGCGATGCTCTCGCCCACTTTGCCCGCGACTTCTTTCACTTCGTCTACGCCGTGCGACAGGGTCGCGGTCACGCCATTTCCATTGCTCATGATTGCCTCCTAAGGGGACTGGTTAGTCAAATCGCTGGCGATGCTATACCGGCGCGGTGCTTCGTGGAACGGTCTTGTCGCACGCCATGCGCCGCATCTGTGCTTGGCGGGCCGGTGCTGCACCCGCCCGGCGAACCGGGCATCTGCAACAAACCCCTTTAAAACAGCTTCCATCGTTGGCCTGCATGCTGCCGCCGCGCACGTCCCCGCGCGCGGCGAACCGATGCAGGGCAATGTGCAATTGACCGTCGCAGGTGGTCCGGCCAGTACCCTTTACCTCGACAACTGCGCCATCTTCGCGCGGGAAACGGCCACCGCCTTCATGCAGGCTGGCAGTCCCGAGCCGCGCGTGGCAGGCCGCGGCGGCAGTCAAACGCATGTCGATGCCGCCGGTTGATCGGCACGCCTGGGCGATGCGGCAGTGGCGTTTACCGATCACGCCGCAGCGCCGTCGGCAACGCGTTGCAGCGACGGCATGGGGCCATCGGTGATCCATGCACATGCATGGATCGGCATGCGCAACGCGGGTGCGTCTCCTGGTCGATGCCGATTCCCTGCAGGCCGACCGCATGCTCCCGGCGCCCACGTCGATCCGGCATCGGGCGATGCATGCAGGGGACGACAGGCAGGCCGATGCGACCGTAGCGACGACCATGCGCACCGAATGCCGCTGACGGCAGGCCAGGGAGGGGCGATGGAGAACCGTTCAACACAGTGGCGGTCATGGCGCATCCGTGGCGGAAGGGTATTGCCCCGGGCCGACAGACCCAACCTCTTGGGGAAATCCAGATCGGCAACGCAACATATTGTGGCCGATGCCCTTGCAGCTTACGCCGGCACGGCACCCTGTCAACGCCCCTGCCGGGCCGGCGCGCCCTGTCGCGGTAGGCCGCCGGCCGCCGTGCGATGGCGACTTGGTTAAGCCGCATCCACACACATTCATTCAGCTTGAACTACCGTATGCGTGTCTTTGCCTTCTTGTTACGGAACCGCCGGACCATGCGACCGCTCCCGACCCTGCTTACGCTCGCACTTGCCGCCGCCTTCGGTGGCTTCATCGCCTCGGCGATCAACGCCCACCTGGACAACCGCGCCGAGGCGGCGCCGGTGTCGCTGGCCATTCCGGCCACCGCCGCGCTGCCGGCCGCCGTCGCCGGGCAGGCGGTGCCTTCGCTGGCGCCGATGCTGGAGCGGGCGATGCCGGCGGTGGTCAGCGTCAACACCAAGCAAGTGGTGCGGGTGCGCAACCCGTACTTCAACGACCCGTTCTTCCGCCGCCTGTTCCCGGAAGTGCCGCAGGAGCGCATCAACGAATCGCTGGGCTCGGGGGTGATCATCGATGCCGGCGCCGGGCTGGTACTGACCAACCACCATGTAATCGACAACGCCGACGACGTACAGGTCACCCTGTCCGACGGGCGCACGGTCAAGGCCGAGTTCATCGGCTCGGACCGCGACACCGACATCGCGCTGATCCGCATTCCGGCCGACAAGCTCACCGCGCTGCCGCTGGGCAACAGCGAACAGCTGCGCGTGGGCGATTTCGTGGTGGCGATCGGCAACCCGTTCGGTTTCAGCCAGACCGTCACCTCGGGCATCGTCTCGGCGGTGGGCCGCAGCGGCATCCGCGGGCTGGGCTACCAGAACTTCATCCAGACCGATGCCTCGATCAACCCGGGCAATTCCGGCGGCGCGCTGGTCAACCTGCAGGGCCAGCTGGTGGGCATCAATACCGCCAGCTTCAATCCGCAGGGCAGCATGGCCGGCAACATCGGGCTGGGCCTGGCCATTCCGTCCAACCTGGCCCGCGATGTGGTCGACCAGCTGGTCAAGCACGGGGTGGTGGTGCGCGGCACGCTGGGGGTGGAAGCGCAGAACCTGACCCAGCAGATCGCGCAAGGGCTGGGCCTGGGCGAGGCGCGCGGTGCGCTGGTGACGCGGGTGCTGGCCGGGTCCGGCGGCGCCGCGGCCGGGCTGCGGCCGGGCGATGTGGTGGTGGCGGCAAACGGCCAGCGCGTGGACAGCGCCCAGGCCCTGCACAACGTGGAAGGTCTGCAGCCGGTGGGCAGCACGCTGAACCTGGAGATCCGCCGCGACGGTAAGCCATTGCAGCTCAAGGCCACGCTGAAGGAACAGGCGCGCGCGGTCAGCGGCGACACGCTGGACCCGCGGCTGGGCGGTGCCACCTTCGTGGACCTGCCCGAGGCCCTGCGCCAGGCCGGGATCAGTGGCGTGCAGGTCAGCGAGGTCAAGCGCGGCAGCCGCGCGGCGACGTCGGGATTGGCCGCCGGCGATGTGATCACCGAAGCCACCGCCGGCGAGTTCGCCGACCTGGCCAGCTGGCGCGCCAACTTCCAGCAGCGCCCGGCGCAGCTGGTGCTGCGCATCATCCGCGGCAATACGCCGGGCGTGCTGGTGATGCGCTGAACGGCGGCGGGCGCCGTAACGTCGCTTACACCCCCCCGATGCTATTACCTTGTGTTCGTTGCCGACCGGTCCGCCGGCGGCCACCTTCCCCATCGCCACCATACGGAGAGTCACGATGAGCCCCACCAATACCGAGAACCTGAAGGAACACCTGGGTGAAGCCGGTTCGCACCTGAAGTCGGCCGCCAGCGCCGCCGGCGGCGCGATCAAGGGCGCCACCGGCGCTGCCACCGACGAACTGCGCATCGGCAAGGCCAACGTCAAGGCCGAGCTGTCCGATACCGCGCTGTCGGGCCTGGCCGCCGCCGAGTTCGGCGGTGCCGCCGCCAAGGAACAGGTGGATGCACTGATGGACAAGGGCAAGGACCTGGTCGACAGCGCCGCCGAACTGATCCGCGAGCGTCCGCTGGCCTCCTTCGGCGTGGCCTTCGCCGCCGGCTGGATCATCGCCAAGCTGGCCCGCAGCGGCGGCGACAAGTAACCCGGCGTGAGCGATCCAACCCCGTCGACCGCTGCCGGTGGTGCGCAAACCCCACCACCGGACAGCGGTGAAAAAGCCCCCCACCTGGACGAAAGCATCCGCCAGGTCGGCCAAGCCGGCCGCGACACCGTGGACGCGGCCAAGCACACGCTGCGTTCGCTGCGGCGGCTGGCGTCGGCCGATTTCGCGTTGGCGCGCAGCGCGTTCGGGCGTGCGCTGGCCTGGAGCGGGGTGGCGATCGTGTTCGGCGCCTCGGCCTGGTTGTTGCTGGCCGGCACACTGATCGCGCTGATGGTGCGCTGGGGCATGTCCTGGTTCCACTCGCTGCTGATCACCTCGATCCTCAGCCTGGTGGTAACCGGCTATGCGATGTGGCGGGTGTCGTTCTTCTTCCGGCATACCGGCATGCATGCCACCCGCCGCCAGTTGTCGCGGCTGGGGCTGTATGACGAACCGGGCGAGGAAGATCCCGATGCCGACGTCGATACCACCGGGGCCAAACGATGAACTTTGAAGCCTTGCGGCAGCGCGTGCAGCGTGCCGAACTGGTGGTGGCGGTGCGGGTGGAGAAGACCCGCAGCAACTGGTCCACCCTCAGCACCGTCTGGCGTTCCGGCTGGACGCCGTTGCGGATCATCACCGTCGGCCTGGCCGGCGGCTTCCTGGCCGGCCGGCTGGAGCCGACCGGGCTGGGCGCGAAGGTACAGGGTGCGCGCTGGCTGCAGATGATCGGGTCGGTCTCCAGCCTGGTGGCCAGCACCCAGGCTGCGTTCGCCTCGATCCAGGCCGGCGAAGCGGCCGATACCGCCGAGCAGGCGGCCGACAAGGTCGACCAGGCCGCCGATGAACTGCCGCGCCAGGCCCCGGCGGCGACGCCCGCAGCCAGTCCGCAGGTACGTGCAGACACGGATGCGGCACGGCAACCGCAGCCGGCCGAAGCGGCCACCGATCTTTCCGAACGCTGACGTAGAAAGAAGCGAGGTCCGGCCACGGCCGGACCTGGAAACGTCCGACCATGGGTCGGACCTGCCTGCACACACCGTACGCACCCGGCGTACCCAATAATGGCGCTCCTTCCCTGCCCGGCGCCCGCATGAGCGTTCCTGCCGTTTCCCCCGACGAGGCCGTCGCCGCCCCGCCGCCACGTCCGCGTGCATCGATGTCGCTGGTGGTGCTGGCCACCCTGGCGGTGGGCTTCACCCTGTGGGCGGCGCAGGAAGTCATCCTGCCGGTGCTGCTGGCGATGTTCTTCGCGCTGGTCGGCAACCCGATCCTGCGCCTGCTGGGCAAGCTGTGGATCCCGCGCTTTCTCGGTGCGGTGCTGGTGCTCGGGGTGGGCCTGAGCGGTGCGGCCGCGCTGGGCGTGCAACTGGTCGGCCCGGCCATGGAATGGGCACAGGAAGCGCCGCAGCAACTGCGCAAGGTAGCGCGCCAGGTACAGAACCTGACCAAGCCGGTGCAGCAGGCCAACCAGGCCGCGGAGAACTTCGCGCGCGTGGCCGGCGGCGAAGGCAGCCGGCGCGTACAGATCGTGCGCACCCAGCTGGACGATCCCTACAAGGTGCTTACCCGCGCCCCGCGGCTGGCCGCCTCGGTGCTGGCGGTGGTGCTGCTGACCCTGTTCTTCATGATCTACGGGCAGAACCTGCAGAAGCATGCCATCGCGCTGTTCCCCAACCGCCAGCAGCAACGCTTCACCACCGACATCCTGCGTTCGATCGAACGCGAGGTGTCGCGCTATGTGCTGACCATCACCGTGATCAACACCGCCGTGGGGCTGGTGTTTTCCGGGGTGTTGCTGCTGCTCGGGGTCAGCCTGCAGGAGGCGCTGCTGTGGGGCACGGTGGCCGCGCTGCTGAACTTCGCGCCGTACGTGGGGCCGCTGATCGGGGTGGCGCTGATGCTGCTGATGGGCTTTGTGGAATTCAGCGACCCGCTGGCGGCCCTGCTGCCGGCAGCCTGCTACCTGGCCCTGCACACGGTGGAAGGCCAAGTGGTGACCCCCATCGTGCTGGGCCGGCGCATGGCGATTTCGCCGCTGATCCTGATCCTGGCGCTGATGGTGTTCGGCTGGCTGTGGGGCATGGTCGGGCTGCTGCTGGCGGTGCCGCTGCTGGTCTGCATCAAGCTGGTGCTGGCCCGGCTGGAGGGCACGCAGGGCTGGGCGCGGCTGCTGGAATGAACCGATCCGGCATGCCCGGCGCGGACGGCAGGAGTAGAATGGCGCGGTGAATTTCCCTATCCAAGCCATTACCCTGGACCTCGACGACACCCTGTGGCCGTTCGCCCCGATCGGCGCGCGGATCGACCAGGTACTGTTCGACTGGATGCTGCAGCACAGCCCCGCCACCGCCGCGATGTACCCGGTGGCGGCGATGCGCGAACTGCGTGAGCGTTCCTTCCACGACAACCCGCAGCTGCACCATGACCTGAGCGCGTTGCGCCGGCTGACCCTGCGCGAAGCGCTGGAGCGCAGCGGCGCCGACCTGGCCCTGCTGGAACCGGCCTACGAAGCGTTCTACGCCGCGCGCAACCAGGTGGAGTTCTACCCCGACGCGCTGGACGCACTGGCGCGGATCGCCGCCAGGGTGCCGGTGGCCGCGCTCAGCAACGGCAATGCCGACCTGCAGCGGATCGGGGTGGCGCACCATTTCAGTTTCCAGCTGGGCTCGCGCGAACACGGCGCGGCCAAACCGGCGGCCAGCATCTTCCATGCCGCCTGCGACCGCCTCGGGGTTGCCCCGGCACAGGTGCTGCACGTGGGCGACCACGCCGAAATGGACGTGGCCGGCGCGATCCAGGCCGGCCTGCGTGGCTGCTGGATCAACCGCGAGGCGCACGCCTGGAACCATCCTTCGCTGCAGCCCGACCTGCAGTTCGACACCTTGACCGGGCTGGCCGACTGGCTGGATGCCAACGCATCGGCCGCGCACGCCTGACCACGAACGGAGCCACACCCCGCATGACCCAGATCAACGGTTTCACCCCCGATGCCTCCAAGGCGCTGCCGCTGCACGTGATGAACCGCGAACAGTTCAGCACCTGGCGCGCGCAGCAGAGCCCGGCACTGGGCGCGTGGGTGGATGCGCAGCACTTCAACGGCAGCGGCGCCAGCGTGGTGCTGCTGCCCGGTGAGCACGGCCTGGCCGGTGCGATCCTCGGCGTGGGCGATGCCGGCGATGCCTACGCCTATGCGCACGCCCCGTTCGCGCTGCCCGAGGGCAGTGTGTGGCAGCTGGCCGATACGCTGCCGGCGGAAATGGAAACCCTGCTGCACCTGGGCTGGGGCCTGGGCAGCTACCGCTTCAGCCGCTACCGCAAGCCCAACCGCGCCCCGGCGCAGCTGGCCGCCACCCCGTCGGCGGAAGTGCGCGATGTGGTGACCGCCAGCCTGCGCGTGCGCGACTGGGTCAACACGCCCAGCGAAGACATGGGCCCGCAGCAGCTGGAAGACGCCGCGCGCGACCTGGCTGCCGCCTACGGTGCGCAGATCGAGGTGATCACCGGCGATGCGCTGCTGGAGCAGAACTTCCCGTCCATCCATGCGGTGGGCCGGGCCTCGCACCGCGCGCCGCGGCTGATCGCGCTGCGCTGGGGCAACGAAGGCCAGCCGCACGTGGCGCTGGTCGGCAAGGGCGTGTGCTTCGATACCGGCGGGCTGGACATCAAGCCGGCCGATGGCATGCGCAACATGAAGAAGGACATGGGCGGCGCGGCGCATGCGCTGGCCCTGGCCGGGCTGGTCATGGCCCGGCAGCTGCCAGTGCGGCTGACCCTGCTGATTGCCGCGGTGGAAAACGCGATCGGCCCCGATGCGTTCCGCCCCGGCGAAGTGATCGCCACCCGCAAGGGCCTGAGCATCGAGATCGACAACACCGACGCCGAAGGGCGGGTGATCCTGGCCGATGCGCTGACCTATGCCAGCGAGCAGCAGCCGGAGATCGTGCTGGACTTCGCCACCCTCACCGGCGCGGCGCGCATCGCGCTGGGGCCGGACCTGCCGGCGCTGTTCAGCAACGACAACACCCTGGCCCAGCAGTGGCTGCAGGCCGGCGAACGGACCCGCGACCCGGTCTGGCGCATGCCGCTGTGGCGCCCGTACCTGCGCTACCTGCACAGCAACATCGCCGACCTGGCCAATGCCGGCTCGCGCATGGCCGGTTCGGTCACTGCCGCGCTGTACCTGGAGCGTTTCATCGCCGAGGGCCAGAAGTGGGCGCACCTGGATGTGTACGCCTGGAACGACGGCGAACGCCCGGGCCGCCCGGCCGGCGGCGAAGCCCTGGCACTGCGCTCGGCCTGGGCGATGCTGCAGGCGCGTTACGCCGGCTGACCGCCGCGTGCCGACGGCTGTCCCCACAGATCCCCGCTTCGGCGGGGATCTGCGTTTTGAATACTTGTCAAAAATGTGAATATCGGCCCGACCACTGTTCTGACACCATGCCTGCGTCGCCCACCCACACGCATCGTGAAGGCAGGAAACCGCATGTCGCTCTTCGGCTATACCCGCGCCGGCCAGGAGCCGGGCGCCCCGCGGCCGCCCTCGCCGCTGCTGTGGCTGGCGCTGATCGCGCTGATTGCCGGGCTGCTGGTGCTGGCCTTCGCCTGGCTGGCCGGCTGGATCGGCCGCGACCGCGCCACCGCGCAGGCGTTCACCGACAGCATCGAGGCCACCGGCCCGCCGCACCCGGGTTTCCGCCGCGCGCACAGCAAGGGCGTGTGCGTCAGCGGCAGCTTCCAGGGTACGCCGGAGGGCGCGGCGCTGAGTTCGGCGCGGGTGTTCCGGCAGCCGCAGGTGCCGGTGCTGGGCCGGCTGTCGATCGGCGGCGGCGACCCGCACGGCGCCGACGCCAATGCACGCGTGCGCAGCATGGCGCTGCAGCTGGTCAGCGATGACGGCCAGGAATGGCGCACGGCCATGAACAGCTTCCCGTTCTTCGCCGTGCCCACGGCCGAGGCCTTCCTCGAACAGACCCGCGCCAGCATTCCCGACCCGGCCACCGGCAAGCCGGACCCGGCGAAAATGGCCGCCGTGCTGGAAAAGTACCCGTCCGCGCGCGCCTTCCAGCAGTGGGCCAAGACCGAACCGTGGTCCAACAGCTGGGCCAATACCGCCTACAACGGGGTCAACAGTTTCCGCTTCACCGCCGCCGACGGCAGCCATCGCTACGTGCGCTGGAGCATGCGGCCGCAGGCGGCGTTCGTGGAGATGACTGCCGCCCAGCGCGCGCAGGCCGGGCTGGACTATCTGGCCGATGAGTTCCAGCAGCGGCTGGCCCAGGGCCCGGTGCGCTGGGACATGTGGGTGACCATCGCCGAAGACGGCGACCCGATCGACGACCCCTCGCAGCCCTGGCCGGCGCAACGCCGCCAGGTCAAGGTGGGCACGCTCAGCCTGGTGTCGATGCAGCCGCAGGCGCAGGGCGCCTGCCGCGACCTCAACTACGATCCGTTGATCCTGCCCAGCGGCATCGGCGGCAGCAATGATCCGATCCTGGCGGCGCGTTCGGCGGTGTATTCGCAGTCGTTCAACCGCCGCGAGCGCGAGATCGCCAGTGGCAAGGGCGCGGCCGCCACCGGCAAGGAAGGTGCACGATGAACCGCGATGCCGGCCACTTCAACCTCACCGCGCGGGTGCTGCACTGGCTGATGGCGGCGATGATCCTGACCATGCTGTTCGTCGGCGTGGGCATGGTTGCCGCGCTGCAGTGGCGGCCGCTGCTGATCGACCTGCACCGCCCGCTGGGCATCGCGATTCTGCTGCTGGTGATCGTGCGCCTGTACAACCGCCTGCGCCACCGGCCGCCACCGTTGCCGGCTGATCTTCCGGCTTGGCAGGCCGCTGCCGCGCATGCGTCGCACTGGGTGTTGTATGGGCTGATGCTGGCGATGCCGCTGGTGGGCTGGTCGATGCTGTCGGCCGGCGGCTACCCGATCGTGATGTGGTCCGGCTTCAACCTGCCGGCGATCGTGCCGCACGACCCGGCGCTGTACGCCGCATTGCGCAACGCGCACAGCCTGCTGGCCTACGCGCTGTTCGCCACGGTGGTGGTGCACCTGTCGGCCGCGCTGTTCCACCTGTGGGTGCGCCGCGACGGCGTGTTCCAGGCGATGGCGAAGGGACCGACAGCGGGTGGGGTAAAGGACGATAGCGATGGAGAAGCCGTTCGATAGCTGCTGCCGCCGTACCGGTCCCTGAGGCATATCAACCAATACGGCTCCCACCTATCCCCGCTCCCGCCCCTCCGGTTCGAGGGACGGGAGCGGGGCGATGTCACCAGGCGTACTTGAGACCCATCAGGGCGCCGTAGTTGCGGTAGTTCTGCGCACCACGCCCGATGCTGAGTTCACCCCAGGCGGTCAGGCCGTGGCCGAGCTGCAATTGCGCACCACCCTTGACCTCGTAGACATCGCGCGGCGCCGCACCTTCCAGCGCCACGTCGTCCAGCCAGACCGCATTGGCGCCACCATGGCTGCGCATCCAGTTGACCGCCGCAAACGGCTGCACCCGGTTCACGCTCTCCAGAGCGGTATGGCCATACAAGCGCACGCCCAGACGGGTACGCACGCCACCGGCGTTGGCGACGCGGACATCGGTGCCATTGGCTTCGGCATGGTGTCCACCGCCCATGCGGTAGTCGCTCCAGATCACCTGCGCTTGTGGCTCCAGGTACATTGCGCTGGCACTCCCACGATGCACGTTGAAGGCATAACCGGCTTCCACCGAAGCACTGGTGCTGCGGCTGTCATAGCGTTCGCGCTGCAGTGCATCGCCCTGGACGGTGTTGCTGAAGCGTGCAACCTGGGCCCAACTGTCCAGGTACAGGCCACCGTCATCGGCAGCGCCGGGCAGCCAGGTCCCATAGACGCCTGCGGCACGCCCCTTGACCCGGCCTTGTGCTGCGTAGCCGGTCACCCTGGACAGTACCTGCTCGGTGGCTTCGCCGGTTCCGACCATCACACCTGCCACGCCACGGTCACCGCGGCCCCAACGGGTGAGGTCGGCGCCGACCTGCAGCAGGTGCTGGCGGCCCTGGCGGCCCAGCTGGTCACTGATCCGGCTGCGGGTGTGGTCGCTGGTCACGCGCGCCCAAGCACCACCCATCTGGTCGCGGGTCTTCTGGCGCTCTATCAGGTTCGGTTCACCGACGCGCTCATGCAGGGTCAGATCGAACATGCCCACCGCTGCAGCCTGATTGGCAAGATAGGCACCGGCTTCCGGACGCTGCACCGGCGTAGGCACCGGCGGATCGAAGCAGGCCGGATTCTGTGGATTGGCCGCACACTCATCGATCGGCGCCACCGGCAACTGCGAGCGCAGGTACCAATCGCCATCGGTCGGATCAGTGCGTCCGCCCTGATGCAGGAAATACTCGTAGGCGCCGCCCACCGCACGACCCTGCAGCTGGTACCTGCCGGCCGATACGCCATCGACCTGGACCAGCTGGATACCGTCATTGGTCAGGGCGCCACGGCCGCCGATGTTGTTCACCGCGATGCGCGCCGTGCCGGAGGTGTCGCCACGCACATGCAGACGATCGGTGGGAGCACTGTCATCGCCCAGCGCGGTGTTCATCACCAGCAAGCCATCGTCGGCGTGGAAATCACCGTCGACAGTGACGGTCTTGTAACGCCCATCGGCATGGTCGAAGGCAATGCTGGCATTGGACAGCGAGAGGCTGCCGACCTGCGAATCGCCGGTCACGTCCCAGCGGCTGCCGTTGGCCAGCGACAGATCGCCAATGGCGTCGGTTGCCCCTTTCCAGATGCTGTTGTTGTCCAGTGCCAGCGATGCGGTTCGGTCGAGTACACCGTTTGCATCCGTATCAATGGCACCATCAGCAAAACGGATATCGCCCAGCGCAACCACGTTGCGGTTGAAGGTGACCGTGCTGGTTGCGTCCGAACCGAGCTCGATGGCCCGGCCATTGCCACCTTCGATACGGGTACCGTCGCTGGCGGCCAGGTGCGCCGCATCGAGCCGCACGCCGGCGCCGCGGCTCGCATACAGCGCACTGTCGGCGAGATCCAGCTGCGCGCCGTTGCTGGCGCGGGCTGCATACGCGTCGGCGCCCTGCGTGACCACCTGCGTACCAACCGCCTGCAGGTAAGCGCCATCGATCGCATCCAGCCCATGCGAGCCCTCCCCGAGCGTGGTCACGGTGGCATCCAGGACCCGTGCGCGGCTTCCCACACCCGACGCCACCACACCACGTGCGCCACGGCCTTCGGTCAACACCTGGACCCGTTCCAGGGTCAACATGTTGTTGCCACCGTAAGCGGCTGCCCCCTTGGAGTTCTCCCCCGTGGTGTGCACGCTACCGCCGATCATGTGCAGTGCCGAACCATCCAGCTCCACATCGACACCATCGGCCCAATAGCCGGTGGTGGCAACACGGGTGTCTTCCAGGATGGCCTGACCACCAGAGGATACGACCACACCGGCCGCCCCGAAGGGGCCACCACTGACGTCCGGGGTACGGTCGCCCGCGGTTTCGATCAGGGAGTTGGACACATGCACAGTGCTGGCACCGGACGCCCATATGCCGCGGCTGCGGTCTGCGAGCGTGGTGATATGGCTGCCATCGATCACCGCGCTGGCTTGGTCGCTCAACAGCACGCCATGCGAATCCTCGGTCGTGGTCTGGATGTCCGACCCAGCCACCGTCACTACCGTACCGGCGTTGCGGGCGGTGATGCCGTTGGCGCCTGCGGCGTTCAAGCTGGAGTTGATGATCGTCAGCTGCGCACCGGCCAGGGCCGCCGCGCCATGTCCGCGATCGGTGGTGGTCACACGGCTGTTGCTCAGTTCGATCGCCGCATCGGGCCCGCGTGCGAACACACCGATGGAACCCAATCCGGAAGTAGTGATGTCGAGGTTGTCGGCACGCACCGAGCCAGCGGTGGCATAGATGCCATGCGCCTCCCGCCCGGTGGTGGACACCTGCCCGCCACTGACGGCGATCATGCTGTCGGCGTTATCGACCACCACGCCATGCGAATTAAGGCCACTGGTGGCGATGTCCGTCGTGGTGGCAGTGATGCTCCCACCGGTAGTTGCATACAAGCCATAGGAGCTGGTGCCGATGGTGCTGATCGAGGTGTCCCGCACATCTACATGCCCGCCGTTGTCAGCGGAGACGCCATGACTATTTATCCGATCGGGACGTCCGGCTTTGATTGTGGTGCTTTCGACGACCGCTTGTCCCCCCAGCGTGGCAGTCACACCAGACGCCAGCGAGTTGATCGTAGCGTCGCGAATGTTCAGGCGAGCGCCCGCTCCGCCCGCGAATCCAGCCGGACCATTGCTATAGATGGTCACACCATCTGCATTGATGGTGCCGCTGGCATCAGCGGCCGTACTGCCTGCGAGCAGGCCTACAGAGCCGCCCATGTTGTTGATGATGGTACCCTGGCCTGTCGCGTCGCGGCCGATGTTCACCACACCATCGAACATTGCGCGAACGCCGTCGGCATACCTTGCGGACGTCGAGATTCGCCCCCCGTTGAAAGTCACCTCACTGCCAGCGCCGCTGGCTTGGATTCCCCGCCCGTTATTGCCTGTTGAGCTGAAGGTCACTCCCTCCGCGACGATCCTGCCGCCCCCCACCGCGTTCAAGCCTGGCGAAATGTAGCCGGAAGTGGTGATGGTGCTGTTCCGCAGTTCGATCCGACTGCCCGACCCGCTGGCAATGGCTCCCGAAGCCTGTTCACCGTTTGTGGACAGGTTCATGTCAGAGGCGTTGATGCTACCTCCATTCGTCGCGCTCAGTGCATGGCCTAAATAGCCGGGGTTCCCGGCGATGGTGTCTCCCTCTGCGTCGACATGAGTTCCATCGGCGACGATGGGTGGGGCCGCCTGCGCATTGGCTGCTGCCATTGCAAGCACCGAAGCAATTGCCAGAGACAGGGCACGTGGTAGCGAAACCGTAGACGTCATTGGTGAAACCTCGCAATTTGAGGCACCGATATGTGCCGGGAAGGTCGAGGTCGCAACAGTAGGGACAGGGTCAAAAATGGGATATGCAACTAGTTGTAAATGTGCTGCAGATCACACTTTATTTAGTTTCGATTTACCTTTGTCAGCGCGCCATGCACAGCGACGTAACGGCCGTAACGGCCGCTAGCCGGCTTTGCACCATCCGATCGACATCCCCCCGGGTGGCTGCAGGCGCCTGCAGTGCCTACAGCCAGCCTTTCTGCCGCGCCAGCCGGTACGCCTCGATGCGGTTGGCCACGCCCAGCTTGCCGATGCATTCGGACAGGTAGTTGCGCACGGTGCCGTGCGACAGTCCCAGCTGGGTGGCGATCTCGCTGGCCGAACGGCCGTCGCCGGACAGGCGCAGCACCTGGCGTTCGCGGTCGTTGAGCGGGTCGGCCTGCGACCACGCATCCAGCGCCAGCTGCGGGTCGATCGCGCGGCCGCCGTGCTGCACCTGGCGCAGCGCGTCGGCCAGGCGTTCGGCCGGCGCGTCCTTGAGCAGGTAACCGCACACCCCGGCATCCAGCGCGCGGCGCAGGAAACCCGAGCGCGCGAACGTGGTGACGATCACCACCTTGATCGGCAGGCCCTGGCGGGTAATCCGCTGGGCCAGTTCCAGCCCGGACAGGCCGGCCATTTCGATATCGGTGACCAGGATGTCCGGCTGCAGCTGCTGCAGCATTCGCCAGGCGCTTTCGCCGTCGGCGGCGCTGCCCAGCACCTCGATGTCCGGCTCCAGCCCGAGCAGCGCCGACAACGCGCCGCGCACCATCGCCTGGTCTTCGGCCAATACGATCCGGATCATGACGCGTGCCCCACCGGCAGGGTGGGCGCGCCCGCCGCCTGGACAGGCAGCGCAGCCACGGCGGTGGTGGCCGCCGGCAGCGCTACCCGCACCGTCACGCAGGTGCCCTCGCCTTTCACCGACTGCAAGGTCAGCGTGCCGCGCAGCGCGGCCACGCGCTCGCGCATGCCGGTCAGCCCATTGCCATCGACGTGCGCGCCGCCGCGGCCGTCATCGCGGATTTCCATCACCACGTTGCGCCCTTCCTGTTCGAAGCGTATCCAGGCCTGGTGCGCCTGCGCATGCCGGGCGATGTTGGTGGCCGCCTCGCGCAGCACCAGCGACAGCGCGCGTTCGGCCTCCGCCGGCATCGGCGGCGGCGGCATGTAATCCAGGTGCACGTGCTGGTACTCCAGCAACAGCCGCGCCGAGGCCAGCTCGGCGGCCAGGTCGCTGGCGCGGATGCCGGTGACCGCACTACGCACTTCGGCCAGGGCCTGGCGTGCGATGGCTTCGGCCTCGGCCACTTCGCGCCGCGAGCCGTCCGGGTCGCGCTCGGCCAGCTTGCGCGACAGTTCCAGCTTCAAGGTGATCAGCGACAGCGTATGCCCCAACAGATCATGCAGGTCGCGGCCGATGCGCTCGCGCTCGGCGGTAGCGGCCAGCCGCCGCACTTCGTCCTGCGACAGCTGCAATGCCGCGTCCTTTTCCTGGTTGGCGGTACCCACGTTGACCGCCAGGCTGACGATCACCGCCATGCTGGGAATCCAGATCAGCGCCTGCCACGGGTAGTGGGCCAGCAGCCCGACGACCACGAACAGCGCGTTCAAGCCCGCCAGCTGCAGCAGATAACGCCCGAAGCCACCGCGCCGCGAGACCCGCAGCATCACGCAACCGAAGATGAAGTAGCTTACCGCCGAGGGATACCACGCCAGCGGCAGCAGGCCCAAGGCCACCATCGACAGCGCGTAGCGCGGGGCGTGATGGCGCGGGGCCAGCAGCACCGCGGTGAACAGGGCCAGGAACAGCGGGTAGGTCACTACGGTCAGCAGCACCCAACGCAGGCTGTAGCCGCTGCCGAACAGCGGGGTCAGGAACACCCACAGCGACCACAGCAGGTGGATCGCATCGGCCCAGGGCGATTTGCCGCGGCGCAGGTTCTCGGCCATCGCAGAGTCCGGCGCGGGGCGCAGCAGGGAGGCGAGCGGACGCGGCACGGGCAGTTCCAGGGCAGGACGAACAGGCGCGATCATGCCACTTCCAGCCGATGCGCCACAGGCGCCGGGCGGCCAGGCACCGCGACGGCACGGTGACGCACAGTGGCACCGGCACCTGCTCCCACCCGACGCTGGGCCGGGTGCAGCCGGGCCGGTGGCGCAATCGTCGGGTCGAACATGGGCGGGCTCCCGTGGCGGACAGGGGTAGCGTCGCCGGTCGCGATCGGCCCGCCCAGTGGCCGGCGTCAGCGCAAGCGCATGACAGCTGTCACTGCCGCGATACGGGGCCGGCAGGCATGCTGTGCCCGGCCCGGTGCGCCTGCCGGTTTGCCCCGCCACCGCCGTTGCGGTCACACTCGGCCCGATTCCCCGTCCAGACTCACGATGAACGCATCCGCTGAACTGCTCAAGGAACTCCGCATCGACCGCAAGGCGGGCGCACCGCCGCCGTCCGCGCCCCGCCGTGGGCTGTGGATCGCGCTGGCCGTGGTCGCCCTGGTGCTGCTGGCGGGCATCGGCTGGTTCATGTTCGGCCGGCAGCGCCCGATCGAAGTCAGTACCGCGACGGTGGTCGCCATCCAGCAGGGCACCGCCAGCAGTTCGGTGCTCGATGCCAGCGGCTATGTGGTGGCCCGGCGCATGGCCACGGTGTCGGCCAAGATCACCGGCAAGGTGCGCGAGGTGATGATCGAGGAAGGCATGCGGGTGGAGGAAGGCCAGGTGATGGCCACGCTGGATCCGATCGATGCCAATGCCCAGCGCAGCCTGTCGGCCTCGCAGTTGGAAGCGGCGCGCAGCCAGCTGTCCGGCCTGCAGGCGCAGGTGGCCCAGGCCGATGCCGAGGCCGGCCGGCTGCAGGCGCTGGTTGGCCAGCAGCTGGTGTCGCGCTCGCAGTTCGACCAGGCCATCGCCCAGCGCGACAGCCTGCGCGCGCAGCTGCGCACCGCCCAGCGCAATACCCGCGTGGCCGACGATGCGCTGGCCATCGCCGACCTGGGGGTGGACAACAACATCGTGCGCGCACCGTTTTCCGGGGTGGTCACCGCCAAGGCCGCGCAGCCGGGCGAGATCGTGTCGCCGCTGTCGGCCGGTGGCGGCTTCACCCGCACCGGTATCGGCACCATCGTGGACATGGAATCGCTGGAGATCGAGGTCGAGGTCGGCGAAGCCTTCATCGGCCGCGTGCAGCCGAAGATGCCGGTGGAAGCCACGCTCAACGCCTACCCGGAGTGGAAGATTCCGGCCGAGGTGATCGCCATCGTCCCCACCGCCGACCGCGGCAAGGCCACGGTCAAGGTGCGCGTGGCGCTGAAGGTGAAAGACCCGCGGATCGTGCCGGAGATGGGCGTGCGGGTCAGCTTCCTGGAAGCGGCCGCACCGGCCCGGGCCGCCGCGCCCACCGGCGTGCGCGTCCCGTCCACGGCACTGGTGCAGCGCGACCAGGCTGCCGTGGCCTTCGTGGTCGGTGAGGACCAGCGGGTGCAACAGCGCCCGGTCAGCACCGGGATCGCCCTCAACAACGATCGCCAGATCACCGGCGGCCTGCGTGCCGGCGAGGTGGTGGTGGTCAACCCGCCGCCGGAACTGCGCGACGGCGGCAAGGTCGTGGAAAAACAGCCGTAACCGGCAGCGCCGGCGCCGGCGCTGCCACCGCGTGTGGTGCCGACGCGGCACAGGCCGCAGGGCAAGGTGTGCGCGCCAGCGGTGCCGTACAGGCGCGTGCCGCGCCATGCCGTGCTTCCGTTTTCATTCCCGTTCGATCCTCGGAGAACCACCCATGTCGACCCTGGTTTCGCTCCGCAACATCACCAAGACCTACCAGCGTGGCCCGGAAAAGGTGCAGGTGCTGCACGGCATCGACCTGGACATCCAGAAGGGCGATTTCGTCGCCCTGATGGGCCCGTCCGGCTCGGGCAAGACCACCCTGCTCAACCTGATCGGCGGGCTGGACACGCCCAGCGGCGGCGAGATCGAGATCGAAGGCGAGCGCATCGACCGCATGAGCGGCGGCCAGCTGTCCACCTGGCGCAGCCACCATGTCGGCTTCGTGTTCCAGTTCTACAACCTGATGCCGATGCTGACCGCGCAGAAGAACGTGGAACTGCCGCTGCTGCTGACCCACCTGGGCGCAGCCCAGCGCAAGCGCAATGCCGAGATCGCGCTGACCCTGGTCGGCCTGGCCGACCGCCGCAGCCACCGTCCCAACGAACTGTCCGGCGGCCAGCAGCAGCGCGTGGCGATCGCCCGGGCGATCGTCTCCGACCCCACCTTCCTGATCTGCGACGAACCCACCGGCGACCTGGACCGCCAGTCCGCCGAGGAGATCCTGGGCCTGCTGCAGCAGCTCAACCGCGAACACGGCAAGACCATCATCATGGTCACCCACGACCCCAAGGCCGCCGAGTACGCCACCCATACCGTGCACCTGGACAAGGGCGAACTGGCCAGCGCGCCAGCGGCCCACTGAGGAGGATGCCGCGATGAAGTATTTCTCGCTGGTCTGGGCGCAGTTGTTCCGCAGCAAGACGCGGACGCTGCTGACCCTGTTGTCGGTGGTGGCCGCCTTCCTGTTGTTTGGCATGCTCGATTCGGTGCGCGTGGCGTTCAGTTCCGGTGGCAGCGTGGAAGGGGCCAACCGCCTGATCGTGGCCTCGCGGCTGTCGATCACCCAGTCGCTGCCAATCCGACTGGAACCGCAGGTGCGCCAGGTGGCCGGGGTGCGCGATGTCACCTACGGCATGTGGTTCGGTGGCATCTACCAGGACCCGAAGAATTTCTTCGCCAACTTCTCGGTGGCGCCCAATTACTTCGACATCTACCGCGAACTGCAGCTGCCGGCGGCACAGGCCGAAGCCTTCCAGGCCACCCGCACCGGCGCGGTGGTCGGCGAGGCGCTGGCAAAGGAGTTCGGCTGGAAGATCGGCGACACCATTCCCCTGCAGGCCACCATCTTCCCGCGTGGCGGCAGCAACGACTGGCCGCTGCAGCTGGTGGGCATCTACCGCTCCAAGGACCGCACCCTGGCGGCCAACGAAGAACGCCAGCTGATGATGAACTGGAAGTACTTCGACGAATCCAATGACTACATCAAGAACCAGGTCAGCTGGTACACGGTGACCCTGGACAACCCCGCGCACGCCTCGCGCGTGGCCCAGGCGATCGATGCGATCTCGGCCAACTCCGACCATGAAACCAAGACCCAGACCGAATCGGCGTTCCAGCAGGCCTTCGTCAAGCAGTTCGCCGATATCGGCCTGATCGTCACCTCGATCATGGGCGCGGTGTTCTTCACCCTGCTGCTGCTCACCGGCAACACCATGGCCCAGGCGGTACGCGAACGCGTACCCGAGCTGGCCACGCTGAAGACGCTGGGCTTCCAGGACCGCACCGTGCTGGTGCTGGTGATGGTCGAGGCGGTGCTGCTGATCGGGCTGGGCGGGGCGATCGGCATGGGCCTGGCCGCGGCCATCCTGCCGGTGCTGGCGCCGCGCACCATGGGGCTGCTGCCACCGCACGTCCCGGTGCAGACCTGGGTGATGGGGGTGGGCCTGATCGTGCTGATCGGCATCGTGGTGGGGCTGCTGCCGGCGCTGCGCGCCAAGCGGTTGAAGATCGTCGACGCATTGGCTGGCCGCTGAGAAGGAGACCGACATGAACAACAAATGGGTGGCAAACGGGTTGTCGATCCTGGTGCTGCTGGTCGGCCTGGGCGTGTGGATCGCCCTGCCCTGGCCCGTCGTGGTCGCCGTGGCGGTGGCGGTGCTGCTGTGGCTGCTGCTGACCCGCAGCGGGCGGCTGGCGCTGGCCACCACGCGTATCGGCATTGCCAGCCTGCCGCAACGCTGGGGGGCTTCATCGGTGGTGGTGGTCGGCATTGCAGGCGTGGTCGGAGTGCTGGTGGCGATGCTGGCGATGAGCGAAGGTTTCCAGGCCACGCTCAACAGCACCGGTGATGAAAGCACCGCGATCGTGCTGCGCGGCGGCTCGCAGGCCGAGACCAATTCGGTGATCACCCGCGACCAGGTACCGCTGCTGTCCACCCTGCCCGGCGTGGCCAAGGACGAACGCGGCCGTGCGCTGATTTCCCCGGAGTTGTCACAGGTGGTCAACCTGACCTCCAAGGGCGACGGTACCGACGTCAACGCACAGTTCCGCGGTGTCGGTGAAATGGCCTGGGCGGTGCACGACAAGATGAAGATCACCCAGGGCCGCCGGTTCACCCCGGGCCTGCGCGAGGTCGTGGTCGGCCAGGGCGCGCAGTCGCAGTTCCGCGGGCTGGAGGTGGGCAGCACGCTCACCCTGGGCAACCAGACCTGGACGGTGGTGGGCGCCTTTGCGTCCGGCGACGCGCACGACTCGGAACTGTGGACCGACGCGCAGACCCTGGCCACTACCTACCAGCGCAGCGCCTGGCAGTCGATCAGCGTGCGTACCCTGGGCAAGCCCGGATTCGAGCAATTCAAGGCGGCGGTCGGCAGCGATCCGCGGCTGAAGCTGGACGTGGAAACCACCCAGGCGTACTACGCCAAGCAGGGCGGCGGCTTGACCAAGCTGATCAGCGTGCTGGGCACGGTGATCGGCGCGATCATGGCGATCGGTGCGGTGTTCGGCGCGCTCAACACCATGTACGCGGCGGTGGCCACCCGGGCGCGCGAAATCGCCACGATGCGCGCGATCGGTTTTCGCGGGCTGCCGGTGGTCACCGCGATCATGCTGGAGACCATGCTGCTGGCCCTGATCGGCGGCGCGCTGGGCTGCCTGGTGGCGTGGGCGATCTTCAACGGCTACAGCGTGTCCACCATCGGCAGCAACTTCAGCCAGGTGGTGTTCCAGTTCAAGGTCTCCCCGGCGCTGCTGTGGAGCGGGTTGAAATGGGCGCTGGGGATCGGCCTGGTCGGCGGCTTGTTCCCGGCACTGCGCGCGGCGCGGCTGCCGATCACCAGCGCGCTGCGCGAGACGTAGTAGAGCCGGGCCCTGCCCGGCTGTCGTTCACGGCCGCCGGGCATGGCCCGGCACTACGCGCTCATGTGCGGCAGGACATCGGCGCACGCCGATGGGTTGGTCGGTACGGCGCCCCGGCCGGTTCGCGGCGCGGCGTTACCGGGTGCGGCGCGACCGCCACAGGCTGTCGCCGACAAACAGCAACAAGCCGGCCCAGATCGCCGCAAAGCCCACCGCCCTGGCGGTATCGAACGCTTCATGGAAGAAGAACACGCCCAGCAGCAGCACCAGGCTGGGCGCGATGTACTGCAGGATGCCCACCAGCGACAGCGGGATCCGCTTGACCCCGTAGGCGAACCCGATCAGCGGCAGCGCGGTCACCGCGCCGCCCAGGATCAGCAGCGCGTCATTGCGCCAGCCCCAGCCCCCGAAGAAGCCACCGCCGTGGCCGTTCTCGCTCCACAGCGCAAAGCCCAGCGCCGGCAGGAACAGGCACAGGCTTTCCACGCCCAGCCCGGCCACCGGGTCGACCGCGATCATCTTGCGCAGCAGCCCATACAGACCGAACGAACAGGCCAGCCCCAGCGCGATCCACGGCGGCGTGCCGGCGTCCACGGTCAGCCATGCCACGCCCAGCGCCGCGCAGCCCACTGCCAGCCACTGCAGGCCGCGCAGGCGCTCCTTGAGCACCACCACGCCCAGCACCACGCTGACCAGTGGGTTGATGAAGTAGCCCAGGCTGGTTTCGATCACGTGGCCGGCGTTGATCGCCCAGATGTACAGGCCCCAGTTGAAGCCGATCGCCAGGCTGCTGACGGCCAGGGTTGGCAGCGCGCGCGGCTGGGCCAGGATGGCCTTCCACCAGCGCGTGCCGCTGCTCAGCAGCAGCCAGCCCACCACCAGCAGGGTGCTCCAGATGATGCGGTGGGCGATGATCTGCAGCGATGGCACCGCATGCAGCAGGTGCCAGTACATCGGCACCAGGCCCCACAGGGTGAAGGTGAAGGCGGTGATCGCAAACCCGCGGCGTTGTTCCTGCGGGCTGGGTTGCACGGGCAGGTTCATTTCGCGCGCGTCCTGGCCAGGGTCAGCACCACCACGCCGGCCAGGATCACCCCCATCGCCAGCAGGTCATGCGCACCGAACCGCTCGTGGCCGATGATCGCGCCCAGCACCACCGCGATCACCGGGTTGACGTAGGCATAGCTGCCGGCCAGCGCCGGGCGCACGTTGTGCAGCAGCCACACGTAGGCGGTGAAGGCCACGATCGAGCCGAACACGCACAGGTAGGCCACCGCCAGCAGGCCATCCAGGCTCGGCCATTGGGTGGGGCGCTCGCCGCTGGCCAGCCCCAGCGCCACCAGCATCACCCCGCCGCACAGCATCTGCCCGGCGGCGGTCATGAACGGCGCCGGCAGGTCCAGCCCGCGCGTCCAGACCGAGCCGAACGCCCAGCCGACCGGCGCCACCAGCAACAGGATCAAGCCCTGCGGCGAAGCGGTCAGGCTGCTGCCGGCATTGAGCCAGACCACCCCGACGAAACCGATCGCGATGCCCAGCCATTCGCCGCGGCTGGCGTGCTGCCCACGCATCGCACCGAACAGCGCCATCCACAGCGGCACCGACGCCACTGCCGTGGCGGCCAGGCCCGAGGACACCGTGCGTTCGGCCAGCACCACCATGCCGTTGCCCAGCACCAGCATGGTCAGGCCCATGATCGCCAGGTTGCGCCACTGGCGCCGGGTCGGCGCCGGCATCCCGCGCCAGCGCAGCACCGCATACATCAGCGAGCCGGCGATGATGAAACGCGCACCGGACACCGTGGTCAACGGCAGCGCCCCGCCCTCCAGCGCCAGCCGGATCCCCAGATAGGTGGACCCCCAGACCACGTACACCAGCAACAAGGCCAATGCGACCAGGCCGCTACGGGGAGCGGCCGCGGTGGGTTCAGGTGAGGACATGGGGGCAGCGCCATCCGGGGGAACCTGGATTTTAGGGCACGACGCTGTCGGTTATCACCCCGGAAAACGGCATGCTGTATCCGCTCACATTTCCTGTAAACCGAAATGGTTACCCTCAGGGCCAGGCTGCCCCGCCTCCGGTGTCTTTCCGACCGTACCGATTTTCCGTAGAGGACCGTTTCCCGCATGAGCATCCCCCCTGCTTCCGCCGCCACGCCACCGGAGCGAGCCGCGCTGCGGCGTTCGATCTCCAACACGCTCAAAGGTTCGGCCGGCAACCTGGTCGAGTGGTATGACGTCTACGTCTACTCGGTGTTCGCGGTCTATTTCGAGTCGCAGTTCTTCTCGGCCGCCGACAAGAATTCCACCATGTACGTGTGGGCGATCTTCGCGGCCACCTTCCTGATGCGCCCGATCGGGGCGTGGTACTTCGGCCGCTTCGCCGACCGCTACGGGCGCCGGTTGGCGCTGACGGTGTCGGTGTCGGTGATGGCCGGCTGTTCGTTCCTGATCGCCATCACCCCCAACGCCGGGCAGATCGGCATCTGGGCGGCGGTGATCCTGTTGTTCGCGCGGCTGCTGCAGGGCTTTGCCACCGGCGGCGAGTACGGCACCAGCGCCACCTACATGTCCGAGGCGGCCATTCCCGGCCGCCGCGGTTTCCTGTCCTCGTTCCACTACGTCACCCTGGTCGGCGGCCATGTGCTGGCGCAGCTGACCCTGCTGGGCATGCTGACCTTCTGGGACAAGCCGCAGATTTCCGAGTGGGGCTGGCGCATCGCCTTCGGCATCGGCGGCATCGCCGCGATCGTGGTGTTCTGGCTGCGCCGCAGCATGGACGAATCGCTGGGTGAGGACTCCATCGAGGCGGCCAAGGAAGGGCGCGCCAAGGCGTCGGGCTCGATGTACGAATTGTTCGTGCACCAGTGGCGCCCGCTCCTGTTGTGCTTCCTGATCACCGCCGGCGGCACCGTGGCGTTCTACACCTACTCGGTGAACGGGCCGAAGATGATCCAGAGCGCCTTCGCCGGCGACGATGTGATGACCGGGACGCTGATCAACCTGGGCGTGCTGACCTTCCTGATGCTGCTGCAGCCGATCGGCGGCTGGCTGTCGGACATCGTCGGGCGCAAGAGCCTGCTGGTGTTCTTCGGCGTGGGCGGCGTGCTGTACAGCTGGTACCTGGTCACCGAGCTGCCCAACCAGCACGACCCGCTGATGGCCTTCGTGGTGCTGGCGATCGGGTTTGTCATCCTCACCGGCTATACCTCGATCAACGCGGTGGTGAAGGCCGAACTGTTCCCCACCCACGTGCGTGCGCTGGGCGTGGGCTTCGGCTATGCGGTGGCCAACTCGCTGTTCGGCGGCACCGCGCCACTGCTGTACCAGGCCGCATTGAAGACCGGCCATGTCGCCCAGTTCGCCATCTACGTCACTGCGGTGATCGCCGTGTCGCTGGTGGTGTACGTGTTCTTCCTGAAGAACAAGGGACCGAACTGGCTGGACGGCACCCGCACGCACCCGTAAGCGCTCCCCGGGCGGGCCGCCGACGCGGCCCGCCCGGCGCTGCCGGGGCAAGGCTCGGGTATCCTTGCCCCGCCCGGTCGCGCGCATGCCCCGGGCGTTGGGCGGCAACCAAAGGAAGCAGCAGGTGCGGGGATGGATCCTGATGGTGGTGGTCTGGCTGGGCCTCGCCCTGCCCGGATCCGGGCTGGCCCGCGAATGCCGCGCCGGGCAACCGATCCCCGACCGCTACCGCGGTACCGTCGCGGAACTGCCGTTCGCACCGACCCCGGCCCATACCCTGGCGTGCCAGCAGCTGGCACGCCGTGACCAGGCCCTGCGCCCGTGGGTGAAGCCGGTCACCCAACTGCTGCGCCTGGTGATATTCGGCAGCGCACTGCTGGCCACGTTCGCCCTGTTCCGGCAATGGCGCCATGCACGCCGCGGGCACGCGCACCGTTACGCCGGCGTGGCGCTGCTGGGGCTGGCGCTATGGTCCCTGCTCAGGATCGGGCTGGCGCTGTATCGCGGGGTGACCGAACTGGGCGTGCGCGGGCCGCCACGCTGGCTCTGGCAGGAGCTGTCGCCGGTCCGCTTCGGGGTGCAGCAGTGCATGGAGGCAGCGATTGCCATGGCCCTGCTGGTGGCGGCCTGGGCGCTGCTGCGCAGTGCCCGTCCCGGTCCACCCCCCAATCCACTGCCACGGCGCGGACCGCGGCGGCGCTGAGCCGGCTCAGCGGCGCGCGGATTCGGTCTTGTCACGCTCTGCGCGGAACTCCGAGCCTTCTTCCCAGTGCGGCCAGCGGCGGCTGTTGGCCAGTTCGGCGCCCAGGTCGTAGACCAGCAGGGTGTCGGCGGCATGGCCGCTGGCATCCCAGCCAGGCGTCCAGGCGTCGCAGGCCTGGTGGTAGCAGGCGGCGAAATAGGCATCGCGCAGTTCGCGGCCCTTTTCCACGCCGCCCTCGCGCATGTCCAGCCCCGGCCCGATGGTGATCGCCGGCACGCCCAGGCGGGCGAAGGCGAAGTGGTCGGCGCGGTAGAAGAAGCCGGCTTCCAGGTTCGGGTCCGGCGAGTAGCGGCGGCCGCGGGCCTTGGCCACGCGTTCAAGATCGCCTTCCAGCGACACCCGGCCCTTGCCCCACGAGGCGATGTCGCGGGTCGGCCCATCGGGGCTGAACATCTCGATATTGATCACCGCCGCGGTCTTGTCCAGTGGCGCCAGCGGGTGCGCGGCGTAGTAGCTGGCACCGAGCAGGCCCTTTTCCTCGGCGGTAAGCGCAACGAAATACAGGCTGCGCTGCGGCTGCGGGCCGGCGGCGAATACCCGGCCCAGTTCCAGCACGGTGGCCACGCCGGTGGCGTTGTCGATCGCGCCACGGCGGATGCGGTCGCCCTTGGCATCGGGCTGGCCGATGCCGAAGGCATCCCAGTGCGCCGAGAAGATCACCGCTTCATCGGCATGCGCACCGCCGGGCAGCTTGGCCACCACGTTGCGGGTGACCACCTGCTCGCGCTTGAGCTTGAACGCCACCGACAAGGTGGCATCGCCCAGCGCGACCGGCTTGAACGCGGCGGTCATCGCACGGCGCTTTTCGGCGTCGAAATCCAGCCCGGCAGCGGCGAACAACTGCTCGGCCAGGCTGCGCTGCATCCAGCCGCGCACCGGCACGTGCTGGGCCAGCGCCTGTTCGGGGCTGCGCTCGATGTCGAACAGCGGCGAGGTGCCCGAACTCTTCACCGTGGCCCAGCCATAGGCGGCCGGGGCGGTCTCATGCACGATCAGCACGCCCTGCGCGCCGCGCCGTGCGGCTTCCTCGAACTTGTAGGTCCAGCGGCCGTAATAGGTCACCGCCTTGCCGTCGAAGGCGCCGGGCTGGTCGGCCTGGAAATCGGCATCGTTGATCAGTACCACGGCGATCTTGCCGTGCAGGTCGACGTCCTTGTAGTCGTTCCACTGCCGCTCGGGCGCATCGATGCCGTAGCCGATGAACACCAGCGGTGCGTCCTGGATGTCCACCGCCTGCTGCGGGCGCAGGCTCTGCAGGGTGACATCCTCGCCATTGACCAGCGCGCGCGACTTGCCCTTCTGGCGCAGCTGCGCACGCACCGGGCCATCGACCTGGGCGCGCACCATCGGCACCGGCTGCACCCAGCTGCCATCCACGCCACCGGGCTGCAGGCCGTACTTGCTGAATTCTTCGATCAGGTACTGGACGGTGCGCTCTTCGCCGGGGCTGGCCGGGGCGCGGCCTTCGAATTCATCGGAGGCCAGGATGCGTACGTGCCGCGACAGCGCCTGCGGGTCGATGCCACCGCCGGGCAGGTCATTGGCCGCGTGGGCCAGGCCGCCCACGAACAGGCAGGACGACAGCAGCAGCATGCGCATCGGATTCACGGCAGACACCAGGCGGAAAACGGAATGCCAAAGTGTAACGTGACACTTGCATGACCGGATGCTGCGTTCAGCGCCGGTCACGATCCAGCCAGCAAGCCAGGCCCTGCGCGTTGAGTTCGATGTCCATGGCCAGCACCGCGGTCACCTGTGCATCGTCCAGCCTGCAGCCATGCGCCTGCGCGCGCTCCAGGTACAGCGCGGTCAACGCCGCGACCAGGCAGCGGTGACGGTCCGGGCGGCCGTCGCATTGCCGGGCGATCTCGACCATCGCATCGATCTGCTCGACCAGCTGCGCGGCCAGCGCCGACACCTGTTCCACCCGCCCGTAGTGGGTCAGGTACATCGCCTGCGGCTGGTAGGCCAGCATCCGCGCGATCGACTGTTTCAGCGGTTCGGGCTCGAACTGCACCGGCGAGGAGGTCGGCACGATGAAGGCGCCGCGGTCGCTGTCCAGCTCGCGGTAGGACAGCCCGAAGGTGTCGCCGGTGAACCAGCTGCGGCTGCGCGCATCCCACACGCACAGGTGGTGCCTGGCATGCCCGGGCGTATCCAGGCACAGCAGCGGGCGCCCGGCCAGATCGAGCTGGTGGCCGTCGTCGGCGACCACCACGCGCGCGGCGGCCACCGGCAGGATCGGCCCATAGCTGCGCGCGATTTCCGCCTCGCCGTAGACCTCGGTGGCACCGGCGATCAACCGCGCCGGGTCGATCATGTGTGGCGCGCCACGCCGGTGCACCAGCAGGCGGGCATTGGGCAGCTGCTGCATCAGCAGGCCGGCGCCGCCGGCATGGTCCAGGTGCACATGGGTGAGGATCAGCCAGTCCACCGCCTCGGGCGTGCAGCCGGCGCGCGCCAGCGCAGCCAGCATCGCCGGCACCGACAACCCGGTGCCGCAGTCGATGAACGCCGCACGGCCGTGCTCGACGATCAGGTAGGCGGCATCGAAATCATCGCGCTGGAACGCCGTGTCGATGGTGTGGATGCTGGAGTCGACGGACATCGGTGCTTCCCTGGCGAGTTCGCCCCATCTTAGGACGATCCGCGCACCGGCTTCGATGCGGCTTTGGTCGCACCCCGCGCCAGCCACGCAGTGCGCAGCGCGATCGCGGCCACCATCACCGCCAGGAAGGCGCCGTAGGCGTACAGCACGGCCAGCACCTGGCGCCAGATCGGCCCGGCGTCGTCCTGCACCACACCGATGTGGTGGCCCCACAGCATCGCGGCGATGCTCAGCACGAACGCCGACAGCAGCGTGACGGCATCGAACAGGCGCCGCGCCGCGTGCCGCGGTTGCCGCGGGAACAGCCAGAACAGGGTGCCCAGCAGGGCAAACCAGGGCAGGAACAACAACAACGACAACCAGGCCATCGCAGTCTCCCCTTCAGGATGCCCGCATCATGCCATGGAGCATGAGCGGCCGCGCCGGGTAGTGCCGGCCGCTGGCCGGCTCCTCGCACTGCCGCGTTCCATGGGGAGCCGGCCAGCGGCCGGCACTACGCGCGCAGCGCCTGCAACGCGGCCAGCACCACGTCCACTTCGGCTTCCAGCTTGAACAGGTCGCTCTGCAGGCCATCGCCGTGTTCGGTCTGCTTGAGCACCCCGATCAGCTGGCCGGCATCGCGCGGCGAATCGAAGCCGCCGCTCTGGATCAGCAGGCTGCCATCGCCGGCCAGCAGCTTGAAATAGAAGCGCCCGTCCTTCTCGCGATACTGCTTGAACAACGGCGGTGCCGCGCGCGCCACGCTGTCATCGTCGCCGGCCAGGCTGCCGGCGCTGGACAGGTCGCGCAGGCCCACCGCGTGGCGCAGTTCGGCCAGCAGCGGCAGCGCGTACTGCTCGCGCAGCTGCTGGCCACGCCGGCGCAGCAGCGCCTCGATCTTGTGCGGCTCGGCCATCAGCGCGTCGTAACGTTCGCGCAGCGGGGTCAGCTCGGCATCGATGCGCTCGAACAGCTGCTGCTTGGCGTCGCCCCAGCTGATGCCCGCAGCGAACGCTTCGGCAAATGCGGCCGTCTGCTCGGCGCTGGCGAAGGCCTGGTACATCTGGAACAGCGCCGAGCCCTCGGTGGCCTTGGGCTCGCCCGGTGCACGCGAATCGGTGAGGATGGAGAACACCAGCTTCTTCAGCTCCGCACGCGGGGCGAACAGCGGAATGGTGTTGTGGTAGCTCTTGCTCATCTTGCGGCCGTCCAGGCCGGCCAGGGTGGCCACCTGCTCGTCGATCACCACCTCCGGCAACGGGAAGTACTCCTTGCCGTAGACGTGGTTGAAGCGCTGGGCGAAATCGCGCGCCATCTCGATGTGCTGGATCTGGTCGCGGCCGACCGGCACGCGGTTGGCCTTGAAGATCAGGATGTCGGCCGCCATCAGCACCGGGTACATGAACAGGCCCGCGCTGACCCCGGCATCGTCGTCGAGCTGCTCTTCGCGGTTCTTGTCCACCGCCGCCTTGTAGGCATGGGCACGGTTGAGGATGCCCTTGCTGGCGATGGCGGTCAGGAACCACATCAGCTCGGTGGTTTCGGGGATGTCGCTCTGCCGGTAGAACCACACCTTGTCCGGGTCCAGGCCGCAGGCCAGCCAGCTGGCGGCGATCTCCAGGGTCGAACGCTGGGTCCGCTCCGGCTGCTGCGCCTTGATCAGGCTGTGCAGGTCGGCCAGGAAGAAGAAGCTTTCGATGCCCGATGCCTGGCTGGCCGCGATGGCCGGACGGATGGCGCCCACGTAGTTGCCCAGGTGGGGGGTGCCGGAGGGGGTGATGCCGGTAAGAACGCGGGTGGTCATAGGGAAATCATTACGGACAGTTGAACGCCCCCAGTTTACCTGCCCGCGTGCAACCCCGTTGGCCGGGCTGGCGCGTTCAATCCCCTACCTGACCCCGGATGCCTGCCATGAAACGCCTGACCCTGCCCCTGCTGGCCGTGCTGATGCTGTGCGGCTTCACCCGTGTGGCGCCCCCGCGCAACGATGCCGGCCCGGTGTCGCTGCAGATCCTGGACCGCGATGCCGGCCAGTTGCTGGACCAGTACCGCCAGGGCCCGCAACGCTGGGTGGCCGGCCGCCAGGGCCATCGCTACAGCGTGCGGCTGCACAACGACAGCGGCCAGCGGGTGCTGGTGGTGCTGTCGGTGGATGGCCTGAACGCGATCACCGGCGAGGTCGCCGGCCCCGCCCAGACCGGCTATGTGCTCGACCCGTGGCAGACCGCCGACATCAGCGGCTGGCGCAAATCGTCCCGGGAAGTGGCCCAGTTCGTGTTCACCGACCCCGGCCGCAGCTACGCCGCACGCACCGGCCGCGCCGACAACATCGGGGTGATCGGTATCGCGGTGTTCAACGAGGCCAGCCGTTACCTGCCGCAGCCGGCGGCACCGCCGATCGCGCGGCCCGGGCGCCCGGCCCTGCGCCGCCAGATCCAGGGCGAAGCGGTCGCGGACATGGCGTCCAGCGCCGAACGCGCCGCACCGGCCCCGCAGCTGGGCACCGGCCATGGCCAGCGCGAGACCTCGCTGGTGGACAACACCAGCTTCGAACGCGCCAGCAGCATGCCCGCCCAGCGCGTGGACGTGCGCTACGACAGCGCGCGCAACCTGATCGCGCGCGGCATCATGCCGGCCCGGCTGCCGCGCGGCGAGGATGCACCCCAGGCGTTCCCGAACAGCTACGTGCCCGATCCGCCCGCGCGCGGCTGGCGCTGAATCCTGGCCAGGCCGCAAAACAACAGGCGGGCCGCATAGCGGCCCGCCTGTTGTCATACCCCCGGCGGCCCAGGCCGCCTCACTGCACCGTTACAACGGCATCAGTGGTAATCCGGATATTCCTTGCGCATGGCTTGTTCGAAGTCACGCACCTCGGTTTCGGCGCGGTCGCGCGCCCAGCCGTAGCGTTCCTGCAGGCGACCGGCCAGGTACTCGGCGTTACCTTCGGCCACCTTGAAATCGTCGTCGGTCAGGTCGCCCCACTTGGCCTGCGCCTTGCCCTTGAGCTGGGTCCACTTGCCGGAAATGATGTCTTTGTTCATCGCTTCGCTTCCTCGATTGAAACGGCATCGTCGCCGTGGAAACAGCATGCGATGGACAACGTTCGGTCACGGTCAAGCACGGATGAAACGCGTACTCACCTGCTTGAACGGGCGCTTGCCCGGCAGCGCATTACGGGCAAGAAAAAGGCCGGGAGATCCCGGCCTTTTCCATCGCGGCACTGATCGGTGGATCAGTTGCCCTTGGCAGCGTCTTCAACCTTCTCGCCAGCCTTCTGCACATCCTTGCCGGCACCGGCAACGGTGTTGCAGCCCGACAGCACGGCCACCGAGAACATCGACAACAGCATCAGTGCGATAACACGCTTCATGGGGTTCTCCTGTTTATTCAATTCGACACCGAAATCCGGTCCCACCTGTCAGATGAGCTGCCAGTGCGGTCAGCACTTGCCGTCGCTGCAATCGCCTGCCTTGTCCTCGACCTTCTCACCGGCTTTCTGCATGTCCTTGCCAGCGCCGGCCATGGTGTTGCAGCCACTGAGCATGGCCGTGGAAAACAGACCCAACAGCAACAGGGAAATGACGCGCTTCATGATTGCTCCTCTTCCTGATCGCGGTGGCGTCGATGCCGTCGCCGACACTGCCGCCGCGTGAGATGCAATCTGGCGGCAGCGGCGTGCAGTTCATGTGAACGCACGCCGCCGCTGTTCAGCCAGCCGCCGGAAAGGCCCGCCGGCGGGCCTCAGTCGCGCATCAGGGTGGATTTGCCAAACAGGCTTTCCACCAGGTCCACCGCCAGCACGGCGGTGCTGTTGCGGTTGTCCAGCAGCGGATTCAACTCGACGATATCCAGCGAGCCCATGCGCCCGGTGTCGGCGATCATCTCCATCACCAGCTGCGCCTCGCGGTAGTTGACCCCGCCGGGCACGGTGGTGCCCACGCCCGGCGCGATGCTCGGGTCGAGGAAGTCCACATCGAAACTCACGTGCAGGTGGGTGTTGGCATCGATGCCCTGCAGCGCCGCTTCCATGGTGCGCTTCATGCCCGCCTCATCGATGTAGCGCATGTCGTACACGTCCACCTGGTGCTGCTTGATCAGGCGTTTTTCCTCCTGGTCCACCGAACGGATGCCGATCTGGTGCACCTGCTGCGGGCGGATCGCCGGCGCATCGCCACCCAGCCGGGTCAACGCATCCGGGCCGAGGCCGCACAGGCAGGCCACCGGCATGCCATGCACATTGCCCGACGGCGTCACCTCGCTGGTGTTGAAATCCGAATGCGCGTCCAGCCACAGCACGCGCAGGGTCTTGCCCTGCTCGCGGCACCAGCGCGCCACCGCGGTGATCGAGCCGATGCCCAGGCAATGGTCGCCGCCGAGCATGATCGGCATGCGCCCGGCCTGCAGTTCGGCATAGGTGGCGTCCATCAGCGCGCGGTTCCAGGCCACCACTTCGTCCAGGTGGCGATAACCCTGCACCGGCGCGGTCCACGGATTGCGCGGCCCATCCAGGTTGCCCAGGTCGCGCACGTCCACGCCACGGGCGACCAGTGCCTCGGACAGGCCGGCGATGCGCAGCGCATCCGGTCCCAGGCCCGCGCCGCGATGGCCTGCGCCAATGTCGGTGGGGACGCCAATCAGGGAAACCGGGGGATACATCGCCATCGCTGCTGCTCCATTGCAAAGAAGCACAGTCTAGCCAGCGCAGCCCCCCGCGACCTGCGGCGGTGCAACAGCGTAGCTACCGACCGTTGGTCGGTAGACGTCATATTGGTCGGTAGACGTCACACCGGTCGGTAGACATCACGTGGGTCGATGGTGGTGCCGGCACCCGGATTCGAACTGGGGACCTACCGCTTACAAGGCGGTTGCTCTACCAACTGAGCTATGCCGGCATCGGCACGGCGAGCGGCACGGGGCCGTCGCGGAGCACGGATTCTAGCGCAAGCGCGCGCAATCCAGCGAACGCTGTTGTGCCGCACCGCTGCGCTGGCGGGCACTGGCCGGGTCGGCCTGCCCGGCCAGGGTCGCATCCAGCCACCACTGCGCGCTGCCGTCGCCGCCGCTGGCCACCAGCCGGGCGTTGAAACCGGCGGCGCTGAGCGCGGCCATGCGCCGATCGGCGCCTTCGCGATTGCGGTACTGGCCCAGTGCGATGGCATTGGTTTCTTCGCCCTGGGCAATGATGTAGTAGTCGCTCAGGCCGGCAGCCACGATGCGCTTGACCGTGGCCTGGGCTTCTTCGCGGCTGGCCGCGGCCGGCAATACCACCCGGTAGCGGGTGGCACCGGCGTCGGCGACCTCGCGCAGGCGGGCGCCGCGCAGCAGCGCACCGGCCCTGGCCTGCGCGGCCTGGGCGGCGGCACGGTCGGCGAACGGCCCCAGGCTCAGGCATTGCACGGGCACCGGCGCGGCAGTGGGCGGCGGGGGTGCCACTGCCGGCGCAATGACTGCGCTGGCCGTGGCAGGCGCCGCGACGGGCGTCGGGCTGGGCGCTGCCGTTGCGGGGGCGGCGGCTGGCGCAGGCGTGGCGGCGGGGGTCACATCATCCAGCGCTGCGGTGGGTGCGGCGGCAACGGCCGGTGCCGGCGTGGATACCGCCGGCAGCAGCTGCAGTTGCGCGACACCACGCGCCGGTTCGGGCGCCGGCGGCACCGGTTCGCCACGCAGCATCCACCACAGCGCCACCCCCAGGTTGAGGATGACCAGCACGACAATCAGGGCACGGGTAAGCATGCGGGCGATCCTACCGTGCCGCCGGTGGCTGGTGCACCGCCCAGCGCGCCAGGCCGTCCAGCACCAGCGACGGCTGGAACTGCGCATCGGCCAGCAGCGGCAGCAGCGCCGGCGCGCCCCCACCGTGCACCAGCAGGGTCGGCAGGCTGCCGAGCACGCTGGCGGCCTGCACGCGGCTGCGTTCGATCAGCGCCACCGCCGCACCATCGCAGCCGGAGGCCAGCGCATCGGCGGTGTCATCGGCGAATTCGCGGTAATCGCCACCGCTGGCCGGCAGCTGCACGGCGCGCGCATGCAGCGCCTCGCGCATGGTGGTGGGCGAGGCGGCGATGCGGCCGCCGTGGTGGCGGCCATCGGCGTCGAGCAGGTCGATGGTCAGCGCGGTGCCCACCCCGGCCACGATCACCGGTTGCTGGCGCTGCGCCGCCGCCAGCAGGGCCAGGAACCGGTCCACCCCGAACCTGGCCGGATCGGCATAGGCGATACGCACGCCGGCATGCTCGGCGGTGGTACGCACCACCTGCACCCGGCCGAACCGCGCCTGCAGCACGGCCAGCATTGCTGCGGTCAGCGCCGGCGCGGCCACGCTGGCCACATAGGCGGTGTCGCCCTGCGGCAGCGCGGCCAGGGCCGGCGCCGGCATCGCCTCGGCACCGTGCGGCCAGGCCTGCACCGCACCGGCGCGGGCGTCCAGCAGCGGGGCGAACTTGAACCGCGAATTGCCCAGGTCGAACAACCAGTCGCTCATTGCGCCCTCACGCTGACTTCGCCGGCATGGAACAGCCGCTCGCTGCCGCCGATGCGCACGCGCAGCGCGCCGTCGTCGGCCAGGCCCAGTGCCTGCCCCTCGTACCAGTCATCGCCCTCCTGCACCCGCACCGCACGGCCGGCCAGGCAGTCCAGCGCGGCATAGCGCGGCAGGAACGGGGCCAGGCCATCGGCCTCGAAGGCCTCCAGCGCCGGCAGCAGGCGGGCCAGGATGCCGGCCACCACCGTAGTGCGGTCGACCGCGCGGGCGCCGGCCAGGGTGGCCAGATCGGTCCAGGGCTGGGTGATCTGCGCGGCGAACAGGGCCGGCATGCGTACGTTGACGCCCAGCCCGATCACCGCACGGGCCGGGCCGGCGAACTCGCCGCCGCCCTCGACCAGCAGGCCGCCCAGCTTGTGGCCATCGACCACCAGATCGTTGGGCCATTTCAGCGCCACCCCGGCAAAGCCCTGCGCGCGCAGCGCCTCGGCCACCGCCACGCCGGCCACCAGGCTCAGCCCGCCCAGCCGCGACAGGCCGCCGGCGAAGCCGCGCAGCACCGACAGGTAGACATGGGCGGCCAGCGGCGAGGACCAGGCCCGGCCGCGGCGGCCACGGCCGCCGGTCTGGCGCTCGGCCAGCAGCACCCTCGAGCCGCGCTCAGGCGCGCTGCAGCGCAGCAATTCGCTATTGGTCGAACCCACGCTCCAGGCGATCTCCAGCGAGGCCAACAGCGGTGCCAGCGTCGCCGGCAGCGCAGCATGCAAGGTGCCGGCATCGAGCAGGTCCAGGGTCTGCTGCAACTGGTAGCCATCCCCGGCGCGCCCGTCGATGGCAATGCCGGAAGCCCTAAGCCCTTGAATCCGCTTCCAAATTGCAGCGCGGGTGTGGCCCAGCTCGCGGGCCAGCGCATCGCCGGACAGGCGCCCGGCGCCCAGTTTGGCCAGCAGTTGGCGGTCGTCCACGGCAGCTTCCATCAGGTAATCGGCAAAATTATGCGGGAAAGCCGCGCCCAGCGCCCGCCGGGCGGTCTTCCAATGCAGCCGCTGAATCGGGCTAGAATCGAGGACTGTCCCGTTCCTACGGATGTCGACGATGCGCCCGTTCGCCCCTTGCCTGATCCTGCTGATGGCCCCCATGGCCGCGCATGCTTCCGATGCGCTGACCAGTTCGGGGCGGGGTGGCTGTGTGTATTCGCCGACCGACAACGAACGTACTCCCCCCGCATCGGCGGCCCCGGCGGCGCGCGCGCCGGCCACGGCCAAGCCGGCAGCCAGCGGCGGTACCAGCAGCGGCGGCGGCGGTGATGACGATGTGCTGCCGCGCCTGCGCGCCCCGAAATGGCACAGTTTCCTGCCCGGCATGTTCCGCTGATCGAACGCATGTGGGGTTGGTTGCGGCGCACGCCGCGCACGATTGATCCGGTGTTGTGGCAGCAGGCCTGCCAGCGCGGCCCGTGGTTGCAGGCACTGGATGCGCCGCGGCGCGAGCGCCTGGCCGCGCTGAGCGCGCGCTTCCTGCACGAAAAAACCATCAGCCCGGTCGGCGGCCTGCAGCTGGACCAGGCCGATGGCGTGCTGCTGGCGGCGTTGTGCTGCCTGCCGCTGCTGGAACTGGGCGAGATCGGCCTGCGCGGCTGGTCGCAGCTGATCGTCTACCCCGATGCGTTCCGGGTGCAGCGCAGCCATGTCGATGCCGCCGGCGTGCTGCATGAGTGGGACGACGAGCTGATCGGCGAATCCTGGGACAGCGGCCCGTTGATCCTGTCCTGGGCCGATATCCAGGCCGACATCGCCGACCCGCATGCCGGCTATTGCGTGGCGGTGCATGAGATGGCGCACAAGATCGACGCGCTGGACGGGGCGATCGACGGCACCCCGCCGCTGCCGCGAACCTGGCAGAAGCAATGGGCCGCCGATTTCCAGGCGGCCTACGATGGATTCTGCGCACAGGTGGATGCCGGCCGGCCGACACGCCTCGACCCGTATGCGGCCGAGGCGCCGGAGGAGTTCTTCGCGGTGGCCACCGAATACCATTTCTCCGCACCGGACCTGCTCGAGCAGGAACTGCCGACGGTGGCCGCGCATCTGCGCCGGTTCTATGGGGCTCCGCCGGGGTTGGTCGGATAGCGCGTGTACCGACCAACGGTCGGTACCTACCGGGTAGATGGGGTCGATGACCGGCGGTTGGATGGCGGCGACATCCGGCGGGTCGATGACGTCGGCGCCTGGCGGGTAGGCATCGACCGTTGGTCGATGCGCGCGGTGGTCACGGCCCCGGCGGCAGCTGCACTTCGAAGCGCGCCCCGCCCAGCTCGGGCGAACGCTTGACCTGCAGTTCGCCGCGGTAGTCCTTGATCAGGTCCTGCACGATCGACAGGCCGATGCCGTGGCCCTGTACGCGCTCATCGCCGCGCACACCGCGCTGCAGCACCTTGGCGATGTCCTCCGGGGCGATGCCCGGGCCATCGTCGTCCACCGACAGCACCAGCCCGGGGCGGCGCGCGCCCGGCGCCGGCAGCGGCCTGGCGGTAAGCAGCACGCGCCGGTTGGCCCACTTGAAGGCGTTCTCCAGCAGGTTGCCGAGCAGTTCCTGCAGGTCGCCGGGCTCGCCATGGAAGCGCGCGGCGGCATCGATGTCGAACTCGCACAGCACGCCCTTGCCGGCGTAGACCTTTTCCAGCCCGCGCACGATTTCCTCGGCATTGGACTCGATCGGCAACGGCGCCGAGAACAGCTTGTGGCCCGACGAGGCCGCGCGCGCCAGCTGGTAGGACACCAGGTTGTTCATGCGCCGCAGTTGCACGTCGAATTCCTCGCGCAGGTCCTGGTCGTGCGCGCCGCTGTCGAGCTGGGTGCGCAGCACCGCCAGCGGAGTCTTCAGGCTGTGCGCCAGGTCGGCCAGGGTGTTGCGCTGGCGCTCCAGGTTCTCGCGCTCGCTTTCGATGAAGGCATTGATGCTGTCGGTCAGCGGTTCCAGCTCGCGCGGATGGCGCTCGCTCATGCGCTCGGTTTCACCGCGCTGGACCTTGGTCAACTCGGTGATCACCCGCCGCATCGGGCGCAGGCTCCACTGCAGGATCACGGTCTGCAGCATCAGCAGGATCAGGCCGGCGCCGCCCATCCAGAACCAGACCCGGCCGCGGAACACGCGCAGCTGCGCGCCCAGCGCGCGCGAGTCTTCCATCACGTAGATGGTGTACGGGAATTCGGTGGCCGGGTCGGCGTCGGCGTCCCACACCAGGCCCCAACCGTAGCGGTAGACCGCCCCTGGGCTGCCATCGATCTGGATCATCGGCAACGGGCCTTCGAACACTTCCTGGCGTGGGGCCAGCAGCCCGGCGGTAGGCAGCATCGGGCCCTCGGCAGACAACGAATTGCCCTTGCCCTCCGGCATCACCACCTGCAGGTACAGGCCACTGCCTGGCGTGTCGAAACGCGGATCCGGCGGCTGCTCGCGGATGTACAGCGAGCGGTCGCGGGTGAAGTCGATCCCGGCCGCATAGGCGCGGGCGTAGTTCTTCAGGCGTTCCTGCAGGTTGGCGCGCGCGGTATCGGCAAAGGCCGCATCCAGCGCATAGCCTGCGATCGCCAGGAACGCCACCAGGCCCACCGAGGCGGCCAGCAACTGGCGCGCCTGCAGCGAGCGCGGCCGCCAGCGTTTAAAGAACCACAGACGGCCTGACATCATTCAATCGCCGGTTTAGCGGCTCAGCCCTCGTTGCGCGGGATCGCGAACCGATAGCCGCGGCCACGCACGGTTTCGATCGGCTTGAGTTCGCCGTCGGCATCGAGCTTCTTGCGCAGGCGGCCGATGAACACTTCCAGCACGTTGGAGTCGCGGTCGAAATCCTGCTGGTAGATGTGCTCGGTGAGATCGGCCTTGGAGACCAGTTCACCGGCATGCATCATCAGGTATTCGAGCACTTTGTACTCGTAGCTGGTGAGGTCCACGTTGCTGCCGGCGACGCTGACCGTCTGCGCGGCCAGATCCAGCGCGACCGGGCCGCATTCCAGGGTCGGCTTGCTCCAGCCGGCGGCACGGCGCAGCAGCGCATTGACGCGGGCCAGCAGCTCTTCGACATGGAACGGCTTGACCAGGTAGTCGTCGGCGCCCTGCTTGAGGCCCTCGACCTTGTCCTGCCAGCTTGAGCGGGCAGTGAGGATCAGCACCGGGAATTTCTTGCCCTCGTCGCGCAGCGCCTTGATCAGCTCCATGCCCGACATCTTGGGCAGGCCCAGATCGATGATGCCGACGTCGAACGGCACTTCGCGGCCCATGTACAGACCTTCCTCACCGTCCTGCGCGGCATCGACGGCAAAGCCTTCGCGCTTGAGCCGGGCTGCCAGTGTTTCCCGCAGCGGGGCTTCGTCTTCGACCAGAAGGATACGCATGAACTCTCCCTAGTTTCCTGGGTATGGCCGGGGCCAGTGGGTGACAAACAGATGACTGCGGACAACTATCCCCGTTCAGGGGTTATCGCCGCGTAGTGATGACATATCCGAACGCGGGGGGCGGGGCTGTGAACGCGATGGCGCGGCGTCGTCCATGTAGCGGACCCGGCCCCGGTCGTCCATGTACTTGACCCGATTGATGTCGCGCCCGTCGAACGGCACCCGCTCGGCGCCCAGGATGTGGCCGCCGGTGGTGCGCTGGACGCGGCGCACCGCATCGGACAGCGAACGCTCCTGCGGGGCACCGCGCGCGGCCCGGACCATCTCGGCACGGGCCGGCTCCGGCGGTTCCTGCGCCGCGACACTGCCGATGGCGGCAGCGGCGCCCGTCGCCAGCAGGGCGAGGACGACAACATGGCGGTGGCAGGTCACGGAGAACATCGGTCTGATCCTAGCGGAGCGCGGCAAAACGTTCAAAATGTGTGAATCGACAACTGCCCGCCGAGGCCGGCACTTTACGAATCTTTAGCGAATTCTTGGTTTTACGCAGTGAATCCGGTCTGAACTTTTCCGCCTGCCTCCCGATGCCGTTCATCTAAGTGAACATTGGCGGCTATAGCGTGCTGCTTGTCAAGTCAGCAGGGTGATGCCGTTCACGCTGCGACCCGTTCGGCCTGGGCGCGGGTCACCGCCAGCGCCTGCTCGATCAGGGTCCAGTCGGCCCCTGCGCGGTGCGCGCCCTCGCTGAGCACCTGGCGGAACGCGCGGCCGCCGGGCTGGCCGTGGAACAGGCCCAGCAGGTGGCGGGTGATGTGTTTCAGCGCCAGGCCGCGGCCGAGCTGCTCGTCGATGTAGGGGCGCATGGCGCGCAGCAAGGCCTCGCGCGGCAGCAGCGCCGCGCCGGTCTGGGCGGCCTCCAGCCGGTGCAGCAGGTAGGGGTCGTGGTAGGCCGCCCGGCCCAGCATCACCCCATCCAGCGCCGGCAGCTGCGCCTGGGCGGCCTCGACCGTGACCAGGCCGCCATTGAGCACGACCTGCAGCTGCGGGCGATCGGCCTTGAGCTGGCGAGCCCACTCGTAGCGCAGCGGCGGCACCTCGCGGTTTTCCTTCGGCGACAGCCCCTTCAACCAGGCGTTGCGGGCGTGCACGATGAACATCGCACTGCCGGCGTTGGCCGATTGATCGACGAAGTTCAGGAAGTTTTCGTAGCTGTTGTCTTCATCCACGCCCAGCCGGCACTTCACTGTGACCGGGATCTCAACCGCCCCGACCATGGCCGCCACGCACTCGGCCACCAGGGCCGGTTCGCGCATCAGGCAGGCACCGAAGCGCCCGGCCTGGACCCGGTCGGAGGGGCAGCCGCAGTTGAGGTTGACCTCGTCATAGCCCCAGTCCTGGGCGATCCGCGCGGCCTGCGCGAGCAGGGCCGGGTCGCTGCCGCCCAGCTGCAGGGCCAGCGGCTGTTCGCTGCGATCAAAACCCAGCAGGCGCTCGCGGTCGCCCTGGATCACCGCATTGGCGTGCACCATCTCGGTATACAGCCGCGCACCCGGTGCCAGCAGCCGGTGGAAGTACCGGCAATGGCGGTCGGTCCAGTCCATCATCGGGGCGACGGACAGGCGCAGGGAGGCGGTGTAACGGGCGGCGGCGGACGTCATCGGGCAGCAGATCGCGGAAGACTGGCATTGCCAGTGAGATCAATAGTTTACACCCGCCGTCTGAACGGAGCAGCGGGCGGGGCCAATCGCCCCGCCCGTGCGCTCACAGCCCGCGCGCCCGGGCCTGCTCCTGTTCCTGCGCCTGCGGATTGAACTGCTTGTCCAGATCCTGCAGCTGGCGGCTGCTGGCCTCCAGCGATTGCGACAGCGCCTGGTTGCGGTCGACGAAGATGCGCTGCGAGGCCGGGTCGTTCACCGCGCCCTGCACCGCGAACAGGCCGCTGCCATCGGGCCGGGCGACCACGTTGTCGATCTGGCGCATGCCGGCCACCTTGCTTTCGTAGGCAAGCTGGCCGGCGGCGCGCTCGGTCTGTTCGGGGGTGGCGAACAACGGCGCCAGGCCGCCGTGCGCGCGCTGCTGTTCCAGCGCCTGCAGTTTCTCCAGGGCCTGGCCGAAGCGGGCGTGCTCGGGATGGGCGGGGTCGCGCATGCTGGGCGCCGTGGCCGGCAGCGGTGGTGCCGGCTCGGTACGTGCCGGCGCGGCGGGCTGGGCCCTCGCTGCCGCCGGGTCGTCGGCGCGCGCCAGGGTCCTGCCGCCGGCCTTGCCATCCACCTCCAGGCCGTTGTTGGCCTGGAACTGCCGGACCGCGGCCACGGTGTCCCTGCCGTAGATGCCATCGGCAGCCAGCGGCCTGCCATCGGGCGCCTGGTAGCCCAGTGCCGACAGTTTTCCCTGCAGCGCCCTGACCTGGTCACCGCGCTCGCCCTGGATCAGCACGCCATCGGACATCGGCGTCTGCGGCCCCTGCGCGTTGACCCGGCCACCCAGGGTGATGCGGTCGTTGAGCACGTCGCCCAGGTAGCGGCGGAACTGCTCCGGCTCCAGTTCGATATGCGCATGTACCGCACCGGGCGTACCGGCGTCGGACTGGCGGATCAGCGGTGCGCCGTATTCGACGAAATCGCCGGTCTTGTACGGCGTGGTGGCGCGGGCGCCGTGCAGCACCTGGCCGACCAGTTCCCGCTGTGGATCGCCGGCTGGATGGCTCCAGATGCTGATGGAGTTCCACTGGTCCGCGTTGACCTGGACGTAGCCGGCCACCGGGTTGGGAATCATCACCCGGCGGGCGCCGTCCGGGTCGGTCAGGATCAGGTCCTTGTGGACCAGTGGAATGCCGTTGCGGTCGCCGCGTTCGCGGACGGTCTCCAGGCTGCCTTCGACCATCTGCGAGGGCCGGTCGGCCTTGCTGGCATCGCCGGTGCGCTCGGCCTCGCGGTTGGTGTTGGGGTGATGGATCTTCAGGTCGCGGTAGGCCTGCTCACCCGAGATGCCATGGGCGATGACCCGGTTGGAGGTGTGGTTGCCGAACGGCTCCACCAGGGTGATGCGTTCGCCACCGGGTGCGGCCGCTGCAGCGGCGGCGGCGACCGGGGCCTGCGCGGTGCCACCCGGCCCGCGGGCCGTTGGCGCCGCTGCCGCCGGTTGTACGGCCGCCGGCTGGCGCGCCACCGTGTCCAGCGCCGCCAGGGTATCGCTGCCGGCCTTGCCGTCCACCGTCAGCCCCTGCGCCCGCTGGAACTCACGTACCGCGTGTTCGGTGTTCTGGCCAAAGTGCCTGTCGGCGGCCAACGGCTGGCCCTCCCTGCCGGTATAGCCGGCCGCGATCAATTTGGCCTGCAGCGCGCCGACTTCTTCGCCGCGCTCGCCGGCCACCAGCATGCCGTCGGCCATCGGCGCAGCGCCGGGCCGGCGTGCCGATCGCTGCGGTGCCGGTTCGCCGAACGCCTGCTGGTAATCCTGGCCCTGGTAGCGCTGCGGGTCGCGGTTGACCTGGTCATAGCGCGCCAGCGCGACCAGGTCGCCCTTCTCGTCGAGGGCGCGGTCGCGCAGCGCATCCCATTGCGTCGGCGAACTCTGGAAATGCCGCTGCACGTTGGCGTGCTTGTAATCCTGCACGGCGCGCACGATCTGCTCGTCGCTCAGGCCGGCCAGGCTGTAGTTCTCCCCGTAGGCCTCGGCCAGCCCCTTCTGGAATACCGAACGGGTGAGTCCGCGGTACTGCACCGAGGTGCTCCACAGCGCGTCCTGTACGGCCGGGCCGCGGCCGGAAAGGTCCACGCCGGCGTCCTTGAGGCGACCGAGCTGGACGTCGTAGTACTTGTGCTGGATGAAGTCGTGCTGGTCCCGGGCAAAGCCGGCAGGGTCGGCCGCGGCCACTTCCTTCCAGCGTTCGGTGAAGGCCGGCGTCCCGGGCTGCAGCCCGGCGAACTGGCTGCCGTAGCGCGAACGGGCGACATACTCGGCCGCGCCGCCCACGTTGGTGGCGTACTGGTAGCTGCCGTACGACACGCCACCATGATCGCCCCGCCCGGTGGAGACGTGGCCGGGGCCGCGGTCGCCGGTTTCGTAATGCGCCGAGGTCTGGCCGCGGTGCCAGCTGTCCATCTTCTGTCTTGCCTGGGTGACCACATCCATTGCCGACGCTCCTTTGCAGGGAGGCTACTTCGAGGAAAGGGCCTGCAACTGGTCGGCCCGGTTGGCGGTGCGGTTGATCCGGCACGACTGCGCATCCAGCATCTGGCCCTGGCCTTCCTCTTCCGGGTTCCAGCTGCAGTAGCGGTCGGTGTCGTCCATATAGGCGGCCTGCTCGTCCATCAGCGCATCCTTGGCCTTGCCATCGGGGCCGGCCACGATCTTGGCGAAGGCGGTGCGCAGGCGGCCCTGCTGATAGGCGAACTCTTCATCGCCGCAGGCCTGCAGGGCCGGGGTGACGCCGCCGGTGGCACTCACGCAGGCGCTGTACTCCGGGCGCAGCGTGGCGTTGCGGTAGGAATCATCGGGGAGCGGCGCCGGCAGGTCGGCGTCGGCCGTGGCGGCATCTGCATCGGCGCTGGTGGTGGCGGGCGCGGCCGGCACGGTTGCGGCAGCGGGCGCCGCCGTGGCGGCAGGCGCTACCGGTGCGGTGGTGCCGGCCTGGGTGGCCGGCGCTGCCTCCGGTGCCTGGCAGGCGGCCAGGGCCAGGCTCAGGGCCAGGACTGCCCAGCCGCGGCCCGGGCCGGCCAGGGTGCGGTGGAATGCCGACGGTCCGTTGGTTGCTTGCATTGCTCGCTTCTCCTTGCCGGTGGCCAGCATCGCCGGCCCCATTGTCACTGTCGTATGTCCATTCTGCGCAGCGGATCGTTACGCAACCGCGATGCCAGGGCCAGTATCGGCGTCGATCCGGGCCGGCAGCGGCCGCCCCCTGCCGGCGCTGCCGGGCCACAATAGGCCTCCCGCCCGCTTCGGCCACCCCATGCGCAGTACCCGGCCCGCCCGTTTCGACCCCACCACCGAACAAGGCGTCCTGCGCCTGTCGATCGCCGCTTCGCTGGCGATGGCCGCCGCGGCGGTGGGGTTCGGTTTGCTGGCCAATTCGTCGCTGATCATCTTCGATGGCATCTACGGCCTGATCGATGTGGTGATGACCTGGCTGTCGCTGCTGGTGGTGCGGCTGATCAGCCAGTCCACCCAGGTGGAGGCGCTGCAGTCGCGCTTGAACCAGCGCTTCACCATGGGCTTCTGGCACCTGGAGCCGATCGTGCTGGGGGTCAGTGGCAGCCTGATGATCGGCGCGGCGCTGTATGCCGGGGTCAACGCGGTGGACGCGCTGATGTCCGGCGGGCGCCAGATCGCGTTGGGGCCTGCGATCGTGTTCGCGGCGCTGTCGATCGTCGCCGAAACCGGGCTGGCGCTGTTCGTGCGCCACGCCAACCGCGCGATCGGTTCGGAATTCATCGCGCTGGATGCGAAGAACTGGGTGGTGGCCGCCAGCATGTCGGCCGCCTACCTGGTCGCCTTCGTCGGCGGCTGGGCGCTGGGCGGTACGGCCTGGGCGTGGCTGGTGCCATACATCGATCCGGCGATCCTGCTGCTGGTGTGCCTGTTCGTGGTGGTCGCCCCGCTCGGTACCGTGCGCCAGGCGTTGTCGGACATCCTGCTGATCACCCCGGCGGACCTGCAGGCACACGTGGATGCGGTGGCGCGCGAGATCGTGGCCAAACACGGTTTCCTCGAATACCGCAGCTACGTGGCCAAGGTCGGGCGTGGCGAACAGATCGAGCTGTTCTTCGTGGTGCGCGCCGATGACCGGCCACGCGCGCTGCTCGAATGGGACCGCCTGCGCGATGAGATCGGCCAGGCGCTGGGCGAGGAGTCGACCGACCGCTGGCTGACCATCATGTTCACCACGGATCGGGAGTGGGCGATCTGAGCGTCCCGCTCAGGACGCGGCCGCCACTGCCGTGCCTGCCGCCTGCTTCCACTGCCGCGGCGACTGCCCGGTCTGCGCCTTGAACGCGCGCGACAGCGCGGCCTCGCTGCCGTAGCCGACGTCGATGGCGATGCGCTTGAGCGGGTGGCCGCGGCGCAGCGCCTGCTGCACCAGGCGGGTGCGCCAGCCCTGCAGGTAGTGGCCGGGGGTGCTGCCGATGGTGTCGCGGAAACTGTCGGCAAACGCGCTGCGCGACATGCCGGCGCGCTGGGCCAGCGACTCCAGGGTCCACTCGTCGGCCGGGGCCTCGTGCATGGCCACCAGCGCGTGGCGCAGGCGCGGATGGGCCATGCCGGCGAGCAGGCCGACCCGGATCTGGCCGCTTTCCATCAGCGCGCGCAGGATCTGGATCAGCACCACTTCGAACAATCGGTCGAGCAGGGCCTGGCGGCCGCAGCGCTGTGCGAAGGCTTCCTCGAACAGCAGCGACAGCACCGGCTGGCCACCGGGCAGGGTGTCCAGCGGCAGGCAGACCACCGGTGGCAACGCGGCGGCAACCGGGTTGTTGCCCGCGCCTTCGAACTGCAGGTGGGCGCAGGCGAAGTCGGCGCCGCGCTGCGGGTCGGTGACGAAGCGATGGGCCAGCGGGCGCGGGTACAGCAGCACACTGGGCCGGGTGATCTCCAGCACCTGGCCGTCGGCGTGTTCAACGCGGACCTGGCCGGCGCCGATCAGGTGCAGCTGGCCGCGCTCGCCATCGGCGGCCAGATCGTTGATGCCGCACAGCGGCCCGGCATGGAAGACCTCCGCGGTGACCGCGAAACGGCCCAGCAGGGCTTGGAGACGATCGACCATTTCAGACTCTTGATCAAGTTTGATAGACGAAATGTAACCCAAAGCCGCGCCGGACAGGTCAAAGTACACCTGCCATCTGGCCCACCCCTTTCACTCCGCAGGAGACTCCCATGTCCATCGAAAAGGTTCTGTACACCGCCACTGCCACCGCCACCGGCGGCCGTGAAGGCCACGCCACCTCCTCCGACAAGGTGCTGGACGTGCAGCTGTCCACCCCGCGCGAGCTGGGCGGTGCCGGCGGCCCGGGCACCAACCCCGAACAGCTGTTCGCCGCCGGCTACTCGGCCTGCTTCCTGGGCGCGCTGAAGTTCGTGGCCGGCCAGGCCAAGGTCGCGCTGCCGGCCGAGACGACGATCACCGGCAAGGTCGGCATCGGCCAGATCCCGACCGGGTTCGGCATCGAAGTGGCGCTGGAGATCAGCGTGCCGGGCCTGCCGCGCGAGCAGGTCGAAGAACTGGTGCAGAAGGCGCACATCGTGTGCCCGTACTCCAACGCCACCCGTGGCAACATCGATGTGACGTTGACGGTTGCCTGATGCGGCAGCCGTGCCGACCAACGGTCGGCACCTACCGGTAACAAAAAAAATGGGCGGCTGCCTGGCTTGGCCGCCTGGCAACCGCCCATCCCACCGCGGTGGATCCCCGGGCCGGTGCCCAGGGATGCGTCTGGTTTACCCGGTGCAACGACCAACGGTCGTTGCCTACCGGTGGGCAACCGCTGTGCGATTGCCGCCCTTAATTGTCGTGCGTGATCAACTGCACCACGCTGGAGAAATCCAGCTTGCCGCGACCGGCCTGGTGGTTCATCGAATACAGGTTGCGCGCCAGTTCGCCCAGCGGGATCGAAGCGCCCACGCTCATCGCCGCCTCCACCGCCAGGCCCATGTCCTTGAGCATCAGGTCGCTGCCGAAACCGCCGCTGTAGCCGCGCGAGGCCGGGGCATTTTCCAGCACGCCCGGCCACGGGTTGCACACTTCGGTGGCCCAGCTGCGGCCGGTGCTGACCGCCATCATCTGCGACAGCACTTTCGGGTCCAGCCCGTGCGCCACGCCCAGCGCGATCGCTTCGCCGGTGACGGCCATGATCACGCCCAGCGCCATGTTGTTGCACAACTTGGCCACCTGGCCGGCACCGCTGGCGCCGACATGGAAGATGTTCTTGCCCATCGCCTGCAACAGCGGGCGGGCGCGTTCGAGCGCGTCGGCTTCGCCGCCGACGATGAAAGTCAGGGTACCGGCCTGGGCACCGGCGGTGCCGCCGGAGACCGGTGCATCGAGCATCTGCAGGCCGCGCGCGGCCGCCGCTTCGGATACCTTGCGTGCGGTGGCCGGGGCAATGGTGCTGCAGTCGATCACCAGCGCGCCGCCGGGAATGTCGGCCAGCAGGCCGTCATCGCCCAGGTAGACGCCTTCGACGTGGCGGCTGGCCGGCAGCATCGAAATGACGATCTCGGCGTCGGTCAGAGTATCCACTGCCGAGGTGGCAGCGGTCGCGCCGGCATCGACGGCGGCCTGCACGGCGGCAGGCACCAGATCGAACACGCGGACGGCGTGGCCGGCCTTGGCCAGGTTGGCGGCCATCGGGCCACCCATGTTGCCCAACCCGATGAATGCAATACGGCTCATGCGTGGCTCCTTTCAGGGACGGTGGCACCGAGGTCGGCGAGCGGATGCGCGGCGTCGGACCAGGGCGATACGAAGAAGGTCTGGGCCCACTGCGCGGTGGCCTCGGCCAGCGTGCGCGGCTGCCACTGTGGGTTGCGGTCCTTGTCGATCAGCAGCGCGCGGATGCCTTCGGCGAAATCGCCATGGGCCGCCGCGTGGAGCGCTGCGATGTATTCGATGCGATAGACCTGCGCCAACGAGGCACCCTCGGCCAGGCGCTGCAGCTCGAACGCGAGCCGCGCCGACCCCGGCGCACCGGCAGCAAGCGTGGTTTTCGCGTTGGTCAGCCAGGCGTCGTCCGTCTCCAGGGCAAGGATCGCATCGACGATCGCGCCGAGGTCGTCGCCGGCGCACAGCGCATCAACGGCGGCGGCATTGCGCAGCAACGGGCCGGTTGCCGCGTCGCTGGCGTGCTGCTGCAGCAGCGCGGTCAGTTGTTCGTGGTTGCGCTTGGCCTCGCGGCTCCAGTGCACGTCCGCCAGGGCGTTGAACACGGCCTGGCGCTGCGCCTCGGCGATATGGATGTCGGCCAGGCCGGCATAGATCGCATCGCCGGCATTGAGCGGGGCGCCGGTCAGGGCCAGGAACAGGCCGCCCTTGCCGGGCACGCGCGGCAGCAGCCAGCTGCCGCCCACATCGGGGAACAGGCCGACGGTGATCTCGGGGAACGCCAGCTTGGAACGCTCACTGACCACACGGTGGCTGGCGCCGGACATCAGACCGATGCCACCGCCCATGACGATGCCATGGCCCCAGCACAGGATCGGCTTGGGATAGGTGTGGATGGCGTAGTCGACGCGGTATTCCACATCGAAGAATTCGGCGGCGTAGGCGTTGTCGCGGATGTCGGCCTTCTGACCGTCGCGATAGTCGACCATGCTGCGGTACAGGCTGTGCAGGTCGCCGCCGGCGCAGAAGGCTTTTTCGCCCGCGCCCTGCAGCACCACCAGCGCGATGCCGTCATCGTTGGCCCAGGCGTCCAGCCGCGCGCGCAGCAGATGCGCCATCGGCAGCGAAAACCCGTTGAGGGTGCGCGCTGCGTTGAGCGTGGCGATGCCGATGCGCGTGCCGTTGCCGGCCTGGCGCTCTTCGAACAGCACCGGCGCCTCGTCGTTGGCGGCGGCGGTACTCATGCGTTCTTCCACTGTGCAGCGCGCTTTTCCAGGAAGGCGTTCACGCCCTCGGCCTGGTCGGCGCTGTCGAACAGATCGACGAAGGCCTCGCGCTCGGCGACCAGGGCAGCGGCGTGGGTGCCGCTGCGGGTGGCCTGCACCAGGGTCTTGCAGGCGGCGATGCTGGTCGGGCTCTGCTTGCCGGCCTTGTGCGCCCATGCCAGTGCCAGGGCCTTGGCTTCACCCTTCCCAACCTTCTCTTCGACCAGGCCGATACGCAGCGCGGTGTCCGCATCGATGCGCTCGCCGAGCAGGATCATGCGCTTGGCCCAGCCTTCGCCGACCAGGCGCTGCAGGTTCTGGGTACCGCCGGCGCACGGCAGCAGGCCGACGGTGGCCTCCGGCAGCGCCACCTGGGCGTGTTCTTCGATGATGCGCAGGTCGCAGGCCAGCGCGCACTCCAGGCCACCGCCCATCGCGTAGCCGTTGATCGCCGCGATGGAGACGCCGCGGAAGCCGGACAGCGCTTCAAAGGCCTCACCGAAGCGACGCGCAGCGATGCGTGCGGCCGCCTTGTCGCCGGACGCGAACTGCTTGAGGTCGGCGCCGGCCGAGAAGAACTTCTCGCCGTCGCCGGTGATCACCAGCGCGTAGATATCTCGGTCTGCGTTGAGCGTGCCGACCAGGTCGCGCAGCGCCGACAGGCTGTGCACGGTCCAGGTATGCGCCGGCGGGTTGTTGAGGGTGATGACCGCAACGTGGCCGTCGGCCTCGACCTTCAGGCCGACATGATCATGCTGGCGCCAATCCATCATCGCAGTTCCTCTTCGGTGTTGAGCAGGTGGCGGGCCACGATCACCCGCATGATTTCGTTGGTGCCTTCCAGGATCTGGTGTACGCGCGAATCGCGCAGCAGGCGTTCGATCGGGTATTCGCGGATGTAGCCGTAGCCGCCGTGGATCTGCAGGGCCTCGTTGCAGATGGTGAACCCGGCGTCGGTGGCGAAGCGCTTGGCCATCGCGCACCACACGTTGGCATCGCCGGCGCCGGCGTCGAGCTTGCGCGCGGCGGTGTGCACCATCAGCCGGGCGGCGACCAGCTGGGTGGCCATGTCGGCCAGCTTGAACTGCAGCGCCTGGAACTCGGCCAGCGCCTTGCCGAACTGGCGGCGCTCGCCCATGTAACGGCGTGCGGCATCCAGCGCGCCCTGGGCCGCCCCCAGCGAGCAGGCGGCGATGTTGATGCGGCCGCCGTCCAGGCCCTTCATGGCCAGCTTGAAGCCGCCGCCTTCCTCGCCGAGCAGATGGCTGACCGGCACGCGCACGTTTTCGAAGGTGATGCCGCGGGTGGGCTGGCTGTTCCAGCCCATCTTCTCTTCCTTGCGCCCGTAGCTGATGCCGGGCAGGTCGGCCGGCACCGCGATCGCGCTGATCCCGCCCGCGCCGGCACCGCCGGTGCGGGCCATCACCACCAGCAGTTCGGTGGCACCGGCGCCGGAGATGAAGGCCTTGGAGCCGTTGAGCACGTAATGGTCGCCGTCGCGCACCGCGCTGGTCTTCAGCGAGGCCGCATCCGAGCCGGCACCCGGCTCGGTCAGGCAGTACGAGGCCAGCTTGGTGCCGGCGGCAAGGTCTGCGCCCCACTCGGCACGCAGGCTCTCCTGGCCCCACTTGGCCACCATCCACGAGGCCATGTTGTGGATGCTGACATAGGCCGCCGTGGACGGATCCACATTGGCGAGTTCCTCGATGACGACGGCGGCGTCCAGACGGCTCAGCCCGCTGCCGCCAACTTCCGGGTCCATGTACAGGCCACAGAACCCCAGTTCCCCGGCCTTGGCGATCGCCTCGCGCGGAAAGATGCCCTCCGCATCCCATCGCGCGGCGTGCGGCGCCAGTTCGGCCTGGGCGAAGTCGCGCGCAGCCTCTCTATAGGCCTGCTGTGCTTCTTCCAGTTCCGTCGTCATCGAGTGGCTCATGGTCGAACTCCGTTGTTGCTTACTTCAGGCTGATGGTGGTGTTGACGCCATGACCCAGCGTCTCGTCATCGAACCAGCGCGAGGTGATCGTCTTGGTCTGGGTGTAGAACATCACCACCTGCTTGCCGTACGGGCCCAGGTCGCCGAGCTTGGAAGCGCGCGAACCGGTGAAGGAGAACAGCGGCACCGGCACCGGGATCGGCACGTTGATGCCGACCTGGCCGACGTCGATGTCTTCCTGGAACTTGCGCGCGGCCGCGCCGGACTGGGTGAACAGCGCGGTGCCGTTGCCATTGGGGTTGGCGTTGATCAGTTCGATGGCGTCTTCCAGCGTGTCCGCTTCCAGGATCACCAGCACCGGCCCGAAGATTTCTTCGTCGTACACGCGCATGCCCGGCTTCACGCCGGCGAAGATGGTCGGGCCGACGAAGTTGCCCTTCTCGAAACCATCGACCTGCGGGTTGCGGCCGTCCAGCACCAGCTTGGCACCCTGCTCCACGCCCGAGGCGATCAGGCCCTCGACACGCTCACGCGCGGCGCAGGAGATCACCGGCCCGACATCGGTCCCGGCGACGCTGCCACCGCTGACCTTGAGCGTCTTGGCCTTGGCCACCAGGTCCGGCACCCACTGGCGCGCTTCGCCGACCAGCACCAGGGTGGAGGCGGCCATGCAGCGCTGGCCGGCCGCGCCGAAGGCGGCACCGACCATCGCGTTGAGGCTCTGTTCCTTGTTGGCGTCAGGCAGCACCACGGCATGGTTCTTGGCGCCCATCATGCACTGCACGCGCTTGCCGGCCAGCGAGGCGCGGTTGTACACATGCGTGCCGACGCGGGTGGAACCCACGAAGGAAACCGCCTTGATATCCGGGTGGTCGCAGATCGCGTTGACCACGTCTTCGCCACCGTGGACGACATTCAGCACGCCCTTGGGGATGCCGGCTTCCAGCGCCAGTTCGACCAGGCGCATGGTCACCATCGGGTCCTGTTCGGACGGCTTGAGGATGAAGGTGTTGCCGGTGGCGATGGCCATCGGGAACATCCACAGCGGAATCATCGCCGGGAAGTTGAACGGGGTGATGCCCGCGCAGACGCCCAGCGGCTGCAGCAGGGTATAGGTGTCCACGCCGTTGGCCACGTTGTTGGCCAGCTCACCGAGCTGCAGGTTGCCGATCGCCGCAGCGTGCTCGACCACTTCCAGGCCGCGGAACACATCGCCTTCGGCATCCGGCACGGTCTTGCCCTGCTCGGCGCTGAGGATGTGGGCCAGCTCGCTCATGTGCTCGCGGATCAGCTGCTGGTACTTCAGGAAGATGCGCGCGCGGGTACCGATGGGGGTCTTGCGCCAGGTCTTGAAGGCTTCCTTGGCCGCAGCCACGGCGGCGTCGACTTCGCTAGGGGTGGCGAACGGGACCTGGGCCAGGACGTCCTGGGTGGCCGGATTGACCACGTTCTGCCAATGCGAGCTGGCCGATTCGATGAACTGGCCATCGATCAACATGCGGATACGGGGCGCTGCAACAGTCATGGGAATCCCGGCGGGTACGAAAGTTGTTCGCATTATTCACACTGCCAACCTCGATTTCCGGGCTGTATGCGCTTAATCTGGCCAACGCCCGCAACGATTCTTGTGAATTTTGTGAACGAAGCCAGCCCCCACCGCCAACTTGGCCTGCGCCTGCTCAAACTGCGCGAGCAGCGCGGCTATGGCCAGGCTCAACTGGCGCGGGCGCTGGGTCTGTCGGCCAGCTACCTGAACCAGATCGAGCGTAACAAGCGCCCCCTGACCCCGGCGGTGCAGGCGCGGTTGCGCGAGGTATTGGGCGACGTTTCAGGGCTGTTCGACGTGGATGAGCCCGCGGCGCTGCAGGAAGCGCTGGGCGAGACCCTGCGCGACCTGGGCCTGGCCGAGGTCAGCAGCACCGAACTGCGTGCCATGGCCGGCAACCTGCCGCAGGTCAGCCGCGCCCTGCTGGACCTGCACCGCCGCCACCTGATGCTGCGCGAGCACGCCGCCGCGCTGGAATTCCAGCTGGGCGACGTGCATGCCGGGCAGGCGCTGCCGGCCGGCGACCAGGTGCGCGACTTCTTCAACCGCATGCACAACCACATCCCCGAACTGGACGACCTGGCCGAGCAGCTGTTCGGCGAATGGGGGCTGGTGGCCGGGCACGTGGCGCCGCGCCTGCGCCAATTGCTGGCCGACCGCCATGGCGTGCTGGTGGAAGTGGCACCGCTGCAGGCCGGGCGCGAAAAGCGCGTGTACGACGGCGGCAGCCGCACACTGTGGCTGCCCGACTACCTGGAGCCGGGCCAGCAGGCGTTCCAGATGGCCGCCGAGCTGGCCCTGCTGGGCTATGCGGCGCAGATCGATGCGGTGATCGCGCGCGCCGGCTTCGGCCAGGCCGAGCAGATCGCCCAGGCGCGGATCGGCATGTCCAACTATTTCGCCGGTGCGCTGGTGATGCCGTATGCGCAGTTCCTGCGCGCGGCCGAGCACAGTGCCTACGACATCGATGCGCTGGCGCACCGGTTCGGGGTGGGCTTCGAGGCGGTCTGCCATCGCCTGAGCACGCTGGCGCGGCGCAGTGCGCCGGGGCTGCCGTTCTTCTTCATCCGGGTGGACCGCGCCGGCAACGTATCCAAACGCCACTCGGCCACCGATTTCCACTTCTCGCAGGTGGGCGGCTCCTGCCCGCTGTGGATCGTCTACGAGGCCTTCAACCAGCCCGGGCGGGTGCTGACCCAGACCGCGCGGATGCCCGATGGCCGTCGCCATTTCTGGCTGGCGCGGCAGGTCAGCAGCGGGCCGGTCGGGCATGGCCAGCCGCGCAAGACCTTCGCCGTCGCGCTGGGCTGCGACCTGCAACACGCCGAACGCCTGATCTATTCGCGCGGGCTGGACATCCAGAGCCCCGGCAACTCGGTGTCGATCGGCCCGGGCTGCCGGGTCTGCCCACGCGAGGACTGTATGCAGCGCGCGTTCCCGCAGTTGCCCGGACGCGGGTAATCCTCAGTAAATCGGGGTGACCTTCATCTGCGGCAGCGGGCGCGGTGCACCGTCGGTGAGGTCCGGGCCGAGGTCTTCCCAGGCCTGGCCCTGCTCGACCATCAGCCGCCACAGCTGCTGCGATGCACGGCGCTTCTCTTCCGAACTCAACCGGTACGAGGGTGCCGGCGGTTGTCCGCTGGCCACGCTCTGGTACGCATCGGCCCAGGCCGCCACCCGCTGCGCGGGATCATCGGTGCGCGCGATTTCCAGCGTGTAGCGCTGGTAGGCCGAGGCCAGGTTGCGCCAGCGGATCCAGAAGTGGTTCTGGAAGGAAAAATCGCAGAAGCGCTCGCCGGCCAGGCTGCCCTTGGCGGCGATGCGGCCGAGCACCTCCTGCGGCATGTCCAGGTTCATGCCGCCCTCGTCGCCCTGCAGCGACACGTGCACGATGCGGTCACGGTAGCCGGGCGCGCGCGCCTGCAGCACATCGCGCCAGTTCTGCATGGTCGACACGATCGAAAACAGGAAGCCGGACATTTCCGCTGCCGCCAGCGGCCGGGCGATGGACTGGTAGCTGCGCTGCCAGCCCTGGCGGTTTTCGGTGGGCAGGAACACCGCGTGGTCGATCTGCGCCTGGGCCGTGCCTTCAGCCAGCATGCTGACCGCATCGGCGTGGCGCGGGTAGACCAGGTTGATGCCGAAGGTGGGCCAGCGCGGCAGCGCCGCATCGAACAGGTGGATCGGGAAGTTGCTGCTGATACCGCCATCGGAGAACCAGCACACCCGGAACGCGGTGATCACCGGGCTGCGGTCCTGCCCGCCGCTGGTCAGCCCTTCCATGCTGTCGGCGACGTTGCTGTTGTCGCGCGGCGGGGCGGTGTCGGCCTGCGGCTCGCAGCGGCGTTCGCGGCGCGCCGGTTCGTGCAACGGCACCGCGCTGATCAGCAGCGGAAAGCTCAGGCTCATGCGGGTAGCCACCAGCACCGGCAGCTGTTCGCCATCGACCAGGCGGTAATAGGTGCGCCCGTCAACCTGCTCGGGCGCACCGGCATGCGCCACCAGCCAGTCGACCACGCTGGCCGGGAACAGCTGCGCGAACTCTTCGCGTACGAACCAGAAATGCGCCGCGCTGAATGGCAACGTGCGCGGCTCGGTGTGCGACACGCAGGTGGTGATCATCTGCAGGCTGATCGCCTGCGCGCCAATCGGTTCACCGTCATAACGCGGCGCGTGGTGCAGGTCGCCGAAGGTCAACGGCTGGTCCAACGGCATGCCGGCCAGTGCCTGCAGGCGGGCATGCAGCCAGTCGGTGAGGGCCGGGGTGCTGCTGTCGGCCTGGGTGGCGCCGCTGCACAGGCCCAGCAGGTTGCGCCGCGCCACCCGTGCCACGCGCAGCGCCGACGCCAGCACGCCGGCTCCATAGGCACACAGCAGCGACGGCAGCAGCGTGGCCCAGATGCCATCGCTGCCCGCGGCCAGCCAACCGATGCCCAGCAGCACCAGCAACGATGCCAGCAGTTCCAGCGGCGCGATGGCGAACACCGCCGCCAGCAGGCAGGCGGCCTTGCGCGGCAGGCTGGACTTGCCGGTCAGCATCACCAGCAGCCGGTAGGCGGTGCGCGCGCCGTGCGCCGGCTGGAACAGGCGGTAGATGAAACCCCGCGTGGACAGTTGCGCCGACACGGCGGCCAGGCCGGGGAAACCGACCTCGTCGGCCACCACCTCGCCGGCGTGGCGGCGGCGGTCGCCCAGCGCGGCCGCCGCCGCCACCGCTGCGGCGATGGCGCCGGCCGAGGTGCCGCCGATGTTCTTGAAGCGGTACTGGCGGGCCAGCGACAGCACCGCATTGGGATACACGATGCCGCTGGTGATGCCGCCTTTCATGACCAGATCGCAGTACTTGTCCGCCACGCTGCCCTCCTCGCCGCCGCCTGCGCGCGGCCGATCCGCACGCGCCCCGTGCCGGTACCGGACGCGGCCGGCACCCGGATGGGCTGATAGCGACAGTATCCCCCGAGGCCTTCTCAGGGCCTGAGAAGTGCGGCACGGAACGGCTTTTCCGGTTCGGCCGCGCCGACTGCCGGACCCGACACATCCGGAACGGACCAGCCACATCCAGCCCGGCAGATCGCCACCTGGCCGGCAGCGGTCCGCCTCAAACACCAGGCCGGTCCCCGGCTGCAGCGGGTCAATCCCCCCTGGCGATGCCATAGCGCCACCTGGCGCCAGCGAGGATTCCCGCCAGCGCCCTTCCCCCTTGACCATCGGCCGCCTTCGGCCTAACGTGTGCTCGCCGAAGGTATCCATCGCTTCATGCAGATGAAGGGATGGGTTTAAACGGGAATCCGGTGAAGGCGCCTCGCGCGCCCATTCCGGAGCTGCCCCGCAGCGGTGAATGGAAACGAATCCTGCCAACAGCACTGGGCACCATCGCCTGGGAAGCGGCAGGTACTAGGTGGGCGCCCGCGCCCGTGTCCATCAGCCCGAATACCGGCCCCGGCCGGGGGACATGACCGTCCCCTGATTCGACCTGGAACGTCCGCGGGGAGGTTGCCGGGGCCTGCCGCCATGCCGTCCGCGTGGCGCTGCCCCCGTGCGTCCGCTTCGTGGCATCCGGTTCGCCCGCGGGGGCGAAGGTCGCTGGCGGGGCGGACACGGCAGCAATGGCGTGGCCGGCGCGCGGTTCCTTCGTTCCTCAATGCCGCTATGCAATGAGGACACGTTCCATGACCACTGTTACCAACCTGGGGTTTCCCCGCATCGGCGCCAAGCGCGAACTCAAGCGCGCACTGGAAGCCTTCTGGGCCGGAGAGAGCAGCGCAGCGTCGCTGCAGGACACCGCCCGCGGCCTGCGCGCACGCCACTGGACGCTGCAGCGCGAGGCCGGCGTCGATGTGCCGCCGAGCAACGACTTCAGTTTCTACGACCAGGTGCTGGACACCGCCTTCCTGGTCGATGCGATCCCGGCCCGCTACCGCGTCCTGGCCGATGCCGACCCGTTGGCCGGCTACTTCGCGCTGGCCCGGGGTGTGCAGCGCGACGGCTATGACCTGCACGCGCTGGAAATGACCAAGTGGTTCGACACCAACTACCACTATCTGGTGCCCGAACTGCAGGCCGGCCAGGGCTTCGCGCTGCGTGGCGACAAACCGCTGGCCGAATACCGCGAAGCAAAAGCGCTGGGCATCGAAACGCGACCGGTGCTGTTGGGCCCGGTGAGCTTCCTGCTGCTGTCCAAGACCGTGGACGGCAGCCCCGCGCTGGACCTGCTGGATGCGCTGCTGCCGGTCTATGCGCAGCTGCTGGGCAGCCTGAAGGAGGCCGGCGCCCAGTGGGTGCAGCTGGATGAGCCGGTGCTGGTGCAGGACCTGGATGCGGCCGCACGCGCCGCGTTCGCGCATGCCTATGCGGTGCTGTCCGGCGTGCCGCGCCCGAAGGTGTTGCTGGCCACCTATTTCGGCGCACTGGAGGACAACCTGGGGCTTGCCGCCGCGCTGCCGGTGGAAGGCCTGCACGTGGACCTGGTCCGCGCACCCGAGCAGCTGGACGCCGTGCTCAAGGTTCTGCCGGCCGACCGCGTGCTCTCGGCCGGCCTGGTCAACGGCCGCAACATCTGGCGCACCCACCTGGACAACGCGCTGGTGCTGGCCCGTTACGCGCACGGCCACCTCGGCGACCGCCTGTGGCTGGCACCGTCGTGTTCGCTGCTGCACAGCCCGGTCGACCTCGACCTGGAAACCAGGCTGGATGGCGAGCTGCGCGGCTGGATGGCGTTCTCGAAGCAGAAGTTGCAGGAACTGCGCCTGCTGGCCGACGCGCTGGACGCCAAGCCGCAGGCCGAAGCCGGGCTGGCCGAATCGCGCGCACGCATCGAATCGCGCCGGCAGTCGCCGCGCGTGCACAAACCGGCCGTGGCCGCCCGCCTGGCTGGCTTGACCCCGGCCGATGCACAGCGCCACAGCCGCTACCCCCAGCGCCACCTCGCCCAGGCCGGTGCATTGAAGCTGCCGCGCTTCCCCACCACCACCATCGGCTCGTTCCCGCAGACGCTGGAGGTGCGCGAGGCGCGTGCCCGCCACAAGTCCGGCAAGCTCTCCGACGCCGACTACGACGCGTTCCTGGCCACCCAGACCGAACACTGCGTGCGCGTGCAGGAGCAGATCGGGCTGGACGTGCTGGTACACGGCGAATTCGAACGCAACGACATGGTCGAGTACTTCGGCGAGCAGCTCGATGGCTTTGCCTTCACCAAGAATGGGTGGGTGCAGAGCTACGGCTCGCGCTGCGTCAAACCGCCGGTGATCTTCGGCGATGTGACCCGGCCACGGCCGATGACGGTGCGCTGGTCGCAGTACGCCCAGTCGCTGACCGACCGCCCGATGAAGGGCATGCTGACCGGCCCGGTGACGGTGCTGCAGTGGTCGTTCGTGCGCGATGACCAGTCGCGCGCCGATACCTGCCGGCAGATCGCGCTGGCCCTGCGCGATGAGGTACTGGACCTGGAAGCGGCCGGCATCGGCGTGATCCAGATCGACGAGCCGGCCATCCGCGAAGGCCTGCCGTTGCGCCGCGCGCAGTGGCGCGATTACCTGGACTGGGCGGTCGAAGCGTTCCGGATCAGTGCCAGCGGCGTGCGCGATGCGACCCAGATCCATACCCACATGTGCTATTCCGAGTTCAACGACATCATCCACTCGGTGGCGGCGATGGATGCCGATGTGATCTCCATCGAAACCTCGCGCTCGCGCATGGAATTGCTGGATGCGTTCGTGCGCTTCCAGTACCCCAACGAGATCGGCCCGGGCGTGTACGACATCCACTCCCCGCGCGTACCGGACAAGGAGGAAATGCTGGCGCTGCTGCGCAAGGCCGCGCAGGTGCTGCGCCCGGAGCAGATCTGGGTCAACCCCGATTGCGGGCTCAAGACCCGCGGCTGGAAGGAGACCCGCGCGGCGCTGGAGGCGCTGGTGGCGGCTGCACGCCAGCTGCGCGAGGAAACCGCCGACGCCAACGCGGCCTGACCCGCCTTCCGTAGATGGCCCCAAGGACCGTACCGCCGCCGTTGCCGGCGGTGCGGTCGACGAGAGATGCATGCCACACCTGACACCGATCGACCGCCCCACCCTGTCCCTGCCCGACGGCCACACCCGGCTGCTGCTGCATTCGTGCTGCGCGCCGTGCTCGGGCGAAGTGATGGAGGCCATCACCGCCTCGGGCATCGACTACACGATCTTCTTCTACAACCCCAACATCCATCCGGCGAAGGAGTACGAACTGCGCAAGCAGGAGAACATCCGTTTCGCCGAGAAGCATGGCGTGCCGTTCGTGGACGCCGACTACGACACCGACAACTGGTTCGCCCGCGCCCGCGGCATGGAGAACGAACCCGAGCGCGGCATCCGCTGCACGATGTGTTTCGACATGCGCTTCGTGCGTACCGCCCTGTATGCGCACGAGCACGGTTTTGCGGTGATCAGCAGTTCGCTGGGCATTTCGCGCTGGAAGGACATGAACCAGATCAACGACTGCGGCCACCGCGCCGCCGCGCATTACCCCGGCATCCAGTACTGGGACTACAACTGGCGCAAGGGCGGCGGGGCGGCGCGCATGGTGGAGATCAGCAAGCGCGAGCAGTTCTACCAGCAGGAGTACTGCGGCTGCGTGTACTCGCTGCGCGATGCCAACCGCCACCGCCGCGACACCGGCCGCGAGCGGATCAGGATCGGCCTGCTGTATTACGGGCAGGACAACGGCGCGCCCACGGGCGATTGACGTACGCGCGGGGCGCCGCCACGCTGGTCGCCCCTGTTCTGTCGCGTTGGACCTGCCATGACCGCCCTGCCTGCCGATGTGGCCCTGCTGGTGATCGACCTGCAGCCGGACTTCATGCCCGGCGGCGCCCTGGCCTGCGAGCACGGCGATGCGCTGGTGGCACCGATTGCCGCGCTGCTGGCGCAGCGCCGCTACCGCACGGTGGTGGCCACCCAGGACTGGCACCCGGCCGACCACGCCTCCTTTGCCAGCCAGCATCCGGGCCACCTGCCGTTCGAGGCGATCCTGCTGCATGCCCAGCCGCAGACGCTGTGGCCGGACCACTGCGTGCAGGGCAGCGCCGGTGCGGCGCTGCACGCCGGCGTGGACTGGGCCGTGGCCGACCTGATCCTGCGCAAGGGCAGCCGCCGCGAGGTGGACTCCTACAGCGCCTTCCGCGAGAACCATGGCCCCGACGGCAGCCGCCCGGCCACCGGCCTGGCCGGTTGGCTGCACGAACGCGGCATCCGCGAGGTGCATGTGTGCGGGTTGGCGCGCGACTACTGCGTGCTGTGGAGCGCGCAGGACGCGGCGAAGGCCGGGTTCCGGGTCAAGTTCCTGTGGGAGCTGACCCGGCCGGTCACCGGGGCCAACGATGGCATGGTGCGCCAGGCGCTGGCCAAGGCGAAGATTGCGATCCTCTGACCGCATGCCGCGATCACGGTAGTGCCGGCCGCTGGCCGGCTCCCGATATCGTCTGGGATGTGCGAGGAGCCGGTCAGCGGCGTACCGACCAACGGTCGGTACCTACCGCCTGTGACGTAGCCACCAATCAAGCGCCGTACCCACCAACGGTGGGTGCCTACCCGCTTCTGCAGTCAGCGGAATACCACCGTGCGGTGGCCGTTGCGCAGGATGCGGTGTTCCACATGCCGGCGCACGGCACGGGCCAGCACCTGCGATTCGGTATCGCTGCCCAGCCGCACCAGGTCGCGCGGGGTCATCGCATGGTCCACGCGGGCCACGTCCTGTTCGATGATCGGGCCTTCGTCGAGGTCTTCGGTGACGTAGTGCGCGGTGGCGCCGATGATCTTGACCCCACGCGCGTGCGCCTGGTGGTAGGGCTGGGCGCCCTTGAAGCTGGGCAGGAAGCTGTGGTGGATATTGATCGCCCGGCCGGCCAGTGCCTGGCACAGCCGCGGCGACAGGATCTGCATGTAGCGCGCCAGCACCACCAGGTCGATCTGCTCGCGCTCGACCAGATCGATGATCTGCTGCTCCTGGGCCGCGCGGTTGTCGGCGGTGACCGGCAGGTGGTGGAACGGCACCCCATAGGAACCGGCCAGGGCGGCGAAGTCGTCGTGGTTGGAGGCCACCGCGGCGATTTCCACCGGCAGCTGGCGGCTGTGGGTGCGGAACAGCAGGTCGTTCAGGCAATGCCCCTGCTTGCTGACCAGCACCAGCAGGCGCGCGCGGCGGCGCGCATCATGCAGTTGCCAGTCCATGCCGAACCCGGTGGCCAGCGCCGCCATGCCCGCCTGGATGTCGGCCAGCGGCTGGCTGGCGGCACGGTCGAAATGCACGCGCAGGAAGAACCGGCCGCTCTCCTCATCGCCGAACTGCTGGGCGTCGAGGATGTTGCAGCCCAGCTCGAACAGCAGGCCGGACACACGGTAGACGATCCCGGTACGGTCCGGGCATGACAGGGTAAGAATGGAATCGGGGCGCATCGGCCCAGTTTAAGCGAGCACCGCCGTGCTGCGGGCGATGCTGTCAGATGCAACCAAGCCGGCCTGCTACACCCCCGCCGGGTCCAGCTTGTCCACGTTGATGCCGTACAGGTCGATCGCCACCTGCAGCCGGCTGCGCGCGATGCGGCCGTCATCGGCCAGCGCCTTCAGCGCGGCCAGCACGATGAAATGGCGGTCCACCTCGAAGAAGCTGCGCAGCGCCTCGCGCGTGTCCGAGCGGCCGAAGCCGTCGGTGCCCAGGGCGGCGAAGCGCCGGCCCTCGACGAACGGGCGGATCTGGTCGGCGACGATCTTCATGTAATCGGTGGCCACCACCACCGGGCCCGGGTGCGCGGCCAGGCACTGCTGCACGTAGGGCACGCGCGGCGCCTGGGCCGGATGCAGCAGGTTCCAGCGTTCGGCGGCCAGGCCATCGCGGCGCAGCTCGGTCAGGCTGGTGGCGCTCCAGACATCGCTGGCAATGCCGAAATCCTGTTGCAGCAGCGCCGCAGCCGCTTCCACTTCGCGCAGGATCGCGCCGCTGCCCAGCAGCTGTACGCGCAGCGCCGGGTCGCTGTCGGCCGCGGCCGGGTGCAGCAGGTACATGCCATTGAGGATGCCCTGCTCGGCGCCGGCAGGCATGGCCGGGTGCGGGTAGTTTTCGTTGAGCACGGTGATGTAGTAGTAGATGTCTTCCTGGTCCACGTACATGCGGCGCAGGCCGTCCTGGATGATCACCGCCAGTTCGAAGTTGTAGGTGGGGTCATAGGAGAGGCAGCTGGGAATCACCGACGACAGCACGTGGCTGTGGCCATCGTCGTGCTGCAGGCCTTCGCCCATCAGGGTGGTGCGCCCGGAGGTGGCACCGAGCAGGAAACCGCGGGTGCGCGCATCGGCCGCGGCCCAGGCCAGGTCGCCGACGCGTTGCAGGCCGAACATCGAATAGAAGATGTAGAACGGAATGGTGGCCAGGGCATGGTTGCTGTAGGCGGTGCCGGCGGCGATCCACGAGCAGATCGCGCCGGACTCGTTGATGCCTTCCTGCAGGATCTGGCCGTCCTTGGCTTCCTTGTAATAGCTCAGCTGGCCGGCGTCCTGCGGGGTGTAGAGCTGGCCCAGGTAGGAATGGATGCCGATCTGGCGGAACAGGCCTTCCATGCCGAAGGTGCGCGATTCATCGGGCACGATCGGGATGACCAGTTTGCCCAGCGCCGGGTCCTTGAGCAGCGTCCCGAGGATGCGCACAAAGCCCATGGTGGTGGACTGGCCGCGCTCGCCACTGCCCTGCAGCTGGGTGGCAAACGCCGACAACGGCGGCACCGGCAGCGGGTCGACGTGGGTCAGGCGTGCCGGCAGCTGCCCGCCCTGGGCCTGGCGGCGCTGGGCGAAGTAGCGTTCCTCGACGCTGCCCGGGGCCGGGCGCAGGTAGGGCATGTCTTCCAGCTGGTCGTCGGCTACCGGCAGGTCGAAGCGGTCGCGGAACGCACGCACCGCCTCCAGGCTCATCTTCTTCAGCTGGTGGTTGATGTTCTGGCCTTCGCCGGCCTCGCCCATGCCGAAGCCCTTGACCGTCTTGGCCAGGATCACGCTCGGGCGGCCGTTGCCGGCCACCGCCTGCGCGTAGGCGGCGTAGACCTTCTGCGGGTCGTGGCCACCGCGCGCCAGTGCCCAGATGTCGTCATCGCTCAGGTCGGCCACCAGCGCCAGCAACTCGGGGTACTTGCCGAAGAAATGCTCGCGCACGTAGGCGCCGTTCTGCGACTTGAAGGTCTGGTAGTCGCCGTCCACGCACTCCATCATGCGCTGGCGCAGCAGGCCGCTGCGGTCCTTGTCCAGCAGCGCGTCCCAGCCGCCGCCCCAGATCACCTTGATCACGTTCCAGCCGGCGGCGCGGAAGGTGCCTTCCAGTTCCTGGATGACCTTGGCGTTGCCGCGCACCGGGCCGTCCAGGCGCTGCAGGTTGCAGTTGACCACGAACACCAGGTTGTCCAGCCGCTCGCGCCCGGCCACCGAGATGGCCGCCAGCGATTCGGGCTGGTCCATTTCGCCATCGCCGAGGAAGGCCCAGACCTTGCGGCCCTGGTGTTCCTTCAGGCCGCGGTATTCCAGGTAACGCATGTAGCGCGCCTGGTAGGCCGCGGTGAGCGGGCCCAGCCCCATCGATACGGTGGGGAACTGCCAGAATTCAGGCATCAGCCGCGGGTGCGGATAGGAGGACAGGCCGTCGCGGTCGGACTCGCGGCGGAAGTTGTCCATGCGCGCCGGGTCGATGCGGCCTTCGACGAAGGCGCGGCCGTAGATGCCCGGTGCCGAATGGCCCTGGATGTAGATCATGTCGCCGTCGAAGCTGTCGGTGCGGCCACGGAAGAAATGGTCGAAGCCCACGTCATACAGCACCGCGGCGGACTGGTAGGTGGCGATGTGGCCGCCCACGTTGGAGTGCTTGCCGGCGCGCAGCACCATCACCATCGCGTTCCAGCGGATCATCGCGTTGAGCCGGCGCTCGATCGCCAGGTCGCCCGGATACGCCGGCTGGCGCTGGACCGGGATGGAGTTGACGTAGGCGGTCCAGGCGCGCGTGTGCAGGTCGCCATGGCCGGCCACGTCCTGGTCGCTGAGCTGGTCGATCAGGTAATGCGCGCGCGGACGGCCGGCCGCCTCGGTGACCGCCTGCAGGGCTTCACGCCATTCCTGGGTTTCCTGGGGGTCGGTGTCGAGGGGGACGGTCGCAAGGTTCATGGTGATCTCCAGGAAAGACGGCCGGGCCGGGCGCGGTGTGCGCTGGCCGGGGGAGAAACACCATAGGAGCCGCCCCGGGCCGCCGGTAGATCCGGCCCTGTTGGCTCTTTGCAAAGACAAACTTTGTAATCACAGGCGAGAATGGCGGTAACCATGAACATTCTCCAGTCAATCCGCAGCTTCATCCGCACCGCCGATGCCGGCAGCCTGGCCGCCGCCGCACGCACGCTGGGCATCAGCGCCGCAGCGGTGGGGCAGAACATCGCCCGGCTGGAGGCGCACCTGGGCGTACGCCTGTTCAACCGCACCACCCGCACCCTGGCGCTGACCGAGCGTGGCGCGCTGTACCTGGCCCAGGTGCGCTACATCGAGCGCGACCTGCAACGGGCGCAGGCGGCGGTGACCGACCTGGACGCCACCCCCGAAGGCCGCCTGCGCATCGCCTGCAGCACCTCCTTCGGCCGGCACAAGCTGGCCCCACTGCTGCCGTCGCTGAAGGCGCGCTACCCACGCCTGGCGATCGAGCTGCTGCTGGCCGACCGCAACGTGGACCATGCGCGCGAAGACGTGGATGTGAGCATCCGCATCGAGCCGCAGCTGGAGGAGGGCCTGGTCGCCCGGCCGATCGCCCAGGTGCCGTTCGTGTTCTGCGCCGCGCCGTCCTACCTGGCCCGGACCGGGATACCGCGCACGCCCGAAGCGCTGCGCGAGCACCGCTGCCTGCTGTTCCGCCATCCCAGGGACGGCCGCCACCTGCGCTGGGGGTTCGTGCGCGAGGGGCTGCGCTTCGACGCGGACGTCAGCCCGGCGCTGGTCAGCGATGACATCGACGCACTGGCGGCGATGGCGCTGGCCGGCGGCGGCATCACCCGGCTGGCCGCGTTCGTGGCCGCGCCCTACCTGGCCCGCGGCGAGCTGCAGGCATTGTTCGAGGACAATGCCGCCGGCGATGCGCAGGCGTTGCCCGAACCGATGCGGTTGTTCCTGTGCGTCAGCGACCGCCGCGACCTGACCCCGAAGGTGCGGGCGCTGATGCAGCACATCGTCGAAGGCCTGCCGGCGCAGTGGCGGGTGGACGTGGAATAGCCGCGCAGGCACCGGCCGCTGCCAGTGCCTGCGCACCGGTTGCTCAGCGCGGCGGGGCGATGAACACACCGCGCGCTTCGCGCGGCTCGCAACGCAGGTATTGCGGCGCCGGTTCGAGCGAATCGCCCAGCGCGGCGGCCGCATGCCACGGCCAGCGCGGATCGTAGAGGATGCCGCGGGCCAGGGCGATCGCATCGGCATGGCTGTGGCGCAGGATCGATTCGGCCTGGGCCGGGTCGGTGATCAGGCCCACGGCGATCACCGGCATGCGCAGCTTCTGCGCCTTGATCGCCTCGGCGAACGGCACCTGGTAGCCCGGCGACAGCGGAATCTGCTGGCGCGGGTCGTTGCCGCCGCTGGACACGTGCAGGAACTGGCAGCCACGGCCATCCAGCACATGGGCCAGGGTGGTGGTCTGCTCGATGTCCCAGCCGCCGGCCACCCAGTCGCTGGCCGAGATGCGCACGCCCACCGCGATGCGCGCCGACACTGCCTCGCGCACCGCGTCGAACACGCGCACCAGCAGGCGCATGCGGTTCTGCAGCGAACCGCCGTATTCGTCGTCGCGGCGGTTGCTCAGCGGCGACAGGAACTGGTGCAGCAGGTAACCGTGCGCGGCATGCAGTTCGATCAGGTCCAGGCCAATGCGTTCGGCACGCTGGGCGGCGGCGACGAAGGCGGCCACGACCGCATCGATGCCGGCCGCGTCCAGGGCCTGCGGGGTCGGGTCGGTGGCCGCGAACGGCACCGCCGACGGGGCCAGGGTGGTCCAGGCGCGCGGATCGGTGGCCGGCAGCGCGCCGCCGCCGTCCCACGGCCGTGCCGAGGACGCCTTGCGCCCGGCATGGCCGAGCTGGATGCCCAGCGGCATCGGCGACCAGCGCCTGACCGCGTCGATCACCTGCTTGAGCGCCGCTTCGGTGGCATCGTCCCACAGGCCCAGGTCGGCCCAGCTGATGCGGCCTTCGGGCGACACTGCGGTGGCTTCCAGGATCAGCAGGCCGGCGCCGGATTGGGACAACTGGCCCAGGTGGATCTGGTGCCAGTCGTTGGCCAGGCCGTCGGTGGAGGAGTACTGGCACATCGGCGCGATGACGATGCGGTTGGCCAGCTGCAGCGGGCCAAAGGACACGGGGGAGAAAAGCTGACTCAAGGGAGGGACTCTGGCGGGAACGGGAAACCGGCCGCTATTGCACTCCTGCTGCGCGTGCGAGGCAACCGTGCCGATGGATCACAGTTTCGCGGCGGTACACGCCCGCACCGTTCAGCCCTGTAGCAGGAAGGCCAGCGCATCGGCGCAGGGCTCGGCGATCTTCAGGCCGATCAGCTCGTCGGCGCGGGTGCGGCCCAGGTTGAGCGCGGCCACCGGCAGGCCGGCGTTGGCGGCGGCCTGCACGAAACGGAAGCCGGAATAGACCATCAGCGAGGAGCCCACCACCAGCACCGCATCGGCCTGCGCCAGGTGCGCCTGGACAGTAGCGACCCGGTCGCGCGGGACGCTTTCGCCGAAGAACACCACGTCCGGCTTGAGGATGCCGCCGCAGTGTGGGCAGGCCGGCACCTGGAAACCGCTGAAATCCAACCCGTCCAGGTCGGCATCGCCATCGGGGGCCTGGGCCGCGTCGAGCAGGTCCCAGCCGGGGTTGGACGCCAGCAGCAGGTGCTGGACGTCCTCGCGTGGAATGCGGACCTCGCAGCCCATGCAGCGCACCTGGTCCAGGCGGCCGTGCAGGTCGATGACCGCACGACTGCCGGCGCGCTGGTGCAGGCGGTCCACGTTCTGGGTGAGCAGGACTTCCAGTTGTCCGCGTGCCTCCAGCGCCGCCAGCGCGGCATGGGTGCCGTTGGGCCGCGCCTGGCCGAACCGCGGCCAGCCGAGCAGGCTGCGCGCCCAGTAGCGCTGGCGGGTGCCCGGCTCGCCCATGAAGGCCTGGTAGGTGACCGGCGGGGTGCGTTTCCACTGGCCGTCGGCATCGCGGTAGTCGGGGATGCCCGAGTCGGTGCTGCAGCCGGCGCCGGTCAGCACGAACAGGCGCTGGGCGCGGTCGATGAAAGCGGCAAGCGGGCTGGGCATGCTGATCAGGTGGGGGCGCATGGCCGGCAACGCAATCGGCTTACGGGCCGGGGATGCTGTCGGGCAGCGGCGGCACCGCGATGGGATGGCCATCGGCATCCAGGGCGATCATCACGAAGTGGCCGCGGGTGCACAGCTTGCGCTCGCCGGTATGCAGGTCTTCGGCGATCAGTTCCACTTCGACCTTCATCGAACTGCGGCCGACCTCGACGATGCGGCCGATGGTTTCGACCATCTGGCCGATGCGGATCGGCAGCTTGAAATCGACCTGGTCCGAGCGCGCGGTGACCACGGTGCGGCGCGAATAGCGCGCGGCGGCCAGGAAGGCCGCCTTGTCCATCCAGGCCAGCGCCTGGCCGCCGAACAGGGTGCCCAGGTGGTTGGTGTGGTTGGGGAAGACGATCTCGGCCATGCTGATTTCAGTGGGCGGGATGATGTCGGGGACTGGGGTCATGGCGGTGGCCGATGGAAGGGTGGGGTCGGCGCGGATGATACGGCAGGGGGCGTTAGTGGGTCGCGCAGAGCGTTGGGCGTCTTTCCGTTGGTAGGGGAGGAGGGGCGGCGGCCTATCGCAAGACACGCCGTGAACCCCTCCCTGGGGGCTCCTCCACAACATCCATGTTGTGGAGGGTCTTTCGATAGGCCACTGCCCCTCCTCCGCACAGTCCGCGCGGGCGGTTGGATGAACTGCAGCCATGCATGGCATGGCTCTACCGTGTTCCGGGCAACAAAAAACCCCGGCATTGCCGGGGTTTTCCGCTAACGCGCAAACCGCTGCAATCAGAACGACATGTCGAACGACACTTCGCCCTTCACGCCCACCTGGTAGGCCGAGGAGCGGCGCTCGAAGAAGTTGGTCAGTTCCTGCACGTCCTGCAGTTCCATGAAGCTCAGCGGGTTGCGCACGTTGTACTTGCGCTCCATGCCCAGGCGGTGGAAATGGTTGTCGGCGCAGTGCTGCAGGTACTGGCGCATGTCGCGGGTGGAAATGCCGGCCACGCCGCCGGACAGCACGTCCTCGGCGAACTGCACTTCGCATTCGATCGCTTCGGCCAGCATGTCATAGACCTGCTGCTTCATCGCATCGTCGAACAGGTCCGGCTCTTCTTCGCGGATCACATCCACGCACTCGAAGGCGAACTCCATGTGCGCGCTTTCATCGCGGAACACCCAGTTGGTACCCGAGGCCAGGCCGTTGAGCAGGCCGCGCGAACGGAAGTAGTACACGTAGGCGAAGGCGGCAAAGAAGAACAGGCCTTCGATGCAGGCGGCAAAGCAGATCTGGTTGAGCAGGAACTGGCGGCGTTCGTCGCGGGTTTCGATCCGGCGCAGGTCCTGGATCGAGTCGATCCACTTGAAGCAGAAGTCGGCCTTCTTCTTGATCGAGTCGATGTTCTCCACCGCCGCGAACGCCTTGACGCGCTCGTCCGGGTCGGGCAGGTAGTTGTCGAGCAGGGTCAGGTAGAACTGCACGTGCAGGGCTTCTTCGTACAGCTGGCGCGACAGGTACATGCGCGCTTCGGGCGCGTTCAGGTGCTGGTACAGGTTCAGCACCAGGTTGTTGGACACGATCGAATCGCCGGTGGCGAAGAACGCGACCAGGCGGTGGATCAGGTGGCGCTCGCCCGGCGACATCTTGCTGTGCAGGTCGCTGATGTCGATCTGGAAATTGATTTCCTCGACAGTCCAGGTGTTCTTGATCGCGTTGCGATACATGTCATAGAACTGCGGGTAGCGCATCGGGCGCAGGGTCAGTTCAAAACCTGGATCGAGCAACATCTGGCGCGGCGTGTCTGCCATGGGGATTTCCTTGGTTCGGTGGGCAGCTTCCCGGGGGAAGCGTCGAAAGACCCGCGCGTGTGCGCGGCGGGCTTCCGGCACCGCGCGCGCTGCGCGCGTGCGGTGTCAGCGGTGTTTGGGGTACAGCGGCCGGGCATGCCCGGCGGTGTGGCGGGGCCGATCGTTTTTACGTACCCACCAACGGTGGGTACCTACCGCGGAGGCCGGCCCATGGGGCCGGCACGCCTTTTACTGGCACGCCTCGCAGCTTTCCGGGTTCTCCAGCGAGCAGGCCACGGCTTCGTCGGGGGTGAACACCTTTTCCGGCGCAGCGTGCGAGCCCTGGCTGATCGTGGTCTTGGCGATCTTGGTGGCCGGACGCGAACGCAGGTAGTAGGTGGTCTTGATGCCCTGCTTCCAGGCGTACATGTACATGGACGACATCGCACCGATGCTCGGGCTTTCCATGAACAGGTTGAGCGAGGCGGACTGGTCGATGAACGCGCCGCGCTCGGCGGCCATGTCGATCAGCGAGCGCATCGGCAGTTCCCAGGCGGTGCGGTAGATGTGGCGCAGGGTTTCCGGGATCTGGGTAATGCCCTGGATCGAGCCTTCGGCCATCTTGATCGCATCGCGCATTTCCGGCGTCCAATGGCCCAGCTTCTTCAGCTCGGTCACCAGGTAACGGTTGACCTGCAGGAAGTCGCCGGACAGGGTCTCGCGCTTGAACAGGTTGGACACCTGCGGCTCGACGCACTCGTAGCAGCCGGCGATCGAGGCGATGGTCGCGGTCGGGGCGATGGCGATCAGCAGCGAGTTGCGCAGGCCATGCTCCTTGATGCGCTCGCGCAGCACATCCCAGCGCGCGGTGTCTTCGGGCACCACGTTCCAGGCATCGAACTGCAGCTCGCCGCTGGCCGCGCGGGTGTCGGCGAAGGACGGGTGCTTACCACGTTCCTGGGCCAGCTCGCACGAGGTTTCCAGCGCGTGGAAGTAGATCGCCTCGGCGATCTTCTTCGACAGCGCGCGCGCTTCGGCACTGTCGAAGGCCAGGCGCTTGCGGAAGAACACGTCCTGCAGGCCCATGCAGCCCAGGCCGACCGGACGCCAGCGCAGGTTGCCGCGGCGGGCGGTTTCGATCGGGTAGAAGTTCAGGTCGATCACGCGGTCGAGCTGGCGCACGGCCAGGCGCACGGTGTCGGCCAGCTTGTCGAAATCGAACTCGCCATGCGCGTCGAAATGGTTGCCCAGGTTGATCGAGCCCAGGTTGCACACCGCGGTCTCTTCGGCCGAGGTGATTTCCAGGATTTCGGTGCACAGGTTGGACAGGTGGATCACGTTGCCCGGGCGCAGGGTCTGGTTGCTGGCGCGGTTGCACTTGTCCTTGAAGGTCATCCAGCCGTTGCCGGTTTCGGCCAGGGTACGCATCATCCGCGAGTACAGCTTGCGCGCGGAGATGGTGCGCTGGGCCTTGCCCTGGGCTTCGGCCTGCAGGTAGGCCTGCTCGAAGGCTTCGCCGAACAGGTCGGTGAACTCGGGCACCACGCGCGGATCGAACAGCGACCATTCCTGGTCGGTCTCCACCCGCTGCATGAACAGGTCCGGGATCCAGTTGGCCAGGTTCAGGTTGTGCGCACGGCGCGATTCGTCACCGGTGTTGTCGCGCAGTTCGAGGAAGTCCTCGATGTCGGCGTGCCAGGTTTCCAGGTAGACGCAGGCCGCGCCCTTGCGCTTGCCGCCCTGGTTGACCGCGGCCACCGACGAATCCATGGTCTTCAGCCACGGCACGATGCCGTTGGAATGGCCGTTGGTGGACTTGATCAGCGAACCGCGCGAACGCACGCGGGTGTAGCTGACGCCGATGCCGCCGCTGAACTTGGACAGCTGGGCGATGTCGCCGTACTTGGCGTAGATCGACTCCAGCGAATCCTGCGGCGAATCCAGCAGGAAGCACGAGGACAGCTGCTCGTGGGTGGTGCCGGAGTTGAACAGGGTCGGGCTGGACGGCAGGTAGTCCAGGTTGCCCATGCGCTTGTACAGCGCCAGGGTTTCGGGCACGTCTTCGCTCAGCGCGCTGGCGATGCGCAGGAAGAACTGCTGCGGGGTCTCGATCACCTTGCGGGTGTGCGGATGGCGCAGCAGGTAGCGGTCGTACAGGGTACGCAGGCCGAAGTAGTCGAAATGCAGGTCCAGGCTCGGGTCGATCGCATCGTTGAGCTTGCGCGCGTTGACCTGCACGAAGTCGAGCAGGCGGGCGTTGATCAGGCCCACTTCGTGGCCGCGGCCGACCGACTGCGAGAACGCGTGGATTTCCTGGCCGGACACTTCCTTGGCGATGAAGTTGGCCAGCAGGCGTGCGGCCAGGCGGCCGTATTCGGGTTCTTCGCCGATCAGCAGCGCGGCGGTGCGGATCGACAGCTCGTCCAGTTCCTGGGTGGTGGCGCCGTTGTACAGGCCGGAAATGGTGCGGGTGGCCACGCGCATCGGGTCCACCGAATGCAGGCCCTCACAGCAACGCTGCACCGCGCGCACGATCTTGTTCAGGTCCACCAGCTCGGTAGTACCGTTGCGCTTGGTCACGCTCATGGCGGTAGCGGTGGGCGGCGAGGTCAGCAGGAAGTCGTTTTCCTGCTCGGTGGCTGCGCGGGTTTCGGTGCTCACGGCGGTATCCTCTTGGCGTGATTTGGGGTGGTACGGCATCACCTGGCTTGCTGGCACAGGACCGGTACACCAACCCTCAGAGTGGACCTTCGGTGTCGCATGGGCCGCGACTGCGCAGGCAGGCCTGCGGGCGGTTTCCCTGCGTCACCGGTCCTCTCCCCCGAGAGTGGTGCGGCCGGCACCGCACGCTGTACTTCGTGCGGCTGTCGATCGCGCTCCAGGCCATCGGCGTGGAGGCGGTTTCCCCGTCAACTTGTGGTTGGCCGGACCGACAGCCACAAGATAGTGGGGGTACCGGGGATCGTCAACGTCGGATGCAGGGTTTTTCGCCAACCCCTTGCGGCGCAAGGATCCGCCTTCCAGGCGCGCCGACGAACGGTGCGGACCCGTCGAAAGCGAGTGCGCAGTCAAGGCCGAAACAGCCATGCCGGATGCGACGCAGGGGCACGGAAAACAGAACAACCCGGCTCACATGGTTCTAACAAACGCCCCCCGGCGGCCCCGGCCGGCGCCCGCCCGCGGGGCGCGCCCCGTTCAGGCCCGGTGCGCGGTGCCCAGGTACTCGGCGCTCTGCATTTCGATCAGGCGCGAGGCGGTGCGCTCGAAGGCGCCCTGCAGGCGCTGGCCCGAATACAACGCCACCGGGCTGTCGGTGGCGGTGCAGACCAGGTTGACGTGGCGGTCGTACAGCTCGTCGATCAGGTTGACGAAGCGGCGCGCGGCATCTTCGTTGCGTGTGTCGAAGTGCGGGATGTCGCCCAGCAGCACGGTATTGAACTCGTGGGCGATCTCGATGTAATCCGACGGGCCGCGCGGGCCCTCGCACAAGGCCTTGAAATCGAACCAGACGATGCTCTTGCCGCGCCCGCGCACCGGAATCTTGCGCGCCTCGATCTCGATGTTGCCCGCCTTGGCCGGCTGCCCGCCGCTGAGTTCGGCCCAGCGCGAGCCCAGCCAGGCATCGCTGCCGGCATCGCGCGGGGCCTGGTACACCGGCGAGCGGGTCAGCGCGCGCATCCGGTAATCCTCGGTGCCCTCGGCATACAGTTCCACGCAGTAGGTCTGCAGCAGGCCGATCGCCGGCAGGAAGCTGTCGCGCTGCAGGCCGTTCAGGTACAGGTTCTCCACCGCGGTATTGGAGGTGGTCACCAGGGTCACGCCCTCGGCGAACAGGCGCTCGAGCAGCCGCGCCAGCAGCATCGCATCGCCGATGTCGGTGACGAAGAACTCATCGAGCACCAGCACCCGCAGCCGGCTGCGCCATTCCTGCGCGATCTTGGCCAGCGGGTCGCTCTGCCCCTGGTGCTCGCGCAGGCGCTCGTGGATGCCGCGCATGAAGCGATGGAAATGGGTGCGGTACTTCTGCTCGATCGGCAGGCCGTCATAGAACAGATCGACCAGGAAGGTCTTGCCGCGCCCCACCCCGCCCCAGAAATACAGGCCCTTGACCGGCTCGGGCTTCTTCCAGAAGGCCGACAACCGGTCCAGCCAGCCGTCCTGGGCGCTGTCGACCAGCGCCACATGGATGCGGTCCAGCTCGGCCAGGGCGGCGTGCTGGGCCGGGTCGTTCTGCCACTCGCCGCGGGCCACGCCATCGGCGTAACGCTGGGAGGGCGTCATCGCGGTGTCGCTCATGCCGCGTCGGGTGCCGCGCCGGGTGCGGGATTGGGCAGCCACTGCTTGACGCCATGCATGAGCGCACCGCGCAGATCGACCACCTTGCGGTGGAAGAAGTGGCTGGTGTCGGGCATGCGCACCAGTTCGTGCGGGGCATCCAGGCCGTCCAGCCATTCATAGACCGCCTGCGGATCGACGATCTCGTCTTCCTCGCCCTGGATCACCAGCCACTGGGCCGGCGGCTGCACGCCGTCGAAATCCCAGCGCCCGGCCGGTGGCGCGATCGAGATCAGCGTGGTCGGCTGCAGTTCGCCGGCGGCCCGCAGCGAGACATAGGCGCCGAAGCTGAAGCCGGCCAGCCACAGCGCCTGGCCGGGCCGCTGCGCGCGTACCCAGGCGGCGACGGCCTTGAGGTCGTCCTGTTCGCCCACGCCGTTGTCGAAGGTGCCGGCCGACTCGCCGACGCTGCGGAAGTTGAAGCGCACCGTGGCAATGCCCAGGTCGCGCAGCGAACGCGCGGCCATGGTCACCACCTTGTTGTGCATGCTGCCGCCCTCGGTGGACAGGGGATGGCAGACGATCGCCACCACCGGCTGTACCGCGACATCGGCCTCGGGCAGATCGACCACGACATCCAGCGGACCGACCGGTCCGGCCAGCGTCAGCGCACCGCTTTGTTGGGGAAATGGGGGATTGTGCATGGCGTCATAATACCGTCCCTCCGCGTGCTTCAGCGCCGCCACCGCCGGGTCCGTACATGCACTATCTGGTTTTCAGCGTTCTCTGCAGCGTGCTGGTCTCGGTCCTGCTGAAGCTGGCCCCACGCCGGCGGCTGGACATGGCCCAGGTGGTGACCTGGAACTACCTGGTGGCCGCCGTGCTCAGCCTGGTGCTGCTGCGCCCGTCCCTGGCCATGCTGCAGACCGGCCACGCGCCGTGGCTGGCCCTGCTGGGGCTGGCGATCACGCTGCCGACGATTTTCCTGGTGATGGCAGCTGCGGTCACCCGTGCCGGCATCGTGCGCAGCGACGTGGCCCAGCGCCTGTCGCTGCTGCTGTCGCTGCTGGCCGCCTTCCTGGTGTTCGGCGAAACCGCCAACGGCTGGAAACTGGCCGGGCTGGGCCTGGGCCTGCTGGCCATCGTGGGGATCAGCGTGCGCCCGCGCGGCGCGGCGGCCGAGCCCGGCGGGCAGCGCGCATGGCCGTGGCTGCTGGGGGTGTGGGTGGGCTACGCGCTGGTGGACATCATGCTCAAGCAGGTGGCGCTGTCGGGTACCCCGTCGATGGCCGCGCTCACCGCCAGCTTCGGCCTGGCCTTTGTGCTGATGCTGGCGCTGCAGCTGTGGCGGCACGTCCGCCGGGCCTCACCGCTGCACTGGCGCAACCTGGGCGCCGGGGCGCTGCTGGGCCTGCTCAACTTCGGCAACATCCTGTTCTACGTGCGCGCCCACCAGCACCTGCCCGACAGCCCGGCGGTGGTGTTTGCCGGGATGAACATCGGGGTGGTGGTGCTGGGCGCGCTGGTGGGCGTGTTCGCGTTCGGCGAACGCACCAGCGTGTGGAACCGCGTGGGCCTGGGGCTGGCGGTGGTGGCGATCGGGCTGATCGCCTGGGGCACGGCCCGGTAGGGATCGACCGTTGGTCCACACGCCGGTAGGTATCGACCGTTGGTCAGCGCACCGGTAGGTATCGACCGTTGGTCGATACACCGATCAGCGATCGAACCCCAGCAGCAGCGGGTCGTGGTCCGAACTGCGCCACGGGCCCTTTTCATTGCGGTCGCGGTAGCCCACGTCGTCGGCTTCGTCGGCGTTGGTATGCCATTCGGCGGCGCCGCGCAGGCGGGCGGCCATGCCCGGGCTGAGCAAGGCGTGGTCCAGACGGCCGCTCATGCCGTTGTAGACGTAGCTGTAGGGGCGCTCGACCTTGGCCACGGCGAAGGCATCGCGCCAGCCGGCGTCGTGCAGGGTGCGGATCGGATCTTCCATCGCATAGGCGTTGAAGTCGCCCAGCAGCACCGCATCAGCGGTGCCGGCGCCGGTCGGGTCGGTACGCAGCCACTGGTCCAGCAACCGCGCCGATTCAACCCGGGTCGCATTCCAGCAGGCCTGGTCGTCCTTCTGGTCGGCGTCGGCCCCGGTCGCTTCGGAGCAGCCCTTGGACTTGAAATGGTTGGCCACCACCACGAACGGTGCGCCCTTGCCGGCACGGAACGCCTGCGCCAGCGGCACCCGGCTGTGCGGGCCGAAGGGCCCCTGCTCCAGCGTGGCCGGCGCGCCCACCGGGGTCAGCCGGGAGGCGCGGTAGATGATGCCGACCCGGATCGGATTGCCGCCCGGGCCCTTGCCGGCATCGATGAAGTGCCAGTCGGCGCCGGCGCCACGGTCGGCATTGAGTGCATCGACCAGCTGGGCGATCGCCGACTGCGGGCCATACCCATCGTTCTCCAGCTCCATCAGCGCGGCCACATCGGCGCCCAGCGCGTTGATGGTGCCCACCAGCTTGGCCTTCTGCGCCTGGTGTTCGGCCGGCGTGCGGGCGCCGCGCAGGGTCGGGAAGCCACCGCCCTGGCCGTCGCCGTTGAAGAAGTTCTCCAGGTTGAACGCCGCCACCTTCAGCTTGCCGGCCACCACCGGCACCGCCGGGCGCTCCAGCGCCGGCAGCGCCGGCGGCCGGGTCACCTGCAGGCGCGCGGTGCCCTTGGCATCCACCCGCACGATGCCTTCGACATTGCGCAGGACCATGCCGGTGCGCAGGTTGGCGCCGGCCGGCAGGTAGGCCACCGGGCCGGGATCGCGCGCATCGCTGCCGTCGTCGAGCAACAGGCGGCGATGCGCATTGTCGGCGGTCACCTGCGAATGCCCGGCACTGCGCGGGGCGGCCACTTCGCTGGGCTGCCAGAGACGGCCGCCGAAGGCCACGGTCAGCTCGCCGAAGCGCGCCAGCCCGTCGGTGCCGGCCAGGGTCAGCGGCGCGGCGATGCGCACCTGCTGGCCGTCCAGCGCGCGCCAGTCGCTGGGCGGCGCGGTCAGAGTGACCGTGGCCGGCGTGGTCGGGGCCGGGCGGGCCTGCGCCGAGGGGGCAGCCTGCGGCTGAGCAGCATGGACGGCAGCGGACAATGCCAGCGCGAGGGCGAACACGAGAGGGGTACGGCGCATCGGAAGCGGAACTCCAGGAAAGTGCGGCAAGGCTAACCACATAAAGTGAAACGCCGCCCTTCGGCGGCGTCGGTGGCCTGATCCGGCAAAGCCGTTATTTCAGGTTGGCCAGCATCCAGTCGACGGTGGCGTGGATCTGCTCTTCGGTCAGCGCCGGGTTGCCGCCCTTGGGCGGCATGATCCCGCCGTCGGGGCCGGTATAGCCTTCCAGCGCGTGCTTGTAGAGGGTGTCCTTGCCCTGGGCGATGCGCGCATCCCAGTGGCTGTGGTCCAGCGTGGGCGCCTTGCCCACCCCGTTGGTATGGCAGGCGGTGCACAGGTTGTCGTAGATCACCTTGCCGTCGGTGGTACCGCCATAGGCCACCTGCGAGGCGGCCTTGGCCATGGCGGCGGCTTTGGCGGCCGCCTGCGCGGCCACGCCGGTGCTGCCGGCATACACCGCACCGGCCGGGGCGATGCGTTGTTCGGTGCGCTTGACCGCCAACGGTGAGACTTCCGGGGGAATACTGGTGTGCAGGTAGGCTGCGAACAGAATCAGGCCGAGCGTGATGGCCATCAATAACGCGATGACCATGGAAAAGCGTTTCAGGAACTCGAGGTCGTAATTCCGCACTCTCTATACCCCTGGCTGGTAGTCGTTGGACCACGGCTTGTCGCCCGAGTATGACCAGCGTCGGCCGGGCTCTGCAAGCGGGCCCGGTCTATCGCATTGCAGCATGGGCGCCGCTCAGGCGCCGGCAGCGCGCAGGCAGAAATCGCAGATCGAGGCGACCAGTGCATCTTCGTCGCCATGCGCATCGCGGCTGGGCGCGGTCGGCCCGACCAGGGCCTCGGTGAAGGCGCCGACGATGCAGGCCGCGGCCACATGGCTGTCCTGTGGCGGGAAGCTGCCGGCCTGGATGCCCTCGGCGACGATGCGGTGGAACACCTGGCCGAACAGCCGGCGGCAGCGGATGCGCTCGGCTTCCACTTCCGGATCGACCGGTTCGGCGATGAAGGCATAGGCCAGCCCGGGCCCGGCCAGCGCGCGCCGCACGAAGGCGGTGATCGCCCGGCGCAGGCGCTCGGGCGCCGGCAGCGGTTCGGCCGCGATCGCCTCGAAAATGCGCAGCTCATGGTCCACCGCCGCGGTCAGGACCTCGACGAACAGCTCGGCCTTGGACGGGAAGTGGCGGTAGATCAGCCCGGTGGAAACCCCGGCCTGGGCCGCCACGGCGGTCACCGGAGCATTGCGGTAGCCGCCGGCCGCCACCAGCTCGCGGGTGGCCAGCAGGATTCGTTCGCGGGCTCCGGCGAGGCGTTCTTCCATCAATGCAGAGCGTTTGTAGGCCATTTGTTGATTCTATGTTCAATTTTTGAATTTGTATTCACTTCTTCGACAAACCCCGCTACGCTGGGCCAAATCGCCCGCCGGACGGCCGTTGCCGTCCATTCCAGGTGGCGCGCCCCATCCAGCCGTTGCGGAGTCGACCATGCACGTCCCCACCATGAATTTCGACCTCGGCGACGAGATCGACCTGCTGCGCCAGAGCGTGGCCCATTTTGCCTCGGCCGAGATCGCCCCGCTGGCCGCCCAGGCCGATGAGGACAACGTGTTCCCCAATGCGCTGTGGCGCAAGCTCGGCGAGCAGGGCCTGCTCGGCCTGACCGTGGAAGAAGAATATGGCGGCAGCGGCATGGGCTACCTGGCCCATGTGGTGGCGATGGAAGAGATCTCGCGCGCCTCCGGCGGCATCGGCCTGTCCTACGGCGCGCACTCCAACCTGTGCGTGAACCAGCTGCGCAAGAACGGCAACGAAGACCAGAAGCAGCGGTTCCTGCCCGGCCTGTGCAGCGGCGAGAAGGTCGGTGCGCTGGCGATGAGCGAGCCGGGCGCCGGTTCGGACGTGGTGTCGATGAAGCTGCGCGCCGACAAGCGCGGCGACCACTACGTGCTCAACGGCAACAAGATGTGGATCACCAACGGCCCCGACGCCGACGTGCTGGTGGTCTACGCCAAGACCGACGTGGACGCCGGCGCCAAGGGCATCACCGCGTTCCTGGTCGAAAAGGGCATGCCCGGCTTCAGCACCGCGCAGAAGCTGGACAAGCTGGGCATGCGCGGCTCCAACACCTGCGAACTGGTGTTCCAGGATTGCGAAGTACCGGCCGAAAACGTGCTGGGCGCGGTCGGCGGCGGGGTCCAGGTGCTGATGTCCGGGCTGGACTTCGAACGCGTGGTGCTGTCCGGCGGCCCGCTGGGGCTGATGGCCGCGGCGATGGATGTGGTGATGCCCTACGTGCACGAGCGCAAGCAGTTCGGCCAGGCGATCGGCACCTTCCAGCTGATGCAGGCCAAGCTGGCCGACATGTACGTGGGCCTCAATGCCTGCCGCGCCTACGTGTATGCGGTGGCGCGCGCCTGCGACCTGGGCCGCACCACCCGCCAGGACGCCGCCGGTGCGATCCTGTACTCGGCCGAGAAGGCCACCTGGCTCACCGGCCAGGCCATCCAGGTGCTGGGCGGCAACGGCTACATCAACGAGTACCCGACCGGGCGCCTGTGGCGCGATGCCAAGCTGTACGAAATCGGCGCCGGCACCTCGGAGATCCGCCGCATGCTGATCGGCCGCGAACTGTTCCAGCGCACCAAGTAAGGGCCCTGCCATGACCGTATTGAGCACCCAGCTGCAACCGGGCAGCGACACCTTCCAGGCCAACCACGCCGCGCTGCAGGCGGTGGTCGACGACCTGCGCGCCACCCTGGCACGCACCGCGCTGGGCGGCAGCGAGGCGGCCCGGGCCAAGCACACCGCACGCGGCAAGCTGCTGGTGCGCGACCGCATCGATGCGCTGCTCGATCCGGGCAGCGCGTTCCTGGAGATCGCGCCGCTGGCCGCGCACGGCATGTACGACGACCCGATCCCCAGTGCCGGCGTGGTCGCCGGGATCGGCCGGGTCAGCGGCGTGGAGTGCGTGATCGTGGCCAACGATGCCACCGTCAAGGGCGGCACCTATTACCCGATGACGGTCAAGAAGCACCTGCGCGCGCAGGAAGTGGCCGAACAGAACCGCCTGCCGTGCATCTACCTGGTCGACTCGGGCGGTGCGTTCCTGCCGCTGCAGGACGAGGTATTCCCCGACCGCGACCACTTCGGCCGGATCTTCTACAACCAGGCCAACCTGTCGGCGCAGGGCATTGCGCAGATCGCCTGCGTGATGGGCAGCTGCACCGCCGGCGGTGCGTATGTGCCGGCGATGAGCGATGAAACGGTGATCGTGCGCGAACAGGGCACCATCTTCCTCGGCGGCCCGCCGCTGGTGAAGGCGGCCACCGGCGAGGTGGTCACGGCCGAAGAACTCGGCGGCGCCGACGTGCACACGCGCATCTCCGGCGTTGCCGACCACATGGCCGACAACGACCTGCAGGCGCTGGCCCGGGTCCGGGCGATCATCGCCCAGCTCAACTGGCGCAAGCCCGAACCGGCCCTGGCCGTGCAGGCCGCGGTCGAACCGCGCTACCCGGCCAGCGAACTGTACGGGGTGATCCCGGCCGACACCCGCAAGCCCTACGACGTGCGCGAAGTGATCATGCGCCTCGTCGACGACTCGCGCTTCGATGAATTCAAGCCGCGCTACGGCAACACCCTGGTCACCGGCTTTGCGCACCTGCACGGCTACCCGGTGGGGATCATCGCCAACAACGGCATCCTGTTCTCCGAATCGGCGCTCAAGGGCGCGCACTTCATCGAACTGTGCACCCAGCGCGGCATCCCGCTGGTGTTCCTGCAGAACATCACCGGCTTCATGGTCGGGCGCAAATACGAGCACGGCGGCATCGCCAAGGACGGGGCCAAGCTGGTGATGGCCGTGGCCTGTGCCAAGGTGCCCAAGTTCACCGTGGTGATCGGCGGCTCCTTCGGCGCCGGCAACTACGGCATGTGCGGCCGCGCCTATTCGCCCAACTTCCTATGGATGTGGCCGAACGCGCGCATCGGCGTGATGGGCGGCGAACAGGCCGCCAGCGTGCTGGCCACGGTCAAGCGCGACGGCATCGAGGCCAAGGGCGGGCAGTGGACAGCCGAGGAAGAGGAAGGTTTCAAATCGCCGATCCGCGCGCAGTTCGAATCGCAGGGCCATCCCTACTACGCCAGCGCGCGGCTGTGGGACGACGGCGTGATCGATCCGGCCGATACCCGCCGCGTGCTCGGCCTGGCGTTGTCGGCCAGCCTCAACGCGCCGGCGAAGAAGACCGAGTTCGGCGTGTTCCGCATGTAAGGCACGCGCGGCACCGCGTGGTGCCGCCCCCTGTTCGGCCACTGGCCCGCGCAACGAGACCACCATGTTCACCAAGATCCTGATCGCCAACCGCGGCGAAATCGCCTGCCGCGTCATCGCCACCTGCCAACGCCTGGGCATCGCCACGGTGGCGGTGTATTCGGACGCCGACCGCAACGCGCGCCACGTGCGCCTGGCCGACGAGGCCATCGCGATCGGCCCGGCGCCGGCGCGCGAGAGCTACCTGCGCGGCGATGCCATCCTGGAGGCCGCGCGCCGCACCGGCGCCCAGGCGATCCATCCCGGCTACGGCTTCCTGTCGGAGAACGCGGGCTTCGCGCAGGCCTGCGCCGAGGCGGGCATCGTGTTCATCGGCCCCTCCGCTGCGGCGATCCGCGCGATGGGCGACAAGAGCGCGGCCAAGGCGCTGATGCAGCAGGCCGGCGTGCCGCTGACCCCCGGCTACCACGGCGATGAGCAGGCGCCGGCGTTCCTGCGCGGCCAGGCCGACGGCATCGGCTACCCGGTGCTGATCAAGGCCAGCGCCGGCGGCGGTGGCAAGGGCATGCGCCGCGTGGACGACAGCGCGACCTTCACCGAGGCGCTGGCCAGCTGCCAGCGCGAGGCGCAGTCCGCGTTCGGCAATGCGCACGTGCTGGTCGAAAAATACGTCGAGCGCCCGCGCCATATCGAGATCCAGGTGTTCGGCGACAGCCATGGCAACGTGGTCTACCTGTTCGAGCGCGACTGCTCGGTGCAGCGCCGCCACCAGAAGGTCCTGGAAGAAGCGCCCGCCCCGGGCATGACGCCCGGGCGACGCGCCGCGATGGGCAAGGCCGCGGTGGATGCCGCGCGCGCGGTGAACTATGTGGGCGCCGGCACGGTGGAGTTCATCGCCGCGCCCAACGGCGATTTCTTCTTCATGGAAATGAACACCCGCCTGCAGGTGGAGCACCCGGTCACCGAGTGCATCACCGGCACCGACCTGGTCGAGTGGCAGCTGCGCGTGGCCAGCGGTGAGCCGCTGCCGCTGCAGCAGGATCAGCTGCAGATCAGCGGCCATGCACTGGAAGCGCGCCTGTACGCCGAAGACGCCGACCGTGGCTTCCTCCCCTCTACCGGCACCCTGCGCCACCTGCGCCTGCCGGCCAACAGCGCGCACGTGCGGGTGGATGCCGGTGTCGAACAGCATGATGCCATCACCCCGTTCTACGACCCGATGATCGCCAAGCTGATCGTCTGGGACGTGGACCGCGACGCCGCGCTGCGCCGCATGCAGCAGGCCCTGGCCGAATGCGAAGTGGTCGGCGTGACCACCAATGCCGCGTTCCTGCGCCGGCTGGTGATGACCGACTCGTTCGCCCGGGCCAACCTGGACACCGCGCTGATCGAACGCGAACACGCCGCGCTGGCGCCCCATGCCGGCGACAGCGATCCGACGCCCTGGGTACTGGCCGCGATCGCCGCGATCGGCAGCCGGGCCGCCGCCAGCGTCGACGCGCGCGACCCGCATTCGCCGTGGCAGCGCCAGGACGGCTGGCGCATGGGTGCGCACGCCGCGTCCACGGTCACCCTGGAACACCGCGGCAACCAGCAGACGGTGACGCTGCAGGACCACGACGGCGCGTGGTCGGTAACAGTCGGAGAGGCACGCGTGCTCGCCCACGGCGGCCTCGATGGCGATGCGCTGCGCGTGCAGAACGGCGACACCCTGCACCGCGCCCGCGTGGTCCGCGACGGCAACGCGCTGTACCTGTTCGGCCGCGACGGCACCCGGCACTTCATCCTGCACGACCCAGTCAGCGAAGCCGACCAGGCCGTGGCCGACGCCGGCAGCCTGGTCGCCCCGATGCCGGGCCGGATCGTGGCCACCCCGGTCGCACCGGGCACCCGGGTCAAACGCGGCGCGCCGCTGCTGGTGCTCGAAGCAATGAAGATGGAGCACACCCTGCAGGCACCGGCCGACGGCGTGGTGCAGGGCTACCGGGTCAAGCCGGGAGACCAGGTAGGGGATGGGGCGGTGCTGGTGGATTTCGAGGCGGAGTGAGGGTATGGGCTGATGCTCAGCCCACCTGCTCCCAGACCTGCTCGAGAGGATCCAGTTCGGCAGTCTGCATGTGCGTGGCGCGCCAGCCAAAGCCACAGACGGCCAGTGCCCCTTGCCGGATCGGGTCCAGGCCCAGCCCGCGCTCCAGGTGGCGCTCATTGATGGCGCCGGTGATGAAAGCGCCCAGTCCGAGGTCGGTAGCCGACAGGTACAACGTCTGCGACAGGTGACCGGCCTCAAGGGTCACAACGCGATAGCCCTTGGCGTGCCGCCGATACTTCCAGAAAGTCCGGTCGAAGCGCGGCACCATCACTACCAGGCAATGTGCGTTGGCGAACCAATGCTGCTGGCCGACGCTTTCCATGGCGAAGTCACGCAGCGGCTGGTCCAACGGCGGCAACGGCAACAACCGGTGCGAATCACAGAGGTAGAGGTACATACCGGCCGCCACCCCCTCCACGTTCTGCACGATCAGGTACGCCTGCATCGGATGCAGGCCACCACCTGAGGGGCTGTTCTTCTTCTGGAACACCAGGTCGTCACCGACCTTCACTTCCGCCTGCGCGGCGAACACGCGCTCCAGCATCTGCGCAAACAGCGCCAACGGCAGCGGGCGGTCTTCATCGAAGTTGCGGCAGGTGGCCCGCCGCTGCAGCAGCGCATCGAAATCGCCGCCCTGCGCGCGCGGCAACGCTAGTGCCGCCGTCATGTCGGCATCTGCGGGCGCAGGGGGCGGGCCCAGCACGTCGCGCATGCCGGTGGCGGTATCGGTTCCCGAGTCGAAGGTGTTCTTGACCGCATCCACCCCATCCCAGCGGGTGAACGCATGCAAGATCGCACCCAGCGGATGCCAGTGCACGGCGCGCAGCCGCATGTCGTTGTCATGGTGGTCCGGGGCGGTCGGTCGGTCCGATCCAGGCTGCGCCAGCACCAGACCACTGTCGAGTAACGTCTGCAGTGCGCTGGCATCCAGCTCTAGTGTGTCCGGATCGACCCACTCGCTCGGGCTCAGCCGGCCCAGGACTTCGCGTTGCCCCGCATCCAGCTCGATGGGCTGGTCCAGATGCGGCGCCAATGCTTGCCACGCAAGCGAGCGCACCAGGCCATTGCCGCCTTCGAGCAGATCCTCAAGCTGAAAGCTTGACCGCTCCACCGGTTCGAGCATCACGATTGCGCAACGACGTATCCGCACTTCTGTTCCTCGTCATGGACATGCCGCACACTGCTGGGCGCGGTATGCCTGGGGATATCGGCTACCGCGCGCCGATCTGGATGCCGGCCTGGCCGCCAACTTGGGCTAAAGGCAGGCGCGCAGCGGTCGATGTAAGGCTTTCCATCCGTGCACCGCCACGGTCCTGCACCCTATCCTCCATTGGAAGTACCCATGTCCTCCCCGCCGCTTGAACCCGCCCTGGCCCTGGAACTTACCCGCCGCCTGTCGCAAGACGACGAATTCCGCGATCTGTTCCGCCAGAATCCGGTGGCGGCCCTCATCCAGGTCGGCCTGTCACCCGACCGCGCCGATGCGCTGCGCGTGTGCTGCAAGGTCGGCCGACTGGCATCCAAGCAGGCGATCCTGGAAGCACAGCAGGAAATCCAGACCATGCTCACCGCCGGCCTGGGCCAGATCGTGCCCGCCCTGGATGCGAACCCGAAGGGCCGTCACCTCAAATCCCCTTAACCGTCCTCGCCGGGGCAGGCATGGCGGCGGCCGTGGCTGATGTACTGGCCGCCGTCGTCAGGTCCGTCACGACCTGCCCGGCCTGGTTGCTGTCGATCACGTTCATGGGTTGCAGGCAGTAGCCGCAGTTCAACTCCGAATAGGCCAGCCCACGGCTTCGGCTCAGGAAGCGCGCCTGGCGCAGTGCGTCATCGCGCTGCCCCAGGGCCAGGTGGGCCTTCATAGCCACCACCCGGGTCTGGAAGCGCGCATTGCCGCCCAGGAATGGCTGCAGCAGACGCAGGGCGTTGGCAGGCTGCCCGGCAAGGCGGGCCTGTTCAGCTTCCACCACGCGACTCATTTCGCTCAGGGGAGCTTCGCGGGACAACTCCGGCCGGGCCCGCACCGCAGCAAGGATGCGTGAGGCGGTCGCGCTGTCATTCATGCGCAACGCCAGCAATGCAGCCCCCAGGGCGACCATGGCATCGTCGCTGGTATCCACGCTTGCCGGATCGGCAAGGCGCGACAGGCTCGCCTCCACAGTGGCACGCAGGCTTTTGACAGCGGCGTCGCGGTTATCGCCTGCCCACTGCACCGTTGCCAACGGCAACAGGTACAACCGACGGTCATAGCCCGTTTCAGCGGCCATGCGCTGCAGCCCGGAGCGCGCAGATGCCTCCGCGCGCGACCATTGATGGCGATCGGCGGCCAGCGAGGTGCGCTCAATGTCGGCGTACTTGTTCGATGGCAGCTTGTCCAGCAGCGCCTCGGCCCCCTTGTAGTCGCGTTCGCTGGCAGCCAGCCCGGCCAGGTAGCGCTGGCTGGCGCTGCGCCCCCCGGCCACCGCCTTTTCGAAGGCGCGCCGCGCTGCGGGTTGGTCGTCCATGGCCAGTAGGATGCGTCCCAGCTGGTCATAGGCGATGTTGGACAGTTCGAAGCGGGAATCGGTTGCCTTCGTGGCATAGGGCACCGCTTCCTTGAAACGGTTCTCGACAAACAGCCACATGGCCGCGTTGTGCTGGGCGGCGAAATAGTCCGGGTACAGGCTGGCCAACTGGGTCCAGGCACCGGCCGCGCGCCCCTGATCAGTCAAACTGGCCGACCACGCGTCCAGGTACAGCACTTCGCGGGGCGTCAGCCGCGTAGACAGGCTCTTGACCTGCTTCAGGGCCTTCAACGCGCCGGCATTGTCCATGCTGGTGAAGCGCGCACGCACCTGGCCCATCCAGGCCAACGCGAATCCTTCGTCCAGCCGCACGGCCTTTTCGTACATCGCCAGTGCGCCACCGTAATCGCCGCTGGCGTACAGGTTCTGACCGAGCGCATAGGCACGCAGCGCATCCAGGCTGGAGGTCGTCACCAGCGGCAACGGTTTGGAATCGGCTCGCAACTGCGGCGCTGCTTCGCCCAGCTGCTGGCGCAACCGGGCGGTAACCTTGTCCACCGAATCCAGCAGCGATTCCATGCCATTGGCTTCGGCGGTGGCCACGGACAGCGTCTGCTGCGAATGCGGATCCACCACTTCCACGCTGATCCGCGTATGCCCACCCACTTCTGCCACCGTCGGCAGCAGCACCATGCGTGCGCCGGTACGCATGGCCACTTCCGACGCCGCACCGGCGTCCAGGCGTGAACCTGCCTCGCGCTGCATCAACTGCAGCACGTTGCGCGCCTTCATGTCGCTCAGCACATTGACGTAGCGCGACTGCTCCAGGCTGATCCGGAACGCCTGCTGCAGTGAATCATCCAGCAGCGTGTTGCCGGTGAGGTTGCGCATATCGCCGATCACCACCCAGTCCCGTTCGGCGAAGGCAATGGCCGGGTCCGGACGCAGCAGGGTCCACACCAGCACGACCAGCACCGCACAGGCCGAGGTCTCTGCCAGCAGGGCGCCAGGGCGCAACCACAATGGTCGATCCAGCCAGGCCTTCTTGCTGCTGGCCGGGCGGCGCACGGTGGTGCTGTCGTCGCCGGCAACCTGCCAGATCTGCTGCGGCTCGGCCATGCCCTTGAAGCGCCAGCGACCATGCGACTTCCACTTCAGACCCTTGTCACGCTCACCCAGTTCAGCGCTGCTGCGACGGACCACCGACTCGGCCAGGGCCGACAACAGGATCTGCCCGGGACGGGCCAGCTGCATCAGGCGGGCGGACATCGGCTTGGCCAGTCCTTCCACTTCGATCGGCTTGGCACCATGCGCCACCGCCTCGGCGCTGTTATTCCACAGGATTACTTCGCCTACGTGCAGGCCAGCGCGTACGCGCAGCGGAAGGTGTAGCTGCCTACCCAGTTCCTGCAGGCGCTGCTGATAGTCCAGCGCAAACCCCAACGCATCGATGGCCCGGTCGAACAACAGGAACAGCCCGTCGGAGCGATCGATCTGGTGCCCGTTCCACTGCTGCTGCAGGGTCAGTACCAGCCGGTCGTGCTGCTGGAACAGTTCGGCCGCGGCGGCATCGCCGATGCGCTCGACCAGGATCAACGAATCGCACAGGTCGGTAAACAACAGCGCCCGCATCTGCGGGGCCTGGGTCGACGTTCCGTTGTCGCCGTTCATGCGTTTGATTCCGCTCAGGGTGTGGCGGTCGCGGCACGCGACCAGTGCAGCCGGTTGCCGCCCAGGCGCTTGGCCTGGTACAGCGCGTTGTCGGCGCGGGCGTACCATTCGCTCCAGTCGGTATGCGGGTCCAGCAGGCTGACCCCGATGCTGATCGGGCACATGTGCGGCAGGCCATGGGCACGGTCCATCAGACCGTGCACGGCGCTTTGGATGAACTCGGCGGCATGCTGCAGGCTGTCGGCGTCGGCGGCGCGCAGCAGCAGGCAGAACTCGTCGCCGCCCAGCCGGCAGGCCAGGTCGGCCTCGGTGGCCACCGAGCGCAGGATGTTGGCCACGCTCTGCAGCACCCGGTCGCCGGCCTGGTGGCCGTGTTCGTCGTTGACCTGCTTGAAGCGGTCGCAGTCGATCAGCAGCAGGCCCTGCGGCGGGCCGTCCTGGTGGGCGCGGCATTCCTGCAGGTACAGCGCCAGCCCGCGACGGTTGTGCAGGCCGGTCAGCTCGTCGGTACGCACCAGCTCGCGGGTATGGGTGAGCTGGTGGGTGGTGACGTACAGGTTGTCCAGCGCGGTTTCCAGGTCGTGGTTGCGCCGGCGCAGCTGGCGGATCAAGACCTGTTCGTTGCTGACCACGCGCATGATCGTACGCCGCAGGAAATAGGCGATCAGGCCGGGGTCGCGTTCGACCAGGCGCTGGAAATCGGCGTTGTCCAGCTCCAGCACCACGCTGTCGGCCACCGCGCGCGCATCGGCGCTGCGTGGATGGTCGCCGATCAGCAGGCCCAGTTCGCCGAAGAATTCGTTGGCACCCAGGGTCTTCACCAGCAGGTCTTCACCGAAGTCCAGTTCGATCACTCCGCTGACGACTACATACATGGTGTCGCCGGGATGACCGCGGCGGAACAGATGGTCGCCCTCGGGCAACCGGCGCTGCTGGCCGAATTGCGCGAACAGGGCGAACTCGCCCGGGCTCAGGACGGCGTGCACGATCTCAGCCATCGCGGTCTGGGCGATGCCTGCTTCCTGTTCGCACACATTCGCTGCAACCTTGCCGGTCATCCCGTGCACCCGCTTCCCAGCGTTCCCCCGGTTAGCCGAAGAGGATACCACCCCTAAAAACTGTGCGCTTCATACCACTTTTGAATATGGGCGCCGCTTTTCCGTTGGCGGCACCCGGCCATTCCCCCGGCACAACGCACTTTACCCCCGGATCCGGCCGTATGCCTCCCACCGGCGCGGTCTACCCCGGCCCGGCGCCGGGCGGCGGCCCTCCCAGCCGCCGCCCGGCGCCCAGCCGGGGTAGACCGCGCCGGGCTCAGGCCGCCCGCTCGGCGTTGAACTGCTCCTCCTCGGTGGACCCGCTCAGCGCGGTGGTCGAGGACTGGCCCTGCTGGATGGCCTGGGTGACCGCGTCGAAGTACCCGGTGCCGACCTCGCGCTGGTGCTTGACCGCGGTGAAGCCACGGTCGGCGGCGGCGAACTCGGCTTCCTGCAGCTCCACGAAGGCGCTCATCTGGCGGCGGGCGTAGCCGTGGGCTAGGTTGAACATGGAATAGTTCAGGGCGTGGAAGCCGGCCAGGGTGATGAACTGGAACTTGTAGCCGTACTTGGCGATTTCCTTCTGGAAGGTGGCGATGGTGGCGTCGTCCAGGTTCTTCTTCCAGTTGAAGCTGGGCGAGCAGTTGTAGGCCAGCAGCTTGCCCGGGAATTTGGCGTGGATGGCCTCGGCGAACTGGCGGGCGAACTCCAGGTCCGGCTTGCCGGTCTCGCACCAGATCAGGTCGGCATAGGGCGCGTAGGCCAGGCCGCGGCTGATCGCCTGGTCCAGGCCGTTGCGGGTTTTGTAGAAGCCTTCCACGGTGCGCTCGCCGGTGGTGAACGGCTGGTCGTTGGCGTCCACATCGCTGGTCAGCAGGTCGGCGGCCTCGGCATCGGTACGTGCCACCAGCAGGGTCGGCACGCCCAGCACGTCGGCGGCCAGGCGCGCGGCGTTGAGCTTTTCGATCGCCTCGCGGGTGGGCACCAGCACCTTGCCGCCCATGTGCCCGCACTTCTTCACCGAGGCCAGCTGGTCCTCGAAGTGCACGCCGGCCGCGCCGGCCTCGATCATCGCCTTCATCAGTTCGAAGGCGTTGAGCACACCACCGAAACCGGCCTCGGCATCGGCCACGATCGGCTGCAGGAAGTCGATGTCGTCCTTGCCTTCGGCGTGGTGCAGCTGGTCGGCGCGCAGCAGGGTGTTGTTGATCCGCTTGACCACCGCCGGCACCGAGTCGGCCGGGTACAGCGACTGGTCCGGGTACATCTGGCCGGCCAGGTTGGCATCGGCGGCGACCTGCCAGCCGGACAGGTAGATCGCATTCAGGCCGGCCTTGACCTGCTGCATGGCCTGGTTGCCGGTCAGCGCGCCCAGCGCGTTGACGAAGTCTTTTTCCTGCAGGTAGGTCCACAGCTTTTGCGCACCCAGCCGCGCCAGCGAATGCTCCACGTGCACGGTACCGCGCAGGCGCACCACGTCGGCGGCGGTGTAGTTGCGGGCGATCCCGGCCCAGCGCGGGTCGGTGTTCCATTCGTGCTGGATCTGTTCGGCGGTCGGCAGCTTGCTCATGTCGTTTCTCCAGGGGGAACGCGTAAAGGGATGAAGCGGTGCGGAAGGCAGGGCGCAGGGTTCAATCGAGGCGGTCGTAGGCGGGCAGGGTCAGGAAGTCGGTGAGCTGGTCGCGGCGGCTCAGTTCGGCCAGCAGTGCGATCGCCTCGGCGATGCGGGTACCGCCGGGCAGCGCGGCGGTATCGCCCAGCGTGGCCGGCAGCCGGGCCAGGGTGGCGTCGAGCAGGGCCAGGTCGATCGCGGTGCCGTCGTCCAGGTGCTGGCCGGGCACGTGCAGCCACTGCCACAGCTGGCTGCGGCTGATCTCGGCGGTGGCCGCGTCCTCCATCAGGTGGTGGATGGGCACACAGCCGTTGCCGTCCAGCCAGGCCGCCAGGTAGCGCACGCAGACCTCCACGTTGCCCTGGAAACCGGCCCGGGTGATGGTGCCGGTGGGCGGGGCGATCAGCGCATCGCGGTCGGCCTGCACGTCGCGGCGCAGCACCTGGTGCTGGTTCGGGCCGGGCATGTGCTCGTCGAAGATCGCCTGCGCGATCGGGATCAGCGCCGGGTGCGCCACCCAGGTGCCGTCGTGGCCGGCGTTCACTTCGCGCAGCTTGTCCGCGCGCACCCGCGCCATCGCCTGCTCGTTGGCGGCGGCATCGTGGTTGATCGGAATCTGCGCGGCCATGCCCCCCATCGCGTGCGCACCGCGGCGGTGGCAGGTGCGGATCAGCAGTTCCGAATAGGCTTTCAGGAACGGCTGGGTCATGGTCACCTGGCCACGGTCGGGCAGCACCTTGTCGGCGTGGCGGCGGAAGGTCTTGATGTACGAGAAAATGTAGTCCCAGCGCCCGCAGTTCAGCCCGACGATGCGGTCGCGCAGGGCGTACAGGATCTCGTCCATCTCAAACACCGCCGGCAGCGTTTCGATCAGCACGGTGACCTTGATCTGGCCGTGCGGCAGGCCGAGCATGCCTTCGATGTGCGACAGCGCGGTCTCCCACAGCGCGGCCTCTTCCATCGACTGCAGCTTGGGCAGGTAGAAGTACGGGCCGCGCTGCCGGCACATCAGGGTGCGCGCGTTGTGGAAGGCGAACACCGCCGCGTCGAACAGGCCGCCGGCGATCGGCTGGCCGTCGATGCGCACGTGCTTCTCATCCAGGTGCCAGCCGCGCGGGCGCACGATCAGCACCGCCTGCTCGTCGAGCGGGCGCAGCGTGTACTGCTTGCCGGGCCGGCCGTCCACGCTCGGGCCGGTGTAGGTCAGGTCGCCGCGCACCGCGCCGATCAGGGCCTGCTGGCCGGCCAGCAGGTTGCGCCAGGCCGGCGCGGTGGAATCCTCGAAGTCGGCCATGAACACCTTGGCCCCGGAGTTCAGTGCGTTGATCACCATCTTCGGGTCGGTCGGGCCGGTGATCTCCACCCGGCGGTCCTGCAGGGCGTCGGGCAGCGGCGCCACCTTCCAGTCGTCGGCGCGGATGGCGGCGGTGTCGGCGCGGAAGTCCGGCAGGCCGCCGCCATCGAAGAAGGCCTGGCGGGCCAGCCGCGCCTGCAGCCGGCGCTGGCGCTCCGGTTCCACCGCCCGGTGCAGCGACACCAGCAGCGCCAGTACCCCCGCCGGCAGCAGCGCGGACTGGCCGGCCAGCTGGGTGGTCAGGGCGATCCCGGGCGTGGCCCGGGCGTCGGCGGGGGTGGGCTGGGCGGTGGCGTAAGCGACGGCGGACATGGCGGACTCCTGCGTTGCGGTTGGACCCCACCGTGCGCCGCCATGCCGTTATTTGACAAAGCAGTTATTGCAATGCTTTACATAAGACTTGCTTATACTCGTTACACCATGACCACGCCGACTCCGCCAAGTCCCCGTTTTTCCTACAAATCCGACCGGCTCAAACCGTTGCGGGCGTTCTGCCAGACGGTGCGGCTGGGCTCGGTCTCAAGGGCAGCTGAGGCGCTGTTCGTCAGCCAGCCGGCGATCAGCCAGCAGTTGCAGGCCCTGGAGCGCGAACTGGGGGTAGGCCTGTTCGAGCGCAGCGGGCGCCGGCTGGTGCCCAGCCGCGAGGGCCAGCTGCTGTTCGAAATGGCCCAGCCGCTGGTGGAGCAGCTGGACGGGCTGGAAGCCAGCTTCCGCGACAAGGTCAAGGGGCTGGACGCTGGCGAGCTCAATATCGCCGCCAACAGCTCGACCATCCTGTACCTGCTGCCGCGCATCGTGGAACGGTTCCGCCAGCGCCACCCGGACGTGCGCCTGACCCTGCACAACGCGATCAGCGCCGACGGCACCGACCTGCTGCGCAGCGACGCAGCCGACCTGGCGGTGGGCTCGATGACCGATGTGCCGGCCGACCTCAGCTATGCCCCGGCCTACCGCTTCGAGCAGGTGCTGATCGCCCCACCCGGGCATGCGCTGGCGCGCGGCGAACTGAGCCTGGAGGCAATCTCGCAGTACCCGCTGGTGCTGCCACCCAAGCGCCAGATCACCTACCGGCTGGTCGACCAGGTGTTCCAGCGGCATCGGTTGCCCTACACCGTGGCGCTGGAGGTGGGCGGCTGGGAGGTGATCAAGCAGTACGTGGCGATGGGCATGGGCATTTCGATCGTGCCGGCGCTGTGCCTGCACGACAGCGACCGCGACAAGCTGGTGACGCGCTCGATGAGCGCCTGGTTCCCCGAACGCAGCTACGGGGTGATCGTGCGCCGCGGGCGTTTCCTGTCGCCGCAGGCGCGCGCCTTCATCGAGCTGATCCAGCCGGACCTGTTCAGTCCGCGCAGCTATGATGAAAGCGGACACTCCGAACGCTGACGCGCCTGCCATGTCGATCGAACTGCGCCACCTGCGCTACTTTCTGGCCGTTGCCGAATCGCTGCATTTCGGTCGCGCCGCCGAACGGCTGGGGATGTCGCAGCCACCGCTCAGCCAGCAGATCCGGCAGCTGGAAACCCTGCTGGGCGCACACCTGTTCCTGCGCGCCAACCGCCGGGTGGAACTCACCGACGCCGGGCGCGTACTGCAGGAACAGGCGCGCGAGGTGCTGGCGCGGGTGGATACCGCAATCGATCTGACCCAGCGCGCGCAGCGCGGGGAAACCGGCGAGCTGCGCATCGGGCTGACCCGGGCCACCCCGCTGTCCACGCAGATTCCGCGCGCGATCTTCGCCTACCGCCAGCAGTTCCCGCAAGTGCAGCTGAAGCTGCGCGAGATGAACACCCTGCAGCAGATCGATGCGCTGATGGCCGGCGAGCTCGACGTGGGGCTGATCCGCAAACGTGCCCTGCCCGCACCGTTGATGTCGCGCAAGCTGTTCAGCGATCCGCTGGCGCTGGTGGTGCACGACCAGCACCCGCTGGTGCGTGATCTTGCCGCCGATGCGGCGGTGGCGCTGCGCCTGTTCGCGCATGAGCCGTTCGTCGGCTTCCTGCGCGAGGTCGGCGCGGGCATCCACGACCACTTCATCGCGCTGTGCCGCAGCGCCGGCTTTACCCCGCGCATCGTGCAGGAAGCGGGCGAAGCGTCGACCCTGATCAGCCTGGCCGCCTCCGGCCTCGGGGTGACCGTGCTGCCGGCGTCGTGCAGCCATATCCAAGTGGACGGGGCGCGCTTCGTGGCGCTCAGCGACCGCGCGGCCAGTTCGGAAGTGCACGTGGCCTGCCGGCGCGGCACGGCCTCGCCGCTGATCGCGCACTTCACCCGGCTGCTGCAGGGCCAGACCAACCGATGAGCATTGGCGATGCCCGCAGCGGAATGGAAACACCCCACGTCAGGACAACCATGTTGATCGGCAAACCACGTTCCATCTTCAACCCATACGAGTGGCTGCCCGGCTATGGCGAATCAGGGGTGTATTTCCACTCCCGGGGCCTGGACGTCTTCCTCGAGGTGGTCTACGAAAGAGAAACGCCGGACGGTGACGGGCATGAGGCCATATCGACGCTGACGCGGGAGATACGCTTCGGCCGCGTACACTCGTTCATCAAACTCCCGTTTCCCGGCCGCGCACCGTTCGAGTTCGACGCCGGGTCAGGGGAGTTCAAGGTCGGTGAGCTGACTGAGTTCATCCAGTCCGAATGGGTCACGAGCAGCCTGGCGGCATGGCGATCGCTCTGGTCCCATGCCCCGCCCTCGATAAGGCACTTCAGCATTCAATTCATGGCTGAGAACGTGGCGTTCCACGTCCTCGCTGAAGACGTTGCGCTGCTGGATGAGCACTGCGTCGTTCATCCCCGCTAAGCGGTTTGGACGACGCTGCAGTCAGCGGCTGAGCGCGGGCGTGGCACCCGCCGGTTGCGCGTTGCGCCCCAGCCGCCGGGCGATCGCGCCACCGGCCACGGTCAGCACGCCGACGAAGCCACACACGCCCAGCCAGTCCCAGTGGCTGTAGAACACCCCGCCGAGCACGCCGACCACGCTGGAGCCCAGGTAATAGGCGAACAGATACAACGCCGACGCTTCGGCGCGCAGCAGGCCGGCGCGGCTGCCGACCCAACTGCTGGCCACCGAATGGCCGCCGAAGAAACCGAACGTCACCAGCGCGATGCCGGCAGCCATGCAGCCCAGCCACGGCAGCGCCAGCAGCGCGATGCCCGATGCGATCAGCCCGTAGCAGATCGCCAGCACCCGGCCACGGCCATGGCGGTTGGCCTGCTGCCCCATCCAGGCCGAGCTGAAGGTGCCGACCAGGTACACGCTGAAGATCAGCCCGACCACGGTCTGGCTGAGGCCATAGGGCGGGGCGAGCAGGTGGAAACCGAGGTAGTTGTAGAGGGTGACGAACACCCCCATCAGCACGAAGGCGGTGGCGAACAACCACGGCAGGCCGGGATCGGCGAACAGGCTGCGCCAGCGCGCAGGCAGTTGCCGCAACCCGCCGCGACGGTGCTGGAAATGGCGCGACGGCGGCAGCTGCATCCACAGCAGCACGGTACTCAGCAGCGCGATCAACGAGACCACGCCGATGCCCCAGCGCCAGCCCCAGTGATCGGCGACGATGCCGGCGATCAGCCGCCCGCTCATGCCGCCGATCGCATTGCCGCCGATGTACAGGCCCATCGCCAGGCCCAGCGCGCGGCTGTCCATTTCTTCGGCCAGGTAGGTCATGCCCACTGCCGGTACGCCACTGAGCGCGATGCCGAGCAGGGTGCGCAACACCAGCAGCGTGGTCCAGTCATCGACCATGGCGGTGGCGACGGACAATACGCTGGACGCCAGCAGCGCGGCGACCATCACGCTGCGGCGGCCGATGCGGTCGGAGATCAGCCCAGCGATCAGCATCGACACCGCCAGCAGGCCGGTGCTCAACGACAGGGTCAGCGCGCTGCTGGCCGCCGAAACACCGAAGTGCCGGCTGAACTCGGGCAGCAGCGGCTGCACCGTGTAGAGCAGGCCGAAGGTGGAGAAGCCGGCCAGGAACAGCGCGGCCGCGGTGCGCCGGAAGGCTGGCGTGCCCTGCTGGATCTGGTCTGCAGCTCCCGCCGTGGCGGGGAGGTGGGGCCTGCGGTCGGGGACCGCTGCGGTGTCGCCATTCATGCGGGCAAGACCCGCGTGGGCGGGCCGGAACGAAGAGTCGGCGCTCAGGATAGGCAGCGCCGACAGGTCGATCCATAACCTGGAATGTCTGGATCGAGATGTTTTCGATATCGGTTCAGCGGGCCCGTCGGGTTACAGGGCCTGCCAGGTCAGGCCTTGGCCGCGCCGGTAATAGACGTGCGACGCCTTGCCGTACAGCGCGCCGGCGGGGACCAGGCCGAAGTAGCGCCCATCGGCACTGTTGCCGCGGTGGTCGCCCAGCATCAGCACCTCGCCGGCCGGCACGGTCAGCCCGGTGATGTCCGGCCCGCCGCCCTGGCCCAGATCCAGTTGTGCCAGATGCTGGCCGAAATCCTCGACCTCGACCTCGCCCTGGCCGGCGTCGGCCAGCGGCCGGCCGTTGATGCTGAGGTGGCCGCCCTGCAGCTCGACCCGGTCACCGCCTACCGCGGCAATCCGCTTGATCAGGCGGGTGCCGTCCTGCGGCGAATCGAACACCGCCACCTCGCCGCGCTGCGGCTGGCCGGTGTGCAGCAGTTCCACCGAGGTGAAGGGCAGGCGCACCCCGTAGGCGCGCATGTCCACCAGCACCCGGTCGCCGGGCATCAGCGTGTGCTGCATCGAGCCGCTGGGCACCTGGTAGTGGTTGGCCAGGGTGTCGCGCGCGGCGGCAAGCAGGCCCAGCATCACCAGCAGCGGCAGGGCTTCTTTCTTCAGCCAGTGCAGCACGCGCTGGCGCGGCGGTGCGTGGGCGGCGGCGGGGGTATCCATGCGGGCGCTCCGGGAGGGGTGCGGCTGTGACCGCTGGGCGGGCCGGCAAGTTCCCCGCCCCACCCGGGCAAAAAGCTACGCACTGTTTACGCCGCGGCGATGCGCCCGGCATCGCGGTTTTACGCGCGGCGGCCGCATCGTGGCCACACCGCGCCGAACGGCGCCTTGAAGAGACCGTCCATGACCATCCTGCTGATCCGGCACACGCCGCCCAACGCCGTGCCGGACGCATCGCCGCTGCCGGTGCGCGTTGGCGGGCACCGCCTGGCCTGCCGCGACTGCGACTCCCTGCCGGCGCTGCTGCGCTGCCTGCAACGGGCCCAGCGCAGCCGCCCGGCGCTGGTGCTGATCGCCACCGCTGCGGTGGATGCACCGCAATGGGCGCGCTATGGCCAGGCGTTGCGCACGGCGCTGGAGGCGCTGCCGGCACCGTACATCGAGATGGCCAGCAACGACGACGACGCGCTGGACGAACACCTGCACCCGCAGCATGCACCGGCCGCGCGCGTGGTGTGCAGCAGCGGCCGCGCCGATGCCTGCCGGCTGTCGCTGGCCATCGCCGCGCGCCGGCTGCAGGCGATGGAGGGCTGAGCGATGTCGATCTTCATCATCCGTGGGCCCGAAGCGAGCGGGCCGCTGATCCGCACCGCGCCGCCGTTGCCGGCACCGGTGCTCAAGGCGCTGGTGCACCGCGCGATCGATGCCGGCACCACGGTGGCGATCCGCGCCTGTGGCTCGGAGCAGGAACTGCTGGATGCGCTGCGCGTGGCCGACCACAGCCGTGGCGAGATCACCCTGCTCGACCCGGGCGCGTGCGTGGACAGCGTGCGCCTGCAGCGGCTGCTGCCGCACCTGCACAATGCCTACGTGGAAGTGCACGACGACGACACCCGCGCGCCGGAGGCGTGCCTGCCGCCGGACGTGGGCCGGCGCATCGGCGTGGCGCACGGCTACTGCGCACAGAGCTACATGCATGGGCTGGAGATCGCGCTGGACCACCTGGGCCGCAGCGAGATCGTGGAAGGCGTGCACGTGGGGACGTGATGCATCCGCACGGCCGAACCGAGGGCATCCACGCATGGCGTGGATCTACCGCGGTTGAGAACGCGTGGTGACGTAGATCCACGCCATGCGTGGATGGCGCGGTGCCGGCGATCCCGAACGCAAAAACGGCAGGGTTTCCCCTGCCGTTTGTTTTGCAACGTGTACCGTCGGGCGGCGTACCGACCAACGGTCGGTACCTGCCTGCACCCACCAACGGTTGGCGCCTACTTCAGGCCGCGGTTGACCAGCAGCGGTTCCACCGACGGATCCTTGCCGCGGAAGTCGCGGTACAGGTCGGCCAGCTCCACGCTGTTGCCGCGCGAGAGTATCTTGTCGCGGAACACCTGGCCGTTCTCTGGGGTCAGGCCGCCGTTTTCCTTGAACCACTCGAAGGCATCGTGGTCGAGCACTTCGGCCCAGAAGTAGGCGTAGTAACCGGCCGAATAGCCGCCGCCCCAGATGTGGTCGAAGTAGGTGGTGCGGTAACGCGGCGGCACCTGCGGCAGGTCGACCTTGAACTTCTTCAGCGCGGCCGCTTCAAACGGCGCCACGTCCTGCAGCGGCGCGTCGGCCGGCTGGGTGTGCCAGGCCAGGTCGAGCAGCGCGGCCGACAGGTACTCGGTGGTCGCATAGCCCTGGTTGAAGGTTCGCGCCTTGAGGATCTTGTCGACCAGCGCCTGCGGCATCGGCTCGCCGGTCTTGTAGTGCTTGGCGTAGTTGGCGAACACCTTCGGGTCCAGCGCCCAGTGCTCGTTGAACTGCGAGGGGAACTCGACGAAGTCGCGCGAGGTGCTGGTGCCGGCGATCGACGGGTACTTCACCTTGGAGAACATGCCGTGCAGCGCATGGCCGAACTCATGGAACATGGTGGTGACGTCGTCGAAGCTCAGCAGCGCCGGCTGGCCGGCGGCGGGCTTGGTGAAGTTGCAGACGTTGTAGACCACCGGCTTGGCACCGGTCAGGCCGTCCTGTTCGACGAACACGTCCATCCAGGCGCCGCCGGACTTACTGTCACGCTTGTAGTAGTCGGTGTAGAACAAGGCCAGCGAGGTGCCGTCCTTGTCGAATACTTCGTAGACCTTCATGTCGGCATGGTAGGTCGGGATGTCGGTGCGCGGCTTGAAGGTGATGCCGTACAGCTGGGTGGCGGCGTAGAACACGCCGTTGTTCAGCACGTTGTCCATCTCGAAATACGGCTTGATCTGTGTTTCGTCCAGGTCGTACTGGGCCTTGCGCACCTGTTCGGCGTAGAAGTCCCAGTCCGACGCGGCCAGCTTGAAGCCGCCGGTCTTTGCGCCAGCATGCTGTGTGTCGATCACCTTCTGCATTTCGCCGATCTCGCCACGCGCCTTGGCAGTAGCCGCCGGCACGGTATCGGTCAGCAGCTTGAGCGCGGCGGCCGGGGTCTTGGCCATCTGGTCGGCCAGGCTGTAGGCGGCGTAGTTGTCGAAGCCGAGCAGCTTGGCCTTCTGCGCACGCAGCTGGGCCAGGCGCTGTACGGTCTGCCGGGTATCGTTGGCATCGCCCTTTTCGGCGCGGGTTTCGGAGGCCTTGAGCACGGCGGCGCGCTGCTCGCGGTCGCTCAGCGAGGCCAGCACCGGCTGCTGGGTGGTGTTCTGCAGCGGCAGCAGGTACTTGCCGTCCAGCTTGCGGTCCTTGGCGTCGGCCGCGGCGGTGTTGATCGCGTCCTCGTCCAGGCCGGCCAGCTTGGCCTTGTCGTCGACCACCACCGCACCGGCGGCCGTGGCGGCGACCAGGCGGGTGTGGAACTGGGTGGCCAGCGTGGTTTCTTCCACGTTGAGCTTGCGCAGCGACGCCTTGTCGGCATCGCTCAACTGCGCGCCGGCACGCACGAACTCCTGGTAGTCGCGCTCGACCAGGCGCTTCTGCACCGGGTCCAGGCCCAGCGCATCGCGCTGGTCGTAGATGCTCTTGATGCGCGCGAACAGCTTCGGGTCCAGGTTGATCTCGTCCTGGTGCGCGGCCAGCTTCGGGGCGACTTCTTCCTGGATCTTCTGGCGCGCTTCATTGGTATCGGCCTGGACCAGGCCGAAGAAGATGCGCGACACCCGGTTCAGGGTTTCGCCGCTGCGCTCCAGCGCTTCGATGGTGTTGTCGAAGGTGGCCGGCTCGGGGTTGTCGGCGATCTTGCGGACGTCGGCCAGGTGCTGCTTCATGCCTTCATTGAAGGCCGGCAGATAATCGCTGTCCTTGATCTTGTCGAACGGCGGCGCCTGGAACGGCAGCGTGCTGGCGCTCAACAGGGGATTGGTGGAGGCGTCGGCCGGTTGCGAGGCGGCGGGGGTCTGGGGATCGGACACGGCGGTGGACTCCTTGCCGGAACAGGCCGCCAGCGCCAGGCTGATGGCAGCGGCCAAAACTACGGTACGCGACATGAAACGGGCTCCTGGGAATGGAATACGGCGGCGCGATGCCGCGGCCGACAACCCTACTCCCAATGCCGGCGACGGGCATGTGCCGGTCGTGGCGCCTGGCTGTGCGGGCCCCGGCGCCAGTGGCCGCCCGGCCTGGCGGTGCTCAGGCGGTGCCGCGGTTCTTGCCCTGCCAGGGCCGGTAGTAGGCACGGATGGCGGCCATGTCGGCCACATCGTCGCCGCTGGAATAGAACAGCGGGCCGATCCCGATGACTTTCTCCGGGTAGTGGAAATAGGCCGCCAGTACCGGTACGTCGGCCATCCGCGCGATCTTCAGGAAGCCGGCCTTCCAGTGGGTCACCGCCTTGCGGGTGCCTTCGGGGGTGAGCGCGTACCACATACGCTCGGAGCCGCGGATCAGGCTGACCGCCTGTTCGACCGTGCCCTGCGGCGAACTGCGGTCCAGCGGAATCACTCCCAGCTTGCGCAGCAGCGGCGCCAGCGGCCACCAGAACAGCGAGGCCTTGCCCAGCACCTTGACCTGCATGCCCAGCGCGATCTTGGCCGCCATGCCCCAGAAGCCATCCCAGTTGGAGGAATGCGGGGCGATGATGAAGACCAGCTTGGGCACGTCCGGGAAGGTACCCACCACCCGCCAGCCGCCCAGCCGCAGCGTGCAGCGGGCCAGCCAGCGGATGAAGCGGTTGGGTTTGACCTGCGGCATGTTGGGCGGAATGGCCGGCAACAGCGGTCGTTGGTTGTTCAAGCAGTCACTCCCAATTGCGTGTGGTGCGCCCGCGCTTGATCTGCGCGCGGCCCTTTTTTTCATCCAGGCGACGCAGCTTCGCCCCGTACGTCGGCTTGGTGGCGACACGCGGCTTGGGCACGCTCAGGCTGGCCTGGATGAAGCTGGCCAAGCGCTCGCGCGCGTCTTCGCGGTTGCGGTCCTGGGTGCGGAAACGCTGGGCATCGATGACCAGCACGCCGTCGCCGGTCATGCGCCGGTCGCGCCGCGCCAGCAGGCGCGCGCGCAGCGGCTCGGGCAGCGAGGGCGAGCCGGCCACGTCGAAACGCAGCTCCACCGCGGTGGAGACCTTGTTGACGTTCTGCCCGCCGGCGCCACTGGCACGCACGAACCGCTCGACAATCTCCGTATCGGGGATCGCCAGGTGCGCGTTGATGGTGACGGGTCCGGAGGCCATGGGCCGCATTGTAAAGGCAGGACCGCTGCGGCGGGTGGGCGCAACATCCCCGATGACGCCGATAACGTCGACAAAATGCGGCCCACCGGCGGCGCCGGGCGGGTATCCTCGAGCTTCCACGCAACGCAGGATGCCCCGCACATGCCCTCGATTCGTTACTTGGCCCGGTTCGGCCTGGCCCTGGCCCTGGCCCTTGTCCTCGGCCTGGCCGCCGCCGCCCCGGCACTGGCCACGCCGCCGTCGGACGCCGACATCAACCGCCTGCTGGCCGCCTCGCGCGCGCAGAGCCTGCTGGACGGCATGCTGCCGCAGCTGGAAAGCATGCAGCGCCAGCAGTTCGAGCAGATCGCCCGGCAGCGCCAGCTGGATGCCCAGCAGACCGAGCAGCTGCAGCGGATGGAACAGCGCACTACCGCCACCATCCGCAAGGCACTGTCGTGGCAGGAGCTGCGGCCGATGTATGTCGACCTCTACAAGAAGAGCTTCAGCAAGGAAGACGTGCTGGCGATGGCCGAATTCTACGAGAGCTCGGCCGGCCAGAGCCTGCTGGACAAGACCCCGCTGCTGATGCAGAACGTCATGGTGGCGATCCGGGAAAAGATGGAACCGCTGCTGGCCGACCTGGAAAAGGACATGCAGGCCATCGCCAACGAAACCCAGCCACCGATCGTTGATGTTCCGGCACCGCGTACGCCGCCGGCGAAATAATCCAGCCGCGCTGCGCCCGGCCGGCCGCAGCGCACACCCCGTGTTCAGCGATGCCAGCCCAACAGGTCCATCGCCTTGGCGAATTCGCCTTCCACCGGCGCGCTGACATCCATCGGCGTGCCGTCCGGATGCGGGAAGCGCAGCCGCTCGGCGTGCAGCAGCATGCGGTGGATACCCTGCATGCGGAAGCTGCGGTTGTGGCGGCCGTCGCCGTGGCTGGTGTCGCCGATCAGGTGGTGCGAGAGGTGCTTGAGATGGCGGCGGATCTGGCGGAAACGACCGGTCTGCGGCTGGCAGCGCAGCAGGGCATAGCGCGAGGTCGCGAACTCGCCCACCGGCACGGCGATTTCGCCCACGGCCACGCGCTGGAAATGGGTGATGGCCTGCTTCTTGGCCGGCTTGCCGGGGCCGCCATCCAGGTCGTGGTCGACCGTAAAGGCTTCCTCGGCCGGCCAGCCGCGGCAGATCGCCAGGTAGTCCTTGCCGACATCCCCGCCCATCAGCGCCTTGCCCAGCGCACTGGCGCTGTCGCGATCGAAGGCCAGCAGCAGGCAGCCGCTGGTGGCGCGGTCGAGCCGGTGCACCAGGAAGATCGGCTTGCCCAGCTGGTCGCGCAGGCGGTCGGCGAGGAAATCGTCTTCGCCACGGGCCAGCTTGCTGTCATGCACCATCAGCCCGGCGGGTTTGTTGACCACGGCCAGGCGTTCGTCCAGGTGCAGTAATTGCAGGGGGGCCGCGTGGCGGGCGGTATCGGCGGCGGTATCGATGTCGTTCACCGACCGATTATCCCCGTCCGCTGCAGGCAGCGCCATCGGCGACGGTTCAGCCCGGGCGGCGAACGGCGGCCGGCCTCAGCGGCGCCACCACGCACTGGCCAGCGAGAACAGGCCGGCCGCACCGCTGATCCAGCTCCACAGCGGCGCATCGCCGAAGTACCAGCCACCGGGCTGCATGCCGTACAGCACCGCCGCGACGATCAGCAGGCCAACCCCGGCGATCGCGGCGACCGCGCGCTTCTGCAGCTTCTGCAGGTTGCTGTTGAGCGCCACCAGGTCCTGCGAACGCATCGACAGCTCATGGCCGCCTTCCACCTGCTGCTTCAACCAGGCGTGCACCAGGCGCGGCATGTCCGGGGTGTGGGTCATGATCTCCGGCAGGCGCTTGCGGATTTCCTTCAGCACCCGGCGCGGGCTGTAGCGCTCGCGCAGGATGCGCTCGAGCACCGGCCGCGCCACCGCCCAGATATCCAGCTGCGGGTCCAGCTGGCGGCCGACGCCCTCGATGTTGAGCAGGGTTTTCTGCAGCAGGATCAGCTGCGGCTGCAGGGTCAGTTCATACCGCTGCGCCACCCGGAACAGCTTGATCAGCACCTCGGCCAGCGAGATCTGCGACAGCGGCCGGGTGAAGTACGGTTCGCACACCGAACGGGCGGCCGCTTCGAGTTCGTCGATGCGCACGTTGCCGGGCATCCAGCCGGCCTCGACATGGAGCTCGGCCATGCGCCGGTAGTCCTTGTTGAAGATCGCCATGAAGTTCTCGGCCAGGTAGTACTGATCTTCCTGCGAGAGCTGGCCCATGATGCCGAAGTCCAGCGCGATGAAGCGCGGGTTGTCGCGGCGCGCCGGGTCGGTATCGACCCAGATGTTGCCGGCGTGCGCGTCGGCGTGGAAGAAGTTGTCGCGGAACACCTGGGTGTAGAACACCCGCACGCCCTTGGCGGCCAGCGCCTGGCGGTCGATGCCGGCCTTGTCCAGGGCGGCGATGTCGTCCGACGGAATGCCCCAGACCCGCTCCAGGGTCAGCACGCGTTCGGCGGTATGGCTCCAGATCACTTCCGGGACGTACAGGTCGTCCGAATCGATCCAGTTGCGGCGCAGGACGCTGGCGTTGGCGCCTTCGCGCTGCAGGTCCAGTTCGGCGGCCAGGGTGTTTTCCACCTCGGCCACCACTTCGCGCGGGCGGATCTTGTCGGCGCGCGGATGGGCGCGCTCGACCAGCGCGGCGGCCGACTTGAGCAGGGCGATGTCGGCATCGATCTGCCTTTCGATGTCCGGGCGCAGCACCTTGACCACTACCTGGCGGCCGTCGGCCAAGGTGGCCGCGTGCACCTGGGCGATCGAGGCCGAGGCCAGCGGCTGCAGGTCGAAGCTGGCGAACGCCTCGCTGACCGGCCGGCCCAGCGCCTGCTCGACAATGCGCTGGGCGGCGTCGCCGTCGAACGGCTTGACCCGGTCCTGCAGCAGGGTCAGTTCGTTGGCGATGTCGGCCGGGATCAGGTCGCGGCGAGTGGACAGGATCTGCCCGAACTTGACGAAGATCGGCCCCAGGTCCTGCAGCGCCAGGCGCAGCCGCGCGCCGCGCGACTGCACCGCGATGTCGGCCGAGGCGCGCGGCACGAACGGCTTGGCCAGGCGCAGCCAGCGTTCGGCCACGGTGCCTTCGAGCAGGTCGTCCAGGCGGTAACGCAGGATCACCCGGCCGATCCGGGTGGCGCGGAACATCGCCTTCATGCGCGCACCTGGCCCAGGCGCTGCACGCGCACGGCGATGCGCTCGACATCGTCGCGGATCACGTCCACGTCGTCATGGAAAGCTTCCAGTTCTGCACGCGCTACCACGTCGCGGGACTCCTCGGTGACATATTCGGCGGCGCTGTGCGCCAGGTCGGACGCGCCGCGCCGCGCGTGCTGCAGGGCCGAGCGCAGGCTGTGGGCGACCTGCACCCCCAGCACCTCGCCGAACACGCGCACGAACGGCTGCTGCCAGTCCGGATCGAAACGGCTGGCCAGCTGCTGCAGGCGCCGCGCCAGTTCGGCATCGCCGGAGACCTTGACCCGCCCGGCCGGGGCATCGCCGCCACGGCGCGCATTGGCCAGCAACGGCAACTGCGCCAGCACCCCGCCCAGCGTGCTGCGCACGGCCAGGTCCGGCTCCTGCTGCGCATCCACCGGCCCCACGGTCAACCGCTCACCGTCCACCCCGATCCGCATCGCCAGCGCGGGCGATTCCAGGGTCAGCGCGATATGCCGGCCATCCAGCGCGGCCAGCGCGCTGCGGGTGTCCGGGTCCAGCGCCAGCGCGCGGTTGAGCGCCAGTTGCAGCGCATTGCCGGCCAGCGGCTTGAGGGAACTGAGGAGGGAACGGGCCATCGGCGCATTCTACCGCGCCCCCTTGAACGACGGGCGCCTGCGGCGTTGGCGCCTCGCCACGCGACGGGCGACGGGCGACGGCCACATCGGCATCGCAGACGCTTTTTGCCAGGCACCGCGCGCCGGTCCATCCTTGCGATTCCAGAACACGCAGGAGCGGCAACAGGCATGGGCAAGACGCGGGTAGGCATCATCTTCGGCGGCCGGTCGGCCGAGCACGAGGTCTCGCTGCAATCGGCCAGGAACATTCTCGATGCCCTGGACAGGGAACGCTTCGAGGTCACCCTGATCGGCATCGACAAGCAGGGCCAGTGGCATGTCAGCGACCCGCAGGGCTTCCTGCTGCATGCCGACGACCCGGCGCGGATCGCACTGCACCGGTCGGGCAAGGCGGTGGCCGTCCGCCCCGGCGTGGCGCAGCGGCAACTGGTACCGGTCGACCCGGCCAGCGCGCTGGAACAGATCGATGTGGTATTCCCGATCGTGCACGGCACGCTGGGCGAGGACGGTTCGCTGCAGGGCCTGCTACGCATGGCCAACCTGCCGTTCGTGGGCTCGGGCGTGCTCGGCTCGGCAGTGGCGATGGACAAGGACGTGGCCAAGCGGCTGCTGCGCGATGCCGGGCTGGCGGTGGCGCCGTTCGCCTGCTTCAACCGCGTCACCGCCAGCAGCGCCGACCATGCCGCGCTGGTGGCGCAGCTGGGCACGCCGCTGTTCGTCAAGCCGGCCAACCAGGGCTCTTCGGTGGGGGTGAGCAAGGTCGGCAACGCGCAGGAATTCCGCGACGCGCTGGCCCTGGCCTTGTCCTACGACCACAAGGCACTGGTGGAATCGGCCATCGACGGCCGCGAGATCGAGTGCGCGGTGCTCGGCAACGAGCGGCCCGAAGCCAGCGTGTGCGGCGAGGTGGTGGTGCACGACGCGTTCTACTCCTACGACACCAAGTACATCAGCGAGCATGGCGCCGACGTGGTGGTACCGGCGGCGATCAGCGACGCGGACCAGCAACGCATCCGCGCCATCGCGGTGCGCGCCTACCAGGTGCTGGACTGCGCCGGCCTGGCCCGGGTGGATGTATTCCTCACCCGCACCGGCGAGGTGGTGATCAACGAGATCAACACCCTGCCCGGCTTCACCCGGATCAGCATGTATCCAAAGCTGTGGGCGGCCAGCGGGCTGGATTACACCGCCCTGATCAGCCGGCTGCTGGAGTTGGCGCTGGAGCGCCATGCGCGCGAAGGCGCCCTGCGCAGTTCGGTCGCGGCAGACCGCTGATGCGACGACGGCCTGGGGTGCTTGCGCACGCCAGACCGTCGGCAGGCTTGCCCGGGCACCCCGCGCCGGAGAGAGTGGCGCGGGGTGCCCGCAGACTAACCTCGCTTGCGGAACATCGACACCACCGCCAGGATCAGGAACACCACGAACAGAACCCAGGCGATGTTGCTGGCCGCGCCGGCGATGCCGGAGAAGCCGAGCACCGCCGCGATGATGGCGATGACAAAAAAGATGACGGCGTAATGCAGCATGTCGACCCTCGCAGAATGTAGTGCGTGCCGGATTGGCGTGCTGCCATCTTCACCAAGCCGCGGTGTTCAGCGAGTGATGGCGCCCTGTGCGCGCAATGAAGAATTCAGTCTGGTGAGCCCTTCGTCAATGCTCACCTGCGGCACGTAACCGAAGTCGCGCCGCGCCGGTTCCATGCTGTACCAGTGCGGCGTGCACAGCTGCTCGGCGAGGAAGCGCGTCATCGGCGGTTCGCCGCGCAGGCGCAGCAGCGGCCACAGCCGTTCGGCCACCGCACCGATGCGGTAGGCGGTCTTGAAGCTGATCGACTTGTGTACCGGCGGTGCGCCGACCGCAGCCAGCAGCTTGTTGAGCAGTTCGCGCATCGGCAGCGGTTCGCCGTTGGAAATGAAGTAGGCCTTGCCGGCGCAGGCCGCGCCCGGGGCCAGCGCCTCGAAAGCCAGGAAGTGGGCCAGTGCGGCGTTGTCGATGTAGGTGGTGTCGACCAGGTTGTTGCCGTCGCCGACCAGGCGCAGCCGGCCGGCACGGGCACGCTCGGCCAGGCGCGGCACCAGCTGCAGGTCGCCCGGGCCCCAGATCAGGCGCGGGCGCAACGCCACCGTGGCCAGGCTGGCATCGTTGGCGGCCAGCACGCGTTGTTCGGCGATGGTCTTGGTGGCCGCATACGGCGCCTGGAAATTTTCGCCATAGGGCACCTCGTGCGCACCCAGGCCTTCGACCGGATGGGTGGCGCGGTGGGTGACGCTGGGCGTGGAGGTGTAGACCAGCCTGGCCACGCCGTGTTCGCGGCAGGCGGCGATCACGTTGTCGGTGCCGACCACGTTGGCGCGGTGGTAGCTGTCATAGCTGCCCCAGGCGCCAGCCTTGGCCCCGTTGTGGAACACCGCATCGACCCCGGCCACGGCATGGCGCACCGCGGCGGCATCGGCCAGGTCGCCGCGGATCTGGCCCACGCCCAGCACGGCCAGCGGCGGGTAATCGCCGCGGTTGAGGCTGAGCACCTGGTGGCCGCGCGCGACCAGGCCACGGCACAGGGCCTGGCCGAGGAATCCACCACCACCGGTCACCAGGATCTTCATGCGTGCGTTTCCACTTGGGTTGCGGCCCAGACCGCCAGCTTCTCGCGGCCGATCTTGGCGTTGTGGCGGATATCCACCGGGAAGCCGGGGTGCATCAGGAAGCGGTCGATGCGCTGGGTATGCGCGTGCGCGTCGGCCTGGCGGCGCAGGCGGTCGCGCAGTGCCGGGGTGTCGCCGCTGCCGGGCAGCAGTTCCACGCACAGCACCGGCTGCTGGCGGCCGGCCGCGCCCACCCCGACCAGCGCGGTGCGCGCCACGCCTTCCACGGTGTTGAACACCGGTTCCACCTGTTCGGTGTACAGCGGCCCGTGCGCGGTTTCCAGGCGGTGGGTCTTGCGCCCGCAGAACCACAGGCGGCCCTGAGCGTCGAAGTAGCCGACATCGCCCATCCGGTGCACCACCCGGGTGCTGCCATCGGCCAGCACTTCGCCGATCTTGGCCGCGGCGGTGGCCTGCGGGCGGTTGAAGTAGCTGTCGGTGGCGGTGGGCCCGGCCACGGTGATTTCGCCGACCACGCCCACGCGCAGCTCGCGCACCTGCGACCAGTCCGGCAGCGGCGCGTCGTCGATGGCGATGATGCGCACCTGGTTGGGCGCCACCACCCGGCCGACGCAGGTGCCGGCGCCGTCCTCGGTGGCCTGGCGGGTGCTCTCCAGCTCGCGTCCTTCGATCACCGCCACCGGCAGGCACTCGGTGGCCCCGTAGGGGGTCCAGAACTGCGCATCGTCGGGCAACAGGCGGCGGATCCGCGCCACCACGTCCGGCGGCACCGGCGCACCGGCCGAGGTGACCCGGCGCACGCCCGGCAGCGGCTGGCCATGGTCGGCCAGCACCCGCATCAGCGCCGGCGAGCCGAACAGCTGGGTGACCCCGAAGCGGGTGATGGCATCGTGCAGCTTGCGCGGGTCGGCCTTGGCCGGGCGGGTGGGGTCCATGTCCGGAATCACCGAGGTCAGGCCCAGTGCCGGGTCGAACAGCGCGAACGGCGGGAAGGTCGGCAGGTCCACGCCACCGGGTTCCATCCCGAAGGCATTGCGCAGCAGGTCGACCTGGCCGACGAAGTGGCGATGGCGGTAGACCACGCCCTTGGGCACCCCGGTGGAGCCGCTGGTGAACAGGATCGCGGCCACATCCTCGCCGTCGGTGGCGGCCATCGGCTGCGGCGCGCCCGCGCCGGCGGCCTCGATCCGGGCCAGGGTGGTACCGCCCCAGCCCCAGCGCCGGCCCACCGTGACCAGGCGCCTGGCCGACGGGTACCAGCGCAGCAGCAGGCGCGCCACGTGGGCCAGGCCGATGCCGATGAAGGCCTGCGGCTGGGCTTCGTCCAGGCATTGGCGCAGCGCGCGCTTGTCGATGCCCGGGTCGACCAGTACCGGCACCGCGCCGTTCTTGAACAGCGCGAACATCAGCAGGAAGAACTCGGGCGAGGGCCGCACCATCACCACCGCGCGTACGCCGCGACCGATGCCATAGGCGGCCAGCCCGGCCGCCATCGCATCGCTGCGGGCGTCCAGGGTGCGGTAATCCAGGGTCACTTCGTAGCGCGCCATGCCGTCGGCGCCGGGCTTGCCGGGGCAACGGATGGCGATCTGGTCGGGGCGTTCGCGGGCCAGTTCGGGCAGCCGCGCGGCGATATTGAGGGCGCTGTTCATCCGTTCATTGTCGCCGCTGCAGAAAAATCTTGCGCGGCCAGCCGTGGCGTGGAAAATTCGCGCCCTTCCCACCCCATCCACGCATGGCGTGGATCCCCCCCTTCACGCCGGTGCCCCATGCCCCATCCCTGCCTCACCTGCGGCGCCTGCTGCACCCAGTACCGGGTGGCCTTCCACTGGATGGAATCGGATGAGGTCACCCCCGGCGGCGTGCCGCACGAGCTGACCCAGGTGCTGGACCCGCACCGGCTGTGCATGCGCGGCACCCTGTCCAAGCCGGTCTATTGCGTCGCGCTGGATGCGGAAATCGGCGTGTACTCGCGTTGCAGCATCCACCCCAACCGGCCCAGCGTGTGCCGCGAGGTGGATGCGTCGTGGGAGTACGGCAAGGCCAGCCCGCAGTGCGACAAGGCGCGCGTGGCGCATGGCATGCCGGCACTGACCCTGGCCGATTGGCGATGGCGGGACGAGGCGGACAATGACGATGATCATCCCGATGACAACGGGAGTTCCCCGGCGCCGCCGCAGGCACCGATCGCCGCGTGAGCCGCGTACCGACCAACGGTCGGTACCTACCGGATCGGCAATGGTAGGTGGCGACCGTTGGTCGTCACCTCGTCAAATCGGGTTCGCGTCCAGGAACGCGCGGATCTTCGGCACCAGCACTTCATGCTTGTCTTCCAGCACGTAGTGCCCGGCGTCCACGAAGGCGTGCACCTCGGCCTGCGGCAAGGCCGCCTTGAAGCCGGCCAGGAAGTGGTGGTCGAACACGAAGTCGCGCAGGCCCCAGCCGATGAAGGCCGGACGGTCGGCGTAGGAGGCCAGGGCCTGGCCGGACCGCTCCAGCAGCGACCAGGCCGGGTCGGCCGGCGACAGCGGGATGTCCTGCATGAAGCGGATGGTGCTGATGCGGTTGGCGTAGCTGTCGTACGGCGCCACATAGGCGCGGCGCACATCGGCCGGCATCTTGCGCTCCACGCCCAGCCAGGAGGCCCCGGCGGAGAACGCATTGAAGGTGCGGATGATCCACTCACCGATCTTCCAGTGCCGGCCCAGCGCGATCTGCCACGGCATCTTCTTGGCCGCCGGCATCGGGAACGCGGCGGTGTTGAGCACCACCAGGCGCTTGACCTGCGCAGCGTGCGACAGCGCCCAGCCGAAGCCGATCATGCCGCCCCAGTCGTGCACGGCCAGGGTCACCGGGCCGGTGATGCCCAGGTGCCGCAGCAGCGCGTCCAGGTCGTCCACGCGCGACTGCAGGGTGTAGGCGTAGTGCGCATCATCGGGCTTGTCCGACAGGCCCATACCGATATGGTCGGGCACGATGCAGCGGTACCGGTCCGACAACCCGGCCACCAGAGTGCGCCAGTAATAGCTCCACGACGGGTTGCCATGGACCATCACCACCACCTCGCCGTCGCGCGGGCCTTCGTCGAGATAGTTCATCGACAGGCCCGGGCGCACTTCGAACTTGTTTGAGTTTACTGGATAACCGGGAAGATTCATTGAAACCGCAACCTGTCGATACTGAAGGCGCCATCGCCTTGCAATTTTCCATCGAGCTCGCGCAGAAACACGAACTCACGTTCACCGCGCTTGCGCCCGATCATGAAAACACGTCCATAAGTAAGATGCACGGCGGCAGCTTTTTCCACCTCCGATGACAGCCCCCAGAGATGCGAACCCTTGAGCTCAAGCAATGCTATGCCATCCCCAGGGCGATCCCGCAAGCTGACGATGAAGTCCGGATAGAATCCAGCACCGTCATCCCATCGATACAAGCCGACGCCCTGATGCGGGATATTGCGATGCCACCAGCGCACGAGTGGATTGACATCCAAAAGCTCGGCAATGACCTGTTCGTCATTGTTCAGTCCGAGGGGAAACACTCCATAGAGGCCCTTGCTGGCCGTACGTAGGCGCTGATCGCTGTGAAACTCTGCGGGCAAAGGCACATCCACATCCATTACTTGATGCTGCCTCATGCGGCGGTATGCGTCACGCAGAAGGTGGGGGCGACGAACGGTAATCAGGTCCAACTGCTGCATTCGGAGCTCCTCATCAAGGGGTGCTTCGGCACCTGACTCCTCAATGGCCCGTACAAACCTCTCAAGCAGGCGTGCGTACAACTCCCGATCATTGGCTTCGGGCAGCCGCAGACGGATCTGTTCGGCGCGGTCGGCGACAGCTTCCGGCGACAGGCTCGCCCAGATATCTTCACCATCCTCAGCAATACCATGGCCATCGAACAAACCACCATCAAGGCGCTGAATCTGCACCCGGCTTCGCATTCGATCTCCGAGTACTTCAACGGAAAAGTCAACATGCGCTGCCAAGCCAGCCTCGAAGTCTGTAGGAGCTGGTGGCAGCTTCTCGCCGCGCAAAACTGCAGGCGCATCGGCCCGTCGTTGGTACCGGTAAAGGTAGTCCTGTACCAACGCCAACTCGGCGGCGATGCCCTGGGTGTCTTGGGTCGGTACGATGCCGGCCCCGCCCGTGATCTCAAGCAGCGTCTGAGTGACATTGGCAAAGCCAGAAAATGGTGTCTGCGCCAATGATGCACTGGCGCCGGCCACTTCACCCAATGTCGCGCTGTGAGCCGGATCATCCGCATCAACTACGCTAGCAACGCCGTTGGCGACCAACAGGCTTAATGGCTCGCCACTGCGCACCACCTGCAACTCTGTACTGTTACCGATTACAGTCACAACCGTCTGCGTCCCCAGCTCAGGGGCTTGCGTGCTCAATGCGTTGATCTGTGCGCCCGCCTGCAGCAGTCCTTCCTGCGTCTCGGAGTTGGCGAGAAAAACGTACCCTTGATCAAGCATCTTGGGCAGGTCACGCCGCGCTTGCAACACAGCATGGCGGCGCACAATTCGTCCTATCACCTGGATGGCAAAGTTGACATCACGCGCGCCGCGTAACGCCGTCAAAGTGAAAGCCCGCGGAGCATCAAACCCCATTGCTACCGCCATCTTGAAGATCAGCACCTCTACAGTCGGATCTTGTGCCAGTGCCAACAAGTCAGGATCGGGCTCATCGGCGGTGTGTATGCGAACAGCAGACTCCTCGAACTGCAAGGTGTCCACGAGATAGCGGCGAGCTGCTTCCTGCGATGCCTTGCCATCCGGCACCTGCACAAGCATGAGTGGGATCAGGGCCACTTCCTGCGCACGAAGCTCTTCCTTGATGCGACGATGCATAGCGGTGCATTCACGCAGCGCCAAATGCTCGAAGTCCACCAACTGAGCTGTATCTCCATCGCGAGCCAGAAAACGCACCACTCTTACGCCATGCTTCAGTAGTCCCTCGGCTACTGCATCAAAACGACTGACTGATGCCCAGTCGGCCGGTTCGCCCACGGTGTAACCGATAGCACTCTCAAAAGCCTTCATGTCGGCATCGCGAGGCGTAGCCGTCATCAGCAATGCGTAGTCGGGCTGCAGAACATCGCGGAAGAAAACACGCGCCTGGGTAGCACGCTGAAAACCATGGTGCGCCTCATCCACCACACAACCGAGGCGCAACCCCTCCTCCCGTGCCAACGCGATAACGTCGTCGATTGCCAATCCAGAATCACTAGCCTGCCGTGCACGACGTGAGTCCGCGCTACGTGCCGCCACTGATGACCAAGTCACCACAAAAACGCCGCCATTGCGAACTGAATCAAACTGTCGGTCGCTGCCCAGATCAAACAGCGGAAGTTCCGGCGCTTGGTCCAAAATCACTCGGCGTGACTGCTCGACGAGCCCGGTGAACGGTGCGAACCAGAACCACAGGACGCGCTCCTGTGCCGATATACGGCGCATGGCTTCCACTGCGATCAGGGTCTTTCCGGCCCCCGTAGGAGCCTGTAGCACCAGGGCAGCATCATTACGTCGCGCCTGGGCGCGTCGCTCAGGGACAGCAGTGCTCAATTGGGTATAGAGCGTTCGAACGTTTTCGAACCGCGCAACGATGCCGGCGCAGACCGTTTCTTGGAATTTTTTCAGCGAGGCGGCCATATCAGCGTCCGAAACGTTCACGCAAGTGTTGGGGAATGGCTCGCCAATCATGTGGCGACCCAGTGATACGGTAACGCTCCGGCGACCAGGTATAAACCGTCGCCCCTTGATTGCCTTGTGCTGCCAGCCACCCCTCCATCCGAGTGCGGCTCGCAGGGTAAGCATCTGAGAGATAGGCGAAAGCACTACCTGTATCTGGGTCATGATCCACAGCGAAGCCTCCGCCCTGCCAGAGCGTCAGCGGGCGGCTGTGCAGCAGCTGCAGAGCGTTCCAAATTTCTGCGTGATCTAGCTTCTGAGTCATACGGTGCGAAGGAATACGGCGTGCTCGCAGGTAGGCGAAGCCGGAACCGAAGCCATCGACTTGCTCCCCTCTGGCATTGGTGTAACCAGCCTGAACTCGACGTACGCGCTCGGCGCAGATATCCCGGCACAAGTTTTTGTTCAACTGTTCATTAGTCGCTTCAGTACTGCTAACGAGTATGAATCGACGATGGCCGCCATCTTCGGCATTCATCTTCGCAACCGCATGAGCTGTAGTACCTGAACCTGCAAAGAAATCGAGTACACACCCCCCATCCCTTAGTGCAATCGCCAACACCCTCTCAAGTAGCCGCACTGGTTTTGGGGTCTCGAACGCTGTCTGCGTTCCAAATATTGCCTGAATTTCCTTACGCGCCTCATCGGTATGCCCGACCTCTTCATGGGGCCACCATGTCCAAGGAACCAAACCTTCTACTTCAGAGAGGTACCGAATCAGACTTGGCTGTGACGCTCCATCTTTTCCAAAGTAAATGCGCCCCGCCTCGCGCAGCTTGTTGAACTCCGACTCGACCGTCGACCAACACCTCCCCTCAGGAGGTGTATGAACACTTCCATTTGGCGAGGTTATTTCGTACATCTGATTCGGTCGATATCCCTGCGCAGTCATAGGTATCGCGCGCCAACGGCCTTTCGGGTCGTTGTTTGTATTTTTGTATACCTTTGCCTGATCTTTAGTTAACGGAATACGACCACGACTTTGCTTGAATTCCTCTTTATCCGCTGCGTAGACCAGAAGGTACTCATGCGCATCTCCAATTGCACCTCTATTTTCTCGCGAATATCTCTTCTGCCAGACCACGCTCGCGACGAATTTCGTCGCACCAAACACCTTATCCATCAACATCCCGAGGCGGAACACCTCGTTGTCATCAATGCTGACAAAGATCACGCCATCATCGGCTAGGAGTTCCTTCGCAAGCAACAATCGCTGATACATAAACTCGAGCCACAACGAATGCCGGAAGCGATGCGACTTATCCACAAAGCGGTCGTTGTAGACGAAGTCCCGGTTGCCAGTATTGTATGGCGGGTCGATATAGATGCATCGAATGGCACCTTTGTGGCTGATGCGAAGCGCGCGCAGAGCGTCGAAGTTGTCACCTTCGATAATTAAATTTTCCCACGGCGCGTCACCATGGCTCAGATCTGGATCCAAGGTCAGCGCGACAAAGTCACTGTTCAGTGCCTTGTCTGCCTCAATTTCATCCCGCTCCCAGACCAATCCCAGCTGGCGCTCCGCGTCCCGTCGCTTCAACAGGCGAAGCAGGGTATCTCGATCCAAGTCGTCGTAATTTGCCATCACTGCGCCTTCTTTTGCAGCATTACATAGTGCTGTGGCGAATGGTTGTTGTCGGATAACAACCGAAGATAGGCTGGATGCAGGAATAATATTTCCTTTCCAACCCGTTGCTCCTGAAGCACGCCGATGTCCACCAGTTCACGCAAGTAACGCGCAGCAGTCTCGCGCTTCGCAATACCGGCGTCGACCACATTCTGGATGCGGCAATAAGGTTGACTGAAAAGCACGTCGACCAGCTCGCGGCTGTAGATCTTGGGCCGCTGCGCACGAACCCACTCACAGGCTTGTTCATGCAGGCGGCGGATTGCATCGATCTTGGCGCCTGTCCAGCGCGCGGTATCGGCAATGGCATCGAGCATATAGGCAACCCACTCGACCCAAGCACCGTCACGCGTCACCTCAAGCAGCAAACGATAGTATTCGGCCTTGCGCTCAATGATGTAGCGCGAGAGGTACAGAACCGGTTGATCTAGCAGGTCCTGCTCGACCAGCATGAGTAGATTGAGGACGCGCCCGGTGCGGCCGTTGCCATCAGTGAACGGATGAATCGCTTCGAACTGATAGTGAGCCACCGCCATGCGGATCAGAGGATCGATGTCACGTTCGTCGTGAATGAAACGCTCCCAATTGGCCAATTTGTCGCGCAGCAATCCTTCGCCTACCGGCGGCGTATAGATCACCTCACCGGTGTGCTGATTGGCGAGGGCAGTCCCCGGGACGCGACGCACCTGCATCTGCACGTTCTTGATACGGCTGCAGACCCGCTCAGCGGTAGTGGTCGAAAGCGGCCTGTCGCGCAGGGACTGGAAACCTTCCTGCAGCGCACTGCGATAACGCAGTGCTTCACGCGTGGCCGGATTGGCCGCATCCTGCTGATCGGCGAAACGGAACAGCTCGTCGGCGGTGGTGACGATGTTCTCGATCTCGGAACTGGCCTGAGCTTCCAGCAGCGGTATTGTATTGATCAGCACGGCCGGATTGGGCAGGTGCTCGGTGGCCCGGCGCAGCGATGCTAGCGCCTTGTGGGCCTCGATGCAGGCCTTGAGCAGATCCCTGGTTTCCAGCTCGGCGGCCGGTGGCAACAGGGGTAGGTCGTTGTAAGGGCACTGGAAATCCATGCAGACCGCTCATGTCGATGGAATCGACATGATGCCGGTTACATGTCGAAAAATATACAAAATTCGCACATGAATGGCGGCCGAGTGCGGTTTTTCGAACCCAGCATCGAAGTAAACCTGGTCGACCTCATGCCGCTGAGGTCGACCCAGACGCAATTACCAGACCACTTCGGCCATCGAGCAGTTCAGGCCCGAGCCGATGCCGAGCAGCGCGATGCGGTCGCCCTTCTTCAGCCGGCCCAGTTCCTTGAGCTTGCTCAGTACGATCGGCACCGAGGCCGGGCCGATGTTGCCGTGCTCGCCGAAGATGGTCATGACCTTCTTCGGGTCGATGCCGAAGTTCTTGATGAACGCCGCGGTATGCGGCTGGCTGACCTGGTGGATGACGAACTGGTCCAGCTCGTCCACCGCCCAGCCCAGGGCTTCGCGCGCGGCCAGGAAGGTCTTCTGCGCCAGCTTGATGCCTTCGATCAGCAGCATGCGGGTGTCGGTGACCATGCGGTCCAGGTTGCCGCGGCACAGCTGGTTCCATTCGGTGGCCGAACGGGTCACGCCACCGCGGTAACGCGGCGCGTCGGGCACCAGCTCGGTACGCGCCATTACCATCGCCGCGGCACCGCAGCCCAGGGTGAGCGCAGCCATCTCGTTGCGGAAGTCGTCGGCGGTCACGCCCGGCAGGGCCATGCGCTCGAGGGTCTTCTCGTAGACCAGGTTGGCGGTTTCGCCATCGACGATCAGCGCGTAGTCGATTTCGCCGCGCTCGAGCATGCGCGCGGCGATGTCCATGCCGTTGATGAAGGCCAGGCAGGCATTGGCGACGTCGAAGGTCATGCACTGGTCGGTCACGCCCAGGTTGCCCGAGACGATGCTGGCGGTGGACGGCTCCAGGTAGTCGCGGCTGACCGAGGTGTTGACCAGCAGGCCGATCTTGTCGGCGCCGATGCCGGCGTCTTCCAGTGCCTTGCGGGCGGCCAGGGTGGCCGCGTCGGAGGCGAGCATGTCCGCATCCCACAGGCGGCGGGCATGGATGCCGGCGATGTCGCCGAGCACGTCGGTACGGATGCCCAGACGATCCAGCGTCGGCTGCAGACGTTCGTTGATTTCCTTGGACGTCAGCGTGTGCGGCGCGTCGATGTGCGCCAGGCCGGCGATAGAGACATTCTTGAAGAGCATCAGTTAGCGCCAAGGCTCAGGCAAAGGGGGCGCTATTGTAAGCCGGCGCCGCCTTCACCGCACCTTTACGAATTCACACCGGGGCGTATGGTGCCGCCTGGTCCGTGAAGGGTTCAGCGTGGCGGGCACTGGAAGGCCAGGAACCGCTGGCTGCCGTCGGCCGGCAGGCCGGCGGCCTGGACCGCATTGGCCCCGGCACTGGGGGCCTCGTTGCGTGCCAGGGTTTCCAGTTCTTCCTGCACGCGCAAGGGGTTGCGGTTGTAGAAGGCCACCTTGCTCTTGACCGTCACCACCACCTCGCCCTTGGCCTGGCAGCCACTGGGCACCTGCCCTGCCGGCAGCACGCGCACGGTCTTGCCCACCGGTTCGATCGGCACCCAGGTGCAGGCGGTGGCACTGAGGGTGAGCAGGGAGAGCAGGAGAATGCGCATGCGGGAGACCTGGCGGGACGACAGAGGGAAGTGTGCCGGAAACGGCTGAATCGGGGGTGATGGGGGCGCCGGGCGGTGGCCCGGGGCCCCATCGGGTGGCATTGTTGAGGGTGCCGGCCAGCGGCCGGCCGAACGAGCATGTGTCTGGAGGAGAGCCCCCCCTGAGTCAGGGGGGCGCGCCGAAGGCGCGGGGGTGTGGATGCTGGTGAGTTGGGGCCCACGATCCGCATGCGGATCGTGGGAGCGTCAGCGCGATTGCGCTGCCGCGTCCCCCAGCACCTTCCCGTCGGCATCGATCACCTGCACCTCGCCAAGATTCAGCGCGCGCACTTCCTTTTCGGTCTGCTTCAGGTCGCCCACCACCACCCAGGTCAGGGTGTCGGGGTCCAGGGCGGCGGCGGCCTGCTGCACCTGGGCCGGGGTCATCGCCTCGATCTCGGCCTTGCGCTTGAACACATAGTCGTCCGGGCGCTGGTAGCGCACGATGCCGCTGATGGTGCCCAGCACCGCGCTGGCGGTTTCATACGCACCGGGCAGGCTCAGGTTCTGGATGTTGCGGATGCGGCTGACCTCGGCGGCGGTGGCCGGTTTGGCGCCGCTGGCGAACTCGGCGATCTCCTTGCGCATTTCCTGGATCGACTCTGCGGTCTTGTCGATCTGCACCGGCGCGCGCGCCATCCACGGGCGCTGTCCCAGGGTGTTGCTGGCGCTGCTGCCGGCACCGTAGGACCAGTGCTTCTGCTCGCGCAGGTTCATGTTCAGGCGCGAGGTGAAGTCGCCGCCGAGCACGCCGTTGGCGATGTCCAGGCGGGTGCTGCCCGGATCGGTCGAGGAGGGCACCACCTGGCCGGCGAACAGGTTGGCCTGCACCGCGCCGGGCTGGTCGATCAGGTAAACGCGCGCCCTGGCCGGGCGTGCCACCTCCACCGGAGGCTTGGCCTGCGGGGCGGTGCCAGAGCTCTTCCAGTCGCCGAACTGGCGCTCCAGCAGCGGCACGATGTCCTTCAGCGTGGTGTCGCCGACCACGATCAGCGTGCCCTGCTCCGGGCGCAGCCAGTCGTTGTGGAAGTCGACCAGGTCGGCGCGGGTCAGCGAGGTGATGTCCGCCTCATTGCCGCTGCCGGTGAACGGAATCGCATACGGGTGGCCGGCGCCGTACAGCAACGGCGGCAACACGCGCATCGCCACCGCGCTGGGGTTGACCTTCTCCTGGTGGATGCCGGCGATCCAGGTCGCCTTGACCCGGTCGATCTCGCTCTGGTCGAAGCGCGGCTGGCGCAGCATGTCGGCATACAGGGCCAGCGACGGGGCCAGGTTCTCCTTCAGCGCCGACAGGTAGACGCTGGCGCTGTCCAGCGAGGCCGAGGCGCCCAGGCTGGCGCCCAGCGCATCGGCGGCGTCGGCGAAGGGCAGCGCGCCGAGCTTGCCGGCGCCTTCGCCCATCAGTTCCATGGTGAAGTTGGCGGTGCCCTGCTTGCGGCCCTGGTCGGCGGTGAAGCCGCCGGGGAATTCATAGCTGAACTGCACCACCGGGATGTCGTGGCGCTCGGCCAGGATCACCCGGGTGCCGTTCTTCAGCGTGGCGCGGTGCAGCTGCGGGAACTTCAGGTCCGGGAAGGTCCTGGTCTGCGGCACGCCGCTGCTGCGGTCGACCTGCGTGGGCAGGGTGCTGAATTTGGCATCCACCGCCGGCACGGTGAACGGCTTGGGCGTTGCCGACGGCAACTCGGCCAGCGCCACCCGCGCGCCCGGCTCGACCACGATGGTGTGGTCGCCGGCGCCCAGCCAGGTACCGCCCACCTTGCGCACGTCGGCGGCGGTGGCTGCATCGATGACGGCCAGCGAACGGCGGAAGCAGCCCGGGTCGCCTTCGTAGACGGCGCACTCGGCCAGCGCATCGGCCTTGCCGCCGAAACCGCCGATGCGTTCGATGCCGCGGATGAAGCCGGCGCGGAACGCGGTCTTGCCACGGCTGAGTTCGTCGGCGGTGGGGCCGTCCTTGATCAGGCGCTGGATCTCTTCATCGATGATCGCCTCGACCCTGGCCGGGTCCACGCCCTGCTTGACCGTGGCCATCACCACGAAATTGGAGCCCAGCTGCGAGCTGTAGGCGCCGGCGCTGATGTTGTCCACCAGCTGGTCCTTGTGCAGCAGGCGCTGGTCCAGGCGCGAGGACTTGGCCCCGCCCAGCACCTGGGCGAACAGCTGCAGCTGGTCGATGTCGGTGGTGCCGACCTGGGCCACGTTCCAGGCGCGGTAGATGCGTGCCTGCGGCACCTTGTCGGTCATCACCTCACGCGTGCTCTTCTCGCGCTTGGCCACGTCGACCTTGGGCTGGGCCATGCTCGGGCCGGCCGGGATGTCGCCGAAGTAGCGGGCGACCTTGTCCTTGGCGGTGGCCAGGTCGATATCCCCGGCCAGCACCAGCACCGCGTTGTTGGGGCCATACCAGGTGCGGAACCAGGTCTTGACGTCATCCAGCGAGGCGGCGTTGAGATCGTTCATCGAGCCGATCACGCTGTGGTGGTACGGGTGCCCTTCGGGGTACATGGCGCGGGTGAGCTTTTCCCAGACCTGGCCATAGGGCTGGTTCTCGCCCTGGCGCTTTTCGTTCTGGACCACGCCGCGCTGTTCGTCGAGCGCGGCCTGGTCGATCGCGCCGAGCAGGTGGCCCATGCGGTCGGACTCCATCCACAGCGCCATGTCCAGCGCGGTGGTGGGCACGTTCTCGAAGTAGTTGGTGCGGTCGGTGTTGGTGGTGCCGTTCTGGCCGGTCACGCCAACCTGCTTGAACGGTTCGAAATATTCGCCGCTGTGGTTTTCGCTGCCCTGGAACATCAGGTGCTCGAACAGGTGCGCAAAGCCGGTGCGGCCGGCCGGTTCGTCCTTGCTGCCGACGTGGTACCAGACGTTGACCGCCACGATCGGCGCCTTGCGGTCGGTGTGCACCACCACGCGCAGGCCATTGGGCAGGGTGAACTGCTCGAACGGAATGTCGACCTTGGCTGCCGCAGCCGGCCTGGCCTGCACCGGGGCCGGCGCGAAGCCGCCCAGGGCGGCGGAGAGCGCTACAGCCAGCAGCGCGGCACGCGGACGAAACTGGACGGTCATCCCGATTCCTTGGTCATGAAAGTGAAGGCCGATGCTAGCGCGGGACTCCCTGTAATGGCATCGGCCAACAGTCATTGCCCTGGTAGGGGAAATCCGGGGCAACGCCCGGCCCGGCAGGCCGTATGCGCGGCGGTGACCGCGGACAGGCCGCTGCCGAAGCGGACAGGTGTCCGGACAGCGGACACCCGGGAAAGATAAAAATTCCTTGTGAATCAACAAGTAAAAGTTGGCACGAAGCCTGCTTCCTACTGGGCGTGGCAAGCGGCGATCAAACTTAAACTGACTGGTCGCTGAACAAAAACAAGAAAAACGAAATTGTTCTTGCAAGCCCCGAATCGGTGTACTACCTTACTACCACACCACTGCTCACCAACACTAAACAGGCCCGCCATGAACACCAAGACCATCGCTATCGCCATCGCCCTCGCCGCCGGCACCGCGTTTGCTTCCAACGTCCATGCCGCCGCCATCACCACCCTGGACAGCGTGCAGGTGCGCCCCTCGGCCGACCAGATCGCCCAGGCCGCCATCGAGCGCAGCAGCGCCATCCCGACCCTGGCCGTGGTGGAAGTGCGCCCGACCGCCGGCCTGATCGCCGACTACCGCGCCGAACTGGCCGGCAGCCGCCGCGTCACCACCCTGGCCGCGGTCGAAGTCCGCCCGACCGCCGACCAGCGCCAGGCGCTGGCTGCCGAACAGGCCAATGACCGTGGCTACGTGGCGACCCTGACCGCCGCCGCCACCGCGGTTGCCCATGAGGTGATCATCAACCTGCCGACCCTGCAGGTGCGCCCGTCGCCGGCCGACCTGCAGGCACTGGCGCTGGAAACCGCTGCCTCGGTGCTGGCCCGCTGACCGCTGGCTGCGCACCTTCGCAGCCACCGCGTACACTGCGGCGATGACCGCGCCCACGTTCCACGTCATCCTGTTCCAACCCGAGATTCCGCCGAACACCGGCAATGTGATCCGCCTCTGCGCCAACACCGGCGCGCGGCTGCACCTGATCGAGCCGCTGGGTTTCGACCTGAGCGACAAGCAGCTCAAGCGCGCCGGCCTGGACTATCACGAATACGCACGAATGCAGGTACATCCGGACCTGGATACCGCCCTGCAGGCCATCGCACCCAAACGCCTGTTCGCGCTGAGTACCCGCGGCAGCGTGCGCTATGACACCCCGCAGTTCGACGATGGCGATGCCTTCCTGTTCGGCCCGGAAACCCGCGGCCTGCCGCAGGACCTGCTCGATGCGCTGCCCGATGGCCGCCGCCTGCGCCTGCCGATGCAACCGGACAACCGCAGCCTCAATCTCTCCAACACGGTAGCCGTGGTGATGTACGAGGCATGGCGCCAGCGCGGATTCGCCGGCGGGGTGTGACATTGCGTCATCGCGTGCCGACCAACGGTCGGCACCTACCGGCCGCGTAGCACCTGACCGTTGGTCAGGTGACCTTAAAACGCGTTTATCCCCGTCAGCTCGCGCCCGATCACCAGCTGGTGCACGGTCTCGGTGCCTTCATAGGTGATCACCGATTCCAGGTTCAGCGCATGCCGGATCGCCATGTGCTCGGTGGTGATGCCGGCGCCACCCAGCAGGTCGCGGCATTCGCGCGCGATGTCGATGGCCATCCGGCAATTGTTCCACTTGGCCAGGCTGACCTGCTGCGGCTGCAGCTGCCCGGCATCCTTCAACCGCCCCAGCTGCAGTGCCAGCAGCTGCGCGGTGGTGATCCGCCGGGCCATGTCGGCCAGCTTGATCTGCGCACTCTGCGTGGCCGCCACCGGGCGGCCGAACAACACGCGCTGCTTGGTGTAGTTCAAGGCCTCGTCCAGGCAGGCCACCGCCGCGCCGATCGGCCCCCAGCTGATGCCGTAACGGGCCTGGTTGAGGCAGCCCAGCGGGCCCTTCAGGCCCTGTACGTTGGGCAGGCGGTTGCGCTCGGGCACGCGCACGTTGTCGAAGAACAGCGCACCGGTCAGCGACGCACGCAGGCTCATCTTGTGCTTGATCTCCTGGGTGGTGAAGCCGGCCATGCCCTTCTCCAGCACGAAGCCCTGGATGCCGTCCTCGGTATGCGCCCAGACGATGGCGATGTCGGCCACCGGACCGCTGGTGATCCACATCTTGCTGCCGTTGACCACCCAGTCGCCGCCGTCGCGCACCGCGCGCGTCTTCATCGCCGCCGGGTCCGAACCGCCGTGCGCCTCGGTCAGGCCGAAGCAGCCGATCACCGTGCCGGCGGCCATGTCCGGCAACCAGCGCAGCCGCTGTTCTTCGCTGCCATAGGCGAAGATCGGGTACATGCACAGCGAGCTCTGCACGGACACGAAGCTGCGCAGGCCCGAATCGCCGCGCTCCAGCTCCTGGCAGATCAGCCCGTAGCTGACCGCGTTGAGCCCGCCGCCGCCGTACTGCTCGGGCAGGCTGCAACCGAGCAGGCCCAAGGCGGCGATCTCGGGGATCAGTTCATCCGGGAAGCGCCCCTGGTCGAACGCGTCGCCGATGATCGGCAGCACGCGCTGGTCGGTGAAGCGTGCCACCGTGGCCTGCACGGCGCGCTCCTCCTCGCTGAGCAGGGAGCGGACATCAAACAGGTCGTAGGGATTCAGTGACATGGCTATCGGGGCATCGTGGCGGCGGAACACGCGCCCATTGTGGTGCCTGCCGCCCCGGCAGGCCAAGGCGGTCCGCAACACGACCTACAATGCCAGCCTTCATTGCGCCCAGGAGCGATGCCATGCAGATCCGCGCTGAACGCCCCGAGGACATCGCGGCCATCCACGCCCTTACCCGCGATGCCTTCGCCGGCGCCACACACAGCAGCGGCACCGAGCCGCACATCGTCGATGCGCTGCGCGCCGCCGGTGCCTTGGCGGTGTCGCTGGTGGCCGAGGAGGCCGGGGTACTGGTCGGCCACGTGGCGCTGTCGCCGGTGGCCTGCAGCGACGGCAGCGCGCACTGGTACGGGCTGGGGCCCATTTCGGTGGCGCCAGCCAGGCAGGGCCAGGGCATCGGCAGTGCCTTGATGCAGGCCGCGATCGAGGCACTGCAACAGCGCCAGGCCGCCGGCTGCGTGCTGCTCGGCGAACCAGGCTACTACGGCCGCTTCGGCTTCCGCGCCGACCCGCGCCTGCGCCTGCCCGGCGTTCCGGCCGCGTATTTCCAGGCGCGCGTGCTGCACGGGCCCTGCCCGGACGCCGAGGTGAGCTACCACCCCGCCTTCTACGTAGCGGCCTGAGCCGGCCCTGCAGCAGCGCGCGGCGCGGTTGACGCACTGCAACATAGGCTGCCGGCAACCGGGGCGACCTAGGCGGAAACGCCGCGTCCCGTTACCCTGATGCCCTGATCCAGCCGTTGCGCCGTGTGTTTCGCGCGCGATTCCCAGGCAACCGCCCCGGCCTTGGCCGGCGGCACTACCCAAGAGTTACGCACCCCCATGAGCGAACAAACCACCGCCCTGCCCCCGCGCGAAGCCATGGAATTTGACGTGGTGATCGTCGGCGCCGGCCCGGCCGGCCTGGCCACGGCGATCCGGCTGCGCCAGCGCGCCGTCCAAGCCGGCCGCGAGCTGTCGGTATGCGTGCTGGAGAAGGGCTCCGAGCCTGGCGCGCACATCCTGTCCGGCGCGATCATGGACACCCGCGCGCTGACCGAACTGTTCCCGGACTGGGCCGAACGCGGCGCCCCGCTCAGGCAGCAGGTCACCCGCGACGAGTTCCTGTTCCTCAGCCCGGACGGCGCGCGCAGCACGCCCAAGGCGCTGCTGCCGGAGTGCTTCCACAACGAAGGCAACTACATCATCAGCCTGGGCGAGGTGACCCGCTGGCTGGCCCAGCAGGCCGAAGCCCTGGAAGTGGCGATCTTCCCCGGCTTTGCCGCCGCCGAAGTGCTGTACGACGACAACGGCGCGGTGATGGGCGTGGCCACCGGCGACATGGGCATCCGCAAGGATGGCGCGTACGGCCCCAACTTCGAACGCGGCATGGAACTGCATGCCAAGTACACGATCTTCGCCGAAGGCTCGCGCGGCCACCTGGGCCGCCAGCTGATCGCGCGCTACCAGCTCGACGCCGGCAAGGACCCGCAGGCCTACGGCATCGGCATCAAGGAACTGTGGCAGATCGACCCGGCCAAGCATGAGCCGGGCCTGGTGGTGCATACCGCCGGCTGGCCGATGGACAGCGACACCTACGGCGGTTCGTTCCTGTACCACGCCGACGGTGGCAAGGTCGCCGTCGGCTTCGTGGTCGGCCTGGACTACCGCAACCCGTGGCTGAGCCCGTTCGAGGAGTTCCAGCGGTTCAAGACCCACCCGGCGATCCGCAAGCACCTGGAAGGCGGCAAGCGCATCGCCTACGGCGCGCGCGCGATCACCGCCGGCGGCCTGTTCTCTTTGCCCAAGACGGTGTTCCCCGGTGGCGCGCTGGTCGGCTGCGAGGCCGGCTATCTCAACGCCAGCCGGATCAAGGGCAGCCACGCGGCGATCAAGACCGGCATGCTCGCCGCCGATGCGGCGTTCGACGCGCTGGCCGCCGACCGCCAGCGCGACGAACTCAGCGCCTACCCGGCCGCGTTCGAGGCCAGCTGGCTGCACGACGAGCTCAAGCTGTCCAAGAACTTCAAGCAATGGTTCAAGAAGGGCCGCACCGTGGCCACGCTGATGACCGGCATCGAGCAATGGCTACTGCCCAAGCTGGGCGTGCGCAACCCGCCGTGGACCCTGCGCCACAGCAAGCCGGACCATGAGTGCCTGGAACCGGCCGCGCAGCACGCCAGGATCGACTACCCCAAGCCGGACAACGTGCTGACCTTCGACCGTCTCAGTTCGGTGTTCCTGAGCAGCACCAACCATGAAGAAGACCAGCCCAGCCACCTGACCCTGAAGGACGCCAGCGTGCCGGTGCGGGTCAACCTGGCCGAATATGCCGGCCCCGAAGCGCGTTACTGCCCGGCCGGCGTGTACGAATTCGTCGGTGCCGATGGCCACGAACAGCTGCAGATCAACGCGCAGAACTGCGTGCACTGCAAGACCTGCGACATCAAGGACCCCACCCAGAACATCGTCTGGGTGACCCCGCAGGGCGGCGGCGGCCCGAACTACCCGGCGATGTGATGCGATCGGCCTGCGGCCATCGGTCGCAGGCCGCCGCCAGGCCCGGCAGGGCCGGGCTGGCTATCATCGGCCGCTGTTGCCTGCCTTGCGGTTGCCTGCCATGCATCTCCCCCGCCTGTTCTGCCTGACCGTGGCCAGCCTGTGCCTGGCCGCCTGCGCGCGCACACCGCAGACACCCGAGCAGGCGCACCAGCAGGAACTGCAGCGCGCCTTTGCGATCTGCGCCGGGTGCCACACCGTCAATCCGGGCGGCGTGCATCGTTTCGGTCCCAACCTGCATGGCGTGATCGGGCGGCGTGCCGGCAGCCTGGCCGACTATCCCTATTCGCCGGCCATGCGCCAGGCCACCATCAGCTGGAACGAACAGACCCTGGATGCCTTCCTGCGCGCGCCGGCCAGCGTGGTGCCGGGCACGCGCATGGTCAATGCCACGGCCGACCCGCAGCGCCGACGGCAGGTGATCGAGTACCTGCAGCAGGCCCGCCAGGCCACCACGGACGCCGCATCAGGCCTGCAGTGAATCCAGGTAGGCGCGCAGCAGCCCTTCGAACGCCTCGATGTCGGCGCTGTACGCCGCCACCCCGTGCCGATCGACCTGCTGCATCAGCGCGCGCCCCTGCTCGGCCAGCTCGCCGGCCCCCAGCGTGCCCAGCCCGCCGACGATGCGATGCAGTACCTGCACGGCGGCCTCGCTGTCGCCCTGCTGGCGGGCGGCATGGCCACGCTGCAGGTCTTCTTCGGTGGCCGTGCGCATGCTGTCGATCAGCACCGTGGCCACGTGTTCGGAGCCGAAGCGGCGCACGATCGCCGCGCGCGTGGGCGCACTGCCGAGCGGGGCCGCCTCCGGGGGTGGAGCCTCCACCGCCGGAGGCTCGGTGCCCGGCTGCGGCAGCCAGCGCAGCATCGCCTGGCGCAGCGTGGCCAGTGCCACCGGCTTGGCCAGCAGATCGTCCATGCCGGCCTCGCGGCAGCGTTGCGCATCCTGCGGCAGCGCGCTGGCGGTCAAGGCGATCACCGGCAACCGCGGCGTACCGCGCTGGCCATTGCGTTCGCGTTCGCGGATATGCCGGGTGAGCGTGTAGCCGTCCATCACCGGCATCCGGCAGTCGGTGATCACCAGGTCGAAATGGCCGTGTTCGAGCAGGGCCAACGCGGCCTGGCCGTCCTCGGCCAGTTCGTGCGACAGGCCCAGTTGCTGCAGGCGCCAACGCATCAAGGCCTGGTTGGTGGGATGGTCTTCGACCACCAGCACCCGCCGCTGCAGCATCGACGCCGGCAAAGGCGGCACCTCGGCGGCCGGCCGCCGCGTGCCGTCGTCCTGTTCCTCGCCCGGCACCACCGGCAGCGGCAGCCGCACCACCACCTCGGTGCCCTGGCCGGGCACGCTGTGCATGTCCAGCTCGCCGCGCATCAGCCCGACCAGGCGCTGGCAGATGCTCAGGCCCAGGCCGGTGCCGCCGTACTGGCGGGTGATCGATGCATCGGCCTGGGCGAACGGCTTGAACAGGCGGTCGTACTGGTCGGCGGAGATGCCGATGCCGGTATCGGTCACGCTCAGGCGCAGCCGCTGCGCGCCTTCCTCGTTGTGCTCCACCGCCAGGGCAATGCCGACCGTGCCGTGGTCGGTGAACTTGATCGCATTGCTGAGCAGGTTGAACACGATCTGGCGCAGGCGCAGGCCGTCGGCCAGGTGCATCGGCGCCACCGCCTCGTCCACCTGCAGGCCCAGCGCCAACCCCTTGGCCGAGGCCTGCGGCGACAGCAGCTGCTGCACGTTGTCGAGCAGGCCGCGCAGCGATACCGGCTCAAGCTCCAGCGGCAGCGCACCGGCCTCGATCCGCGAATAGTCCAGGATGTCATCGAGGATATGCCGCAGCATCTGCGCCGAATCCTCGATCACCCCGATGATGCGCCGCTGCTCGAGGTCCAGCGTGGTGTGCGACAGCATCTCCACCATGCCCAGCACCCCGCTCATCGGGGTGCGGATTTCATGGCTCATGGTCGCCAGGAATTCGGACTTGGCCGCCGTGGCGCGCTCGGCGGCGGACTTGGCCGTGGCCAGGGCCTCGGCCTGCGCGCGCGCCTGGGTCACATCCACCCAATAGCCGCTCCACAGCACCGTGCCGTCTTCGGCCGCATACGGCAGCGCGCGCGAACGCACCCAGCGTTCTTCGCCGCGCGGGCAGGTGCGGAACTCCATGTCCAGCGCGCCCAGATCGCGCGCGGCCTGCTCCAGGGTCTGCTGCACGCGTTCGCGGTCGCGCGGATCGATCCTGTCCCTCAGCCGCGCTTCGTCGGCCATCGCCTCGGCCGCGCTCAGGCCGAACAGGGCATCCATGTCGCCGGTGATGTAAGGGAAGGAGAACACCCCTTCGCTGTCGCGCCGCGCCTGGTAGACGATCGCCGGCAGGTTGTTGGTCGCCTCCTGCAGGCGCTGCTCCAGCCGCCGCCGCATCGCCACCTCGCGGCGCAGCCGCCAGTGCCCCCAGCCATGCACCGCCAGGGCGGTCAGCAGCACCAGCGCCAGCGGCACCGCCCAGCGCGCCACCGCACGCCAGTCCATCGGGCTGCGGTACTCGGCCGACAACCAGTCGCCGCGGATCGCTTCGTGTTCGCGCGCGGTCAGGTTGATCAGCATGCGATCGAAGGTGGTGGCCAGTGGCGCGTACTCGCGCTTGACCGCCAGCGACAGACGGTCGTTGAAGCCGGCCGGGGCGGTGACCATCAGCTGCGCGGGGTACTGTTCGCGCACGATCCGGTCCACCAGCGCCAGATTGCCGATATAGGCATCGGCATCCCCGTTGGCCAGGCGCGCCAAGGCTTGCTCGGCGCCGCGCGCCGGCACGATGCGGGCGTTCGGTGCGTGCTGCAGGATGTAACCGCGCAGGCGTTCGGGATCGGACAACAGAATGCTGCGGTGGTCCAGGTCGGCCAGGTCCAGCACCAATGGACTGCCACGGCCCACCACGATGACGTTGGGCACGGTGATGAAGGGTTGGCTGAACACCCAGCCCGGGCCAAGGTAGGTCGAATCATTGGGGATGCCCAGCACCGCATCGACCTGCCCGCGGCGCACCTGCTCGCGCACCTCGAACCAGTCATGCGCCGGCGCCCGCTCCAGCTGGGCGCCGGCCATGCGCAGCTGGCGCAGGTAGTCGCCGGCCACGCCGCTGGGCTGGCCGTCCTTGTCGACGAACGACAGCGGCGCCGCGCCGGGCGCAAAGCCCAACCGCAGCGGCGTGGCCAGCACGCGCTTTTCGGCATTGCCCAGGATCAGCCGCGACTGCGTGGACCAGTGCAGCGGCCGCAACCAACGCTGCGCCACCGCATCGCGCTGCGCCGGGGTCAGCGCCACCAACGCGCTGTCCAGCGCCTCGGCCAGCGGCTGCTTGGCGTTGGGCACGCCGAAATGCAGGCGCTCGGGGGGCAGGTCGCTGGGCCGCAGCAGCGCCACCTGTTGCAGCGCATGCTGCTCGATCATGGCGTTGGCGACCTGGGCGTTGCCGATGTAAACATCGGCCTGACCGCGCGCCACCATCGTCAGCGCGGCCAGGGTATTGGCCGCGACCACCCGGCGCGCGCCGGGAAAGCGCGCGCGGACCTGGTCGCTGGTGACGAAATCCTGTTCGGTGACCACGCCCAACCCGTGCAGATCCGGGTCGGTGGAGGGACGGGTATCGTCGGGCCGGCCGACCAGTGCCAGCGGCGCATCCACGTAGGGGCGGGTATAGACCATGCAGCGGGTACGGTCGGCGGTCAGGGTGATGTTCATCACCACATCGACCTCGCCACGGCAGGCCGCATCGAGCACCTCGCTCCAGCTGCGGTACATGCGCACCTTGACCTGCACGCCGAGCTGTCGGGTCAACAGGCCCAGGTAGTCGTAGCCCAGCCCGCGTGGCTGGCGCTCCTGAATCGACTCGAACGGCGGCCAGCCGCTGTCATACAGACCCAGGATGATGGTAGGGTGCACGCTGAGCCAGTCGCTCTGCCGAGGTGAAAGCAATGGTTTGGTAGCGACCGGACCGGCAAGGCAGGCAGGCACGGCCAGGGCCAGGGCCATCGTCATGCCCCACAGAAACAGCCAGCGGACAATCAGGATACGCATGCTGTCTGATTCCCGAAAGTAGAATGTTATTCCCTCCTAAGTACAGCCCGAACGGCGGCTGCCTCATAGGCAATACTAGTCCATGGCCCTGCGAATTATCATTGCTGATGACCACCCCGTCGTCCGAATCGGCACAAGAACGGTAATCGAAACCAGCGGCGTCGGCGTAGTGGTGGCCGAAGCCAGTAGCGCCGATGAGCTGCTCACGGCATTGACCTCCCATCCCTGCGATGTGCTGGTGACCGACTATTCGATGCCCGGCAGTCAGCAGGCTGACGGTTTCGCCATGATCGGGATGATCCGGCGGCGCTACCCGAAACTGCCGGTGCTGATGCTGAGCGTGTCCAGCAACCTGGCGATCCTGCGCATGGTGGTCGCCGCCGGCGTGCTTGGTCTGGTCGACAAGGCCTCCTCGATGGAAGAGCTGCCGCTGGCGATCCAGACCGTGCAACGCGGCTTGCCCTATATCAGTCACACCTTGAAAGAACGCATCGACACGGTCGGCGCCAAGAACGTCGATAACGACACCAGGCCGCTGTCGCCGCGCGAAATCGAAGTACTGCGCCTGCTCGGCAGGGGCTTGACGGTAAAGGAGATCGCACTTCAGCTGAACAAGGGTGTAAGTACCATCAGCCGCCAGAAGGGTGATGCGATGCTCAAGCTGGGCCTGAAGGGCGATGCGGAACTGTTCGACTACCTGCGCGATGGCAAGATCTGAGGCCCCGGCGCCTGATCGCAGCCCCTACGACAGTGCCAACGGCTGTGCGGTGACGGATGAGTCCCATGTGCGACGACCGGCTGATCACCACGATTCCCGACGCCCCCTCCCCCTTAGGAGAGGGGGGGTAGACCGATATTGTGGGAATCTGGTGACCGAAAGCCTGATTTTCCATTGATGGAATACTTATTCAGACCATTTCAAACCGATGCTTACCAGCGATAGCCCAAGCCCAAGTGTGAATTCACACTGGTGAAACGATCAACCCGGGTCTTGTGCCAGGTTTTGCCGAGGCCAACGTTAAGCACCAGGTGCTCACCTAGCGGCTGGTTGCGACGCAGAAACACCCCAGTGGACTCGTGCTCGTGCAGCAGCAGCGGATCCAGTTCCGCCCCATAGGCTGAAGTCCCGGTGCCGACCCACAGTTGGCTGGATCCTCTGCCACGCGCATCTTTCAGACGCAGCGACAGCGTGCTGCCGTCACCACCGCTTCCCGACGAAAGCTGGTGCTTGCTGTAGCGGTATGACGCGGTGATCCGCGGGAAGTAGTACGAGGCACCCACCGACCACGCCGATACATAGGCATTGCCGTGGTACTCGGCGTATTTGCCGCCGGCGGTAAGCACGGTGTTGGGAATCACTTTCAGATTGAAGTCGTGGGCGATTTCGCGGTTGACGAATACTGGATTGTCGTCGGACACCACTACTGCGGTACGGGTTGACAGGCGCGGACTCCAATCGTGATGCAGCGAGCCCATCAGGCGCGTGCCTCGATAGCTGGCGCTACCGTAGTCACGCTCACCACTCGCCACGTTCACCTGCCACCGACTGTCAGCGATGCGGCCAATTGCATCCACGCCGAACACGTCGCGCTTGCCATAGCCCTTACCGTAGTCGGTATGATCGAGTTTTGCGGATACCTCATCAACGCCGGCACGTGCGCTCGATACGGCCGCCAACATCAGGCCGCAAGATAGTACGCTGCGGGTAATTGAACGCATTGGGTTACTCCAGGGGTTGAAAGTGCAGTTGTTGCACAAGGCGATAGCGCCCCGGCGGCAGGTTTTTTTCCACGGTGATCCGTGGGCCGACCTCAGTACCGACAGCGATCACGCGACCAGGCAGAACGATCACGCCAACGCCCAACGCGGCACCTGCGCCGACCCAGGCACCGAGCTTGTGTAGGCCGGTATTGAGCAGCGCGCCGTTCTGCATCACCTTGACGGTATCTCCATCAAGCCGGTGATTGCTGGTACGCACCAAGGCACCAAGGTAGACACCGGAATCAATCCGGCTATCGGCAATGAAGCATTGCGGCCCGACACTGACGTCATCGTCGAGCCGTGCGTTCTTCAGTTCGGTGGCAAACCCTACACGACAGCGGTCGCCGATGACCGTGGCGCCACGCACCAATGCGTTGTTGCCGATCATGCAGTCGCGACCGATCCGTACCGGGCCCTGTATCACCGCGCCATCGCAGATGCGGCTGCCCGCGCCCACTTGCACCGCGCCGAGCAGGGTGGCACGCGGGGAAACCACGGCCCACGGATCGATGCCGGGCTGCAGGCTCGCCAACGCATCAGCCTGTGCACGCAGATTACTCCACCACATGGGGATACCGGGTCGGCTTATCACGCACCGGCTCACGCCCAGTGATCAGGCCCTTGAACCCGTGCACCAGCCATATCACATAGGCTAACAGGACGTACAGCACGGAGAACACCGCTGCCGGGATCAACCAACCGTTGCGATGATGCACCGCACTGATACTGCCCAGCACGACCACGACCGCGATCCAGATCCAGGGCAGTATCGTCAGGACGATCTCGGCAGGGTCATGTCGCCCAACCGCGCCCAGCCAAGTGCCCAGCAAAGTCACTACGCCGGCCAGGACCAGCACTACCATTGGCAGGATACTGAAAATGCCGAAGCGGGTCAGCAACAGGCGTCTATGCAGACGCATGCAGACCGCATAGCCGACGATCCAACGTCGCCAGCGTCGCCACTCTTCGGCCAAGGTGTTGCATTCCTGTGGATACACAAAACAGCGATTGCATTGGCGCAGCCGGTAACCGTGTGCGACCAACGACCAGGACATGTCCAAGTCTTCTACTTTGGTGCGATCGGAAAATCCAACTGTGCGCAGCACCTCTGTGCGGAACATGCCGCACGAGCCGGAAATGATGAACGGGGCACCACCAAGCAGTTGCTGAAAACTGCGCTTGATCACGATCATCGGCAGCTTCAGGCTGGCCCGAACATGCGGCAGGAACCCAGCGCCCTGCAGGCACGAAGACGGAATGCCACCGACTGCATCAGCACCGTCGCGGAGTTCCGCCAGAAGATAACCCAGACCCTCACTGCGCGGATCGATGCGGGTGTCGGCATCGGTCAAGAACACCTGCGCGGCGGTGACGTACTGCAAGCCATGCATCAACGCCCCTCCCTTGCCCGTATTGGCCTGGTGCACAGCAAACAGTCGTCCGCTCCACCGCGCCTGCAACCGCTCCAGCACGACGGCGGTATCATCGGTCGAACCATCATTCACACAGATGACGCGCGCGATATACGGATTGTGCAATAAATCTATAAGTGAACGCTCCAGGCAGGGAGCTTCGTTGAAAGCAGGCACGATCGCATCAACGCTGCGCAGTTCGCCGCAGGGTCGGCGCCGAAACCGCTGAGCCATATGACCGACAATGAACACGCACATCGCAATAAACAGCAGCGTCTTCATCACAGCACCAGCCGATAGGGAATGAAGCCCTCGCTGGGTCCGATACCGATCTGTTGCCCCCGGAACTGAGCATGGCAGCGCAGGTAATCCTCTTTCATGTAGTAACGGTCCCGTTGGCTGGCATGCTCACGCAGTGCCTCGATCTTCAGCTCCAGCTGTGCAGAAATGTCTTCGAATACCTGCGGCATGAACTGCGGCAAGGTACTCGGGGTTTCGTAACACAAGATTTGCGGTACGCCACGGCAAGCCACAATGGTCGCTTCATAGACGGCACGATGGTCCTGATGACGATCGTCCGGGCTCATCGTGTAGACCCGGTCAGGACACAGCTGCGCGCAAGTGCGCTCGAGCTGCTCGACAATGGCGTTGTGCGCCGTCGGGAAACAGGTATCCGGAAAATCCATCTGCAGCACCTCTGCCACACCAAGGCGGCGCAGTGCCCTATGGGATTCACGCGTACGGTCAACGTTGTCACGCGAGCCCATTCTGCCTGCGCTGAGGGTCAGCGCATGGATGCGTGCCCCGCTGTCGGCAAGCTTCACCAAGCTGCCGCCACAGCCCAACTCGATATCGTCCGGATGTGCGCCTATCGCAAGAATATTCAGATCCATTGCCAACTTTCACTCTGCACGATTGATGAAGCCCTATGCAAAAATGCCAAAGGCATGGACAGCGTTCAGCCAGACCTGCATGATGACCCGCGCAGCCTAGCCAATTACCGTTTTATGAAATTTTACAGCCCCCATAAGATAGCTGTTCAACGGAACAATGGCTCTACAACAATTACGAAAACACCCTCGTCGCCTGCGCGCTGCAGCAGGCCGAGCTGGGGAGAACTATCGCAAGATGGGCATAGCCGAGCCCACGCTTTACGTGCGGCACAAGAAATACAGCGGCCTGAGGCCATCCGAGCTGAAACAACAGCAACGGAGTGCGGCACGCGCGGATGCGCGAGACGGATGCGAACACGCTTTTGTGGCACTACGTCGTGATGACCGGCCTGACAACCACAAGCGGATTCGCTATTACAAGGAAGAGGCTTGGCTTTGAGGCACTGCAGGCCGCAAAGCAGCTGCAGCGCACGACGGGCGCCAGCTCATCAAGCTAACCACCAGGCCCGATGCACTATGGAACATGAACGCCGTCAGTGCCGCACTGTTCGATGGCCACCGCTCTCATCTTGACGGTGGTGGATCCCCCCACCCACGAGCGCCTAGATTTCGCCGTGAACCAGTCGCTACGAGGGAGCCAATACCGCGCCTCGTGACGCATCGCAGCGTGGCTGCAGCGACATGCTCAAATCGACCCCTGAATGCCTATGAAACTCTGGCCGCTCCACACCGGGTCATAATTGTAATGATTCACGATATAGCACCGCACACCGCGAGGCATCGGATTGCATTCTGACCATTAACTCTTTTTGAAACGGAAGATAGTCCAAGCCAAGATCAACCTGGACTCGCATAATGGAAAGCAGAACGACGACCTCATAACCTCGCTGAGCCAATATTCTTTTTGACTTCCCAATCACCGTGGTATTGGAATCAGAATTCGCACAGATGTATGCGTAGCCACGCGCACGAAAATTCTTTATCTCGCGACACTCGAAAACCAGCAGGTAAGAATTACTATTCATTATAGCCAATGAATCACATCAAAGTAGCTTGATGAAACGGGCCGGAATATGCATCAAAGCAATGCCACCCCTATCAGGCTGCACTCCGCACTTTGACTTTGGATGACCAAACCCATGACGCCGCGCCATCGCCGATGGTTTCTCGAGACCGGAGCTTCAGCGCAAGTAGATCCAGCACAACCCACCCGCCAGAATCAATAGCCCGGCACTGAAAAGCGACCATGCTAATACACCACCTACCCTCTTCACACTCGTAATCTTACTGGGCATGCCGGCAGCCAAGATACCAGACAGCAGTCTCTCAGTCTCCGTATAAAATTCGCCCGCCGCAGCATCTGCAGCCATCACTCGCATATGCAGTTGATCCAATCGAGCATTCAGCTGGGCACGCTCCTCATCCAGCTCCAACACCCCGCTGCGCAGCGGCTCGCTCCCCAGCCCACTTGATTCAGCTTGCTCGGCTACATTTCCACGCTGCTTCTCTTTTGCCCAAGCCACCAATGTCGCCAGTGTGTGCAGTTGCAATAACCCGCAGCTTTCACACCAGACGCCAAAAACCGGCATGGCCCCAGACTGGGACTCGTAGTTATAAATCAACCTCCCCGACCCGGGATCTTCAACGGTCTGCCGTGTAGGAATGATCATGGCTGATTCATTGACCGGCCCAACCAGCATAACGGACCGACCAGGAGCATCGCAGGCAGGACAATCCGCGCGCTTGGTCTTTTCCCGCAGGAATTCCAAGACATCCGCCGTGCTCACCGACACACCGAATACCGTCAGAGCCCCCCCCCGGAGATTTCACTTGCTCGTTCATGGCTTCTCTACTTGTCATTCAATGGAAGCTCGTTGGATTCATCGTCCTCCCACCTTGCTTGACCAACTTGTAACCTAACACCAACCGGCGCCAGCGCCGTCTTGCCCAGCTCAATAGCCAATGCTCGTGCCATCGCCACGGCTTCATCGAACGAGGCAAGAAACCGCAGCTCGGTAATCGCGCCACCTCGTACGCTCCAACGGCTTCCCACCGGAACGACGTACAAATAGATCCTGGCAGCAGCGTGTGCGGGAATCATGGCAAGATCCTCCCCACCAAGCGGGTTGTTAGGCGATGAATTTCGCGCATATCATTGATCATCTGATCTGGCCGCATGGCCGGTGCAAGGCACCGGCCATGCGGCAATCTACATCACCAGCGGTACTGGAGGCCAAGCTGCCCACCAACTTCTCGGTAGCTGCTGTTTCCGCGACCCACACTCAGATCCCCCCACCCGGACAGCCCCCCCATGCGCACCACTTCTGCGCCGACTTTGAGCTGGTAGCGATCACGCGGCACACCAGCAGCCAGTACCTCATCATCGAAGGCGATACTGTCAGGATTGCCACGGCGGTACCAATCAAGTGCCACAAAAGGACGTACAACAGCGCCGATGGAGCTCTTGGCCTGACCGGCGATTCGAACACCCAGGCGACTGCTCATCCCCGCACCTTGCTGCCCGTCCACCCGGGTACCGTTGGCCTCCTCATGTCGATCGGAATTGAATCCAGTGTGGGACAACTGCAGCTGCGGCTCGGCCGTAATCTGCGCGCCGTCGCCATCGAGGATGGTGAAGCGGTATCCCGCCTCGATCGAGGCCAACGTTGCGCGTGCGTCATAACGCTCTTCCTGCAGCGCATTACCTCGCACCTTATTCTTGAAGCCTGCCTGCTGAATCCAGGCATCTACATACCAGCGTTCCGCCAACCAAGTGCCATAGACCCCGATGGCGGTACCGTTGACCTTGCCTTCGGCATTGTAGCCAGTCAGTTCTGCCATAGCGGTACTGGTGGCCTTGCCCGCCGCAGCCATCACGCCGATGCGGCCACGATCATTGCCGCCAAAGCTCAGCAGATCCGAACCCACCTGCAACGTGGAGCTGTTGCCATTGACATCCAGTTGCCGGGAAACTGCGCCGTAGTCAGCCTGATTGTGGCTGATCCTGGCCCAAGCTTGGCGCCCATCTTGATTGGCGTCAGTGGCGCGATCATGGTAGCGCTGCTGGAACATCTGCATCGCTGCCACTTGATTGGCCAGATAGGCCCCCGGCTCGGGGCGCAATACGCCCGGCTGAACCGGGCAACCAGGCATGCTCGGATCGGTCAGGCACGGATCGCCAGGCGTATCGGTGAGCTCCGAACGCAGATACCAATCACCATCATTGGGATCGGTTTTGCCGCCCTTGAACAGGAAGTACTCATACTGACCACCGACCGCGCGGCCAGCCAGGCTGAACTGCCCATCCGAGCTGCCATCGATTTGAATGATCTGGATACCATCTGCCGTTTGCGCACCGACCCCGCCCACATTACTGACAGACACCTGCGCCTGACCGCTGCTGTTGCCCAATATATGGAGCTTGTCCGTTGCCGAACGATCGTCACCCAAGGCCGTATTGAACAACAAGGTTCCACCACTACTGGTGAAGTCGCCCGTCACCGTGAGAGTCTTGAATGCGCCACCGGCGGGCGCCGCGAAGACAATCTGGCTGCCGCCATCCAGGCTCAATTGCCCCACCGACGAATCGCCGGTCATGCTCCAGGTACTTCCGATCATGCCAAGCTCGTTGAGGTTCTCGGCACGCCCGATCAACGTGGAGGCCCGCAGATCCAGCGCAATCGAACCACTGCTCTGATTGAGGACATCGCCCTGAATCAGACTGGCATCTGCACTGATGGCAACCCGGGAGACCGGCGTACTGGAATTATCCATCAACACGATCGCAGACCCGGCCTGGCCGCCAGTGCGGCCGATGAGCGTGGCACGCGTCAGGTCCAGGTTCAGCCCACCACCGCTGACTTGCACTGCACTTCCGTCATTGGCCACAAGCGTGCTGTCGGTCACCGCCGCTGTATTGGAATTGCCCGCCACGGTATTCTGCGACAGCAACGCAGCACTACCTGCACCCAGCACCTGCACCGTTGCCCCGGTGGCAGTGAAGGCGCCTGTATTGCTCAGATTGATGCCATGCGCGGCCGCCCCCTGGGTTTCCACCAGCGTGCGATCGGCCACAATGTAACTGCCTGCACCGCCGCTGGACAAAGCCGACGCATTATCACCGGTGGTGGTCACACTGCCACTGCTCAAATGGGCCTGCGCGCCGGCTCGCACCACCACGCCAACGGCATTGGCACCCTCGGTGCGCACGTCCACATTGGTCGCGGTGATGATGGCATTTTCCGCCCCGTCCTTCTGCGCCAGAAGACCATGCGAAGATACGCCCTGGGTTAGTACCGAGGTATTCTCCAGCGTTGCTGATGAGCGACGCAGGTCCAGGCCCATCGAGCCATCGCCAATGGTGGTCAGGGCGGAGTTGCGCACATTGATGGTGCTCCCAGGCGCAGGCGCCCAGATCGCCGCCGCCGCGCGACCTTCGGTCCGAATGGTAACCGCCTCAAGGTCTGCTTGACTATTATCACCATTAACATTGATGCCGTAGGCGAAGTCACCAGACGTGCTCACATTGACATCGGTCAGTCCAGCCCGACTATCGCGAGCCAGGAACACGCCATGCGCGCCGCTCCCCTGGGTGACAATATTGGCCTGCTGCAGCTGAGCCATGGAACCGGCACCAGCAACTTCAACCGCCACGCCATTCAAACCGGTGGTAGTGATCGTGCCATCAGTGAACAGCAACTGGTTGTTCACACCTTGCGAGATCATCCCGCGAGCATTATCACCGCCCACTTCGATATCACTGCCTGTCAACGAGACAGTACTTCCGCCTACGGCATGAACGCCATGCGAGCTTGCGCCTGTAGCCCGTAGTGTAGAACCGTTCAATACCACGCTGCCGCCCGCTTCTGCCCTGACTACCGCTGCATTGTCACCGCCCGTGGTCAAGGTGCTCTGGTCCAGTTCAATCCGTGAACCCGCGCCGGTGGCGAACGCTGCATTTGCTCCGGCACCGCTGGCGGTCAAATTGACCGGACCAGTCGGAATGATTGTGCCGCCATTGACCGCAGAGAACACGTGGCCCGCTGCACCGGCATCAGAGGTCGTATAGTCGCCAGGCGAAGGGGTGACCGCGACGCCGTCGGCAGGCACCTGCTGGGCAGCCAGCGGCCCACTACTTAGCAGCAAAATACTGGTGATCGCTAGTGAAAGCGAATGAGTGTGTATTGAGGACGATGCTTTCATCGTAGATGGCTCACAGTAAGGAAGGGGAAATAACAGGCGACTCGGGCCCAGGGGATGACCCAATACATGGATCCTTGAGAAGCGACAAACCTGAACTGCAGTATCCTCCAGCGCATGAGGCTGAATTATGACTTCGCTCGCCTGCCGACTAGGGCCCCGTAACGGCAGTCACACTCAGCTTTCCTATTGTCTCAAGTTGGGTCCGTTGCGCGACCCGGGTAGCCTCAGCGGGCACTCGAGGCTCTACGTCGATCTCAAATGAGAACGACATTCCTAGCGCACTCATCGCATTGGCGATGGGTATCAATCTTTCGTTTGGTCGAATGAGCATCGTCGGCCCAGCGTCAGCAACAGCGTCCTCGGCCGCCAGCAAGCTGCTGGTACCATCCACCTGAACAGAGAGAACACGCAATTGCAATGATCCAGCTCCATACGCGTAGCGGTCCACATCCCGCGCAGGTGCAATAAAGGCTACCGTCACTCGCGACAGCACCGGGCAATGAATACTGAGCATCACCGTACGCTTGGGCAGCACCGCTTCGGCCTGGCCTACATGCTCAAGCAGGCTGCTGCGCGTGCCACTGCCATAGTCCAGCAATGCAGGGTTCACCTGAACCTGGCAGTCCACGGCCTCGGCCAGGGCCATCCCACTCGGTAGCAACCCTGCCAGCAACATGGCCCACCTGACGGTTCGGCATCTGAGCGCAGGGATTGGTGAAGCATTGTTCATCTTTTCGCCTTTACTCATGGGGATCACGGCTGACACAGTGCCGGGGCTGTCTCAAACAACGCTTGGGCATCAGCTTCAGCAGGGATAACAAAACGCAGCGCACAAGTGCTTTCATCTGGGCGAACGGCGTGCAGTTCCATATCTGGCTGAATATCGGTGAGAAATACCTTTCCACCATCAAGGGCGGTGGTGACATAGCGCCTCTGTGCATCGTAGATGCCCGATCCCTTTGGGAGGAACTGACCATCCGGGGTGCTGATGGTGAGCAAAACCCGGCGTACGGTCACCACGTTAAAGGGCAGCCAGTGAACCGAGCCGCGGCCCGCTTCAATTTCCTTGTAGCCATTGCCCACATCCACATTGCGCGGAAGGCTGGAAGTGTCCACCTCCAACCGGCTCAAACGATACGCCGTCAGGTTCGATGCTATCGCCAGCCCCCGCGCATCGGTCCACACCGGGCCACCAGGGGTGTTCACCTTGACGCCTGCTCGTTCCCCCAGCTTCAGCACAGCAAAGGTGTCACGCACCGGGTAGGGCGACAGGGTCACCCCGTGGCTATGCAACGCAACCCCACCGCGCAAGCTGACATCCACGCTGCTCGCTCCGTCCTGCCGATGAGATACGCCCATATCGAGCTGTGCGTAGTGTGGCAATAGATTCACACGACCACTCAGATCGGTCTTTCCAGCGTCATTTCGCTCAGCTCCGATCGTGTACCCGAAGGTATCGTCAAGCTGCTGATTGACCCTCATCCCAGTGCGCAGCCCACGCCCTTCATCATGATTGGCGTAGAACCGACTGGTGGCACGCGGCCCCAGTGGCACGCTCACCGAGAGATAAGCAGAATCGCCATCTTTATCTTCCCGGCCACGCATCGAGCGCTGCAAGGACAGCGAAACACTCGTGCGGCCATACATTTTTGACCAGCCCACCCCAGCCCTATCCCGGGAGAAGCCGTCGAAGGTTGCCTGACGCGAGTAAGAAGCATTGAAGGAACCCAGACGCGCCGACGACCAGCTAAGCCCGCCGGCAAACTGGCTCTTCTCTCGCCCGATGAAATGATCATCGTCGTCCCAGAGCAGTGTCGTGTCAGTAAGCGTTCGAAAACCCGGTGACTGTATGTTTGTCGACAGGCTAGCCGATACCGAAGGAGAAATCGCCGTAGCAAATGTAGCCTGAAGCTGAGTGCCACGCTTGCCTTCGCGCGTTGCATCAGTCGCCAACTGCTGTACCGAGAAACTCGACGCCAAGCCAAGCCGGCGCTGCACCGACCACCCCAGGGCACTGTACCCCTTGGCGAGCAGGAAACCCGTTGAAAACTCGGCATCCGTCCCAATTCGCCATCCTTTGTTGGCCGTGACAAATGCCGGCTCTTCGCCTTGGTAGTTGCCCACACGGCGTACTTTGCCAGCGGCCACAAAGTAACGCGGCAACGCCCCAAGCGAGACCGCGCCGCGCAGACTGGCAGCCGGGACGGTGAAGCGCTGCTGCGCGCCCCCCTCTTCAATAACTGTTACTTCCAGGTCGAGCTTGCGGCTCAGCAATGAAAGATCGTCGAGCGTAAACGGCCCAGCCGGCACCACCGTAGCGTAGACAAGAACGCCGCTTTGGCGCACCTCCACCCGCGAGGGCGAGAACGCAACCCCGCTCACCGTCGCCCCCGGTTCTCGCGCCTGTTGAGCCAATGCGGCCTCAGGTTGAATCTGGATGCCGGTAAAGGCACCCAACGAATGCATGGGCGAAGCCGAGTTCAACTGGCCAATCTGAATGTTGGCACCCGCTCGCTCCCAGGTTCGGGTGGCGTAGGTATACAACTGATCAAAGTGGCTGTTGCCTCCTACGGAAGTATAGCTCTGGCGACTGCGTACTGCCCAGCCACCGATATTCAAGCCAGCTTCCGTACGCAAACTCCGGAACTGGGTGGTTTCACCCTGATAGCGCGACTGCATCACCAGCGCTTCGTAATTGAACAATGCACCCACGCCGCCATTCGAGTATCCGCGTCGCTCCCTCGCCCGTGGCAGTAGTGCATCCGCTGCCACGATCAACGCCACCTGCTCCTTACCAGGGCTCAGACGTACCAACAGTTCAGGGAAAACCTCTGCCAGCAACTGGCATGCCGAGCCGGGCGCGTCTCCCTGCATCTTCGCGCCATCGGGGAAGCGCAACCCCGATTTTTCCAGTAAATGACTGGTTAGGCAGACCTGACCATGATCATTGAATCGAACCAGGGCCCTGCCCCTGCCCTCTCCATTGACCAGCAACTCGACACTCTGCATCCCAGGCGGAAAGCGCGGCGCATCTTTAAAGTACTCAGCTAGCGCCGGGTCCAAGCCGCGCTGCCGAAGCAGCGCGGGATCAAAGGTAACTTCCGAGCCCTCATCCTGCAGCGGCGGAAACTGCGGTGCCGGCGCACTCTCTTGCACCGGCAACGGCGAAGCTCCGGCGCTCCCCGCTGCCATCCCGCCGAACAACAGCACCGCACGGCAGGCGCGTGAGAGACGATTGCGCCTGAGATTCATGCATTCATGATGGGCCGGTACGGCAGAAATCATCGTACGTGCTCTTCCCCGATCAACCGCCGGGATGGTTGTAGGAAGGTGCCATTAGTTGCCATTCAACGCGGCCTCGTAAGGCGCTACCGCAAATCCATAGATCGTGGCCGGCTGCAGCTTCACAGCGGCCTGTACGCCCAACCCTTTCGGCAGCGCAATACGTTGCTCGGTTTCCGGCAGCACATAGTTGCGGTTTAGGTCCAGGCTTTGATTGGACGGCAGCAGCACAAATACGCTTGACAGGCGCACCACGTACGGACTCGGGTTGCGCACAACCAGCTCATCCCCCTCGCGCGTCCACACCAGGCGCTTCCATGCCTCCCGCTCCAGCGGCAGATTCGCAGGCCGAATAACCGCCGGAATGTTCTGCTCCACACTCATCGTCACCCGCGGGCCTGAATAGGGCTCCTGCGGCTTGATTCCCTCAAATGCAATGCGCTTGAGCCGCTCAGTCTTCAGTGGCGCCGAATTCTGCAGGATGAAGCGCACCAACTGGGTTTCACCCGCCTCAACCCGCGCCACCGGCGGGGTAACCACCAACAACTCTTCGTCGTCTTCCGGGATGTTCAGGATCGTGGTGTGCAGCAGCGAGGGGACGCTGTCGGTGTTCTTCACCTTCATCGTCGCCTCGCCACTCTTCTCATCCACAATCAGCACCGGGGTCTCCGGCACCATGCCATCGGCAAACGCCGCACCTGCCTGCATCAGCAGACACAGGCCCAATACATTTTTCAAAGTTCTCTTCATAATATGGCACTCAAATGGCTGACTGAATTAGTTGCAGCCTACCGACCAGCTGCGGCTCGCAAGCGAATTTCACGACTATTATCCAATGAAGCTACTGTTGCTGGCTGGACAATCAAACCATGAACGGGGCCTTCCTCCGCATGCGTCCATAGAAATGGCAACGGAATTTCACTAACTACAGGCAGCTACCAGTCCCAACGAGCGTTTGATTTTACAGCATACTCTCGAATCAAGAGCACCCCAGTCCCATCAACCGTATACTCTTAGAGATACATCACTGCAAAGATGAGCGAACCCGCCAACGGAATTTCATTAGTAAGCGGCAATTCATCGCCATTTCGAATAACAGGCAGCGCACGGAATGGCATGGCGTGAACCAAACCAGTGACGGGGGTACCCACTGTACCCCCGACCGTACCGGCACTGAAATTAGCGCCTGCCGCCCTACCCCTGGAAACATAGCGGCCCGAACGGATAGCATTCGTCCAACTCGCGCCAGCCCCATCTTTGAACAGCCGCTCCATCGGCACTCCATCAATCGTCGGGCTGTTAACATCCGACAGCAACCCGTACATACTGACGTTCACACCATCGATTTCGCCGAGACCCAGCCTGTATTCAGGAACGTTATCGGGAGGGTTAACCGGGAAATTTAGACGTTGGTGCCAGCGACGGCAGCGGAACAACCCGCCAAGCTCAACACCACTGGACCAGCCTTCAAAAACTAGTGCAGTGGTGCAATTTCATTTAAATCACATGTAAGTAACGGTAAACGTGAGCGAGCCGGACAGCGGAATTTCGCCCGTAAGATTCAGATCGTCCCCGTTGCGAATGATGGGCAATACCTTGAACGGGAAATTGGCAATTCGACCACTCGCAGGGACACCAATCACGCCACCACCGTCCAAATTCCCCAGCGTATACCTTGAACGGAGCTGAGAGTTCAAATATCGATTGTCAAATCTGAAGGCATCTCGCCACCCATCGGGATTGAGACCCCCATTGAGGAGCCTGATTACAGCAACCCCGTCAACTGTCGCACCAGGCACCTCCACGACACCATACATGCCGATATTTGTACCGCCACTCGCACCCAAACCAAATTTCTGCGTGGGCTCTGCAATTGTGAAATCGGGAAAAGAAAGCGTATTTACTGCCGTGCTCGACTGATTATCGACAATGCTAATCAACATTGCCACCGCCGCATCACAGTTAACAGTTAGCGAGACTTCGTCCGACATCGGCAGCAGGGTTTGGGCTGCGGCATTCAGCGTCGACGCCGAATGCCGGCCAATATTGATCACGCCACCACTCGAGATCGTGGTAGTGCATGCCCCGGGCACAATAGCGCCACTCATGGTCAGGTCCGCATTTTGTGCCGACGCCAGCAGCGGTGCGAACAAGGAAAGAGCGGCAGCGGTCAACAGTTTGATTTTCATTGCAATGTTCTCTCGTCAGTTTCATGCCCCCCCCCCCTTTGCGGAAGGGAGGGGGGGTTTAATTACAGGTAGGTCACCTGGAAGGTGGCCGAGCCGTTCAGCGGCACTTCAGCAGTCAGCGGCAGGTCGTCACCGTTGCGGATGACCGGACGCACCGTCATCGACAGGGTGTGCACATCGGCACTTACCGGAGCGGTACCGGCACCCCACGAGGTGTAACCACCGGCAGCCGAGGTGTAGGCGCGCAGGTAGGGGGAGGTTTCGGCCGCCCAGTTGGCATCGCTACTGAACTGCTTGAAGAGCAGGCTTGCGGCAGTGCCGTCGCCCTGCGCGGTACCAATCACGAGGGCATAGGCACCAATGTTCACGCCGCCAATCGCACCCAGGCCGAACTGAACGGCCGAGCCCGCCACGGCGCCCGGCAAGGTCAGGCCCGGCTGCAAGGTAGCAGCACTGTTGTCAATCACCTGAATGGCCACCGGGGCAGCGGTGCCACCACAGTTGATGGTCAAGGTGACTTCATCGGAGTCGCGCAGAACCGTCTGCGCGGCAGCATTCAAGACCGCCGCCGAGTGACGCCCCAGATCCACCGTGCCACCGCCGGAGAAGGCCGGGGTGCAAGCGGTCGGCACAATGGCGCCGGTGATGGTCAGATCCACGCTCTGCGCATAGGCCAGGGCCGGGGACAGCATGGCGGCCAGCGCCGCCGACAGAAGTTTAACGTTCATGAGAGATTTTCCATTGAGATACGAAGAGGCCAAAGCCTCGCCCCAACGAGGAAAGGCTGAGATCGAGACGGACGTCACTATATGGAAAGCACCACTACGCTGCTATACAACAATTACGAAAGTTCACTCCCCTCCGCCCTATAACGCTAGGCAGGGAGAAGAGCACTTTTTAAAAGCAGGGGTGGGCTTAAATCGAATTACAAGTAGGCCACCTGAATAGTTGTCGAGCCGGCCAGCGGAATTTCAGAGGCCAACGGCAATTCGCTACCATTGCGAACAACCACCCGAACAGCGTAAGTCATTACATGAACAAGCCCGCTAGTCGGGCCAGTTGCAGCATCCAAACCCATCGTCATCCGAAAAGGTTCGGCTACAGTATATTTGGAAACAAGATTATTAGTGTTGACCCAAACACCCCCAGAAGGATCGCTACTCCGGAGAAAGACTTGACGCACACCATCTACTTGACGGCCAACATTGTCATAAAGCATGTAGGCGCCAATTTTCACACCACCAACCTCACCAACACCAAAGTGACGACCCCTCTGCCCCCCAGCGCCCGGAATGTTCACCGTCGGCTCTACCGTCTCTCCTTGGTTATCAACATATGTAAGAAGCAAAACGGTCGAAGCATCACAGGTAATCGTCAACGTAACTGCATCGCTATCTGGCAGAGCGGTTGCTGCGCCAGCATTCAGAGTCGATGCGGAGTGCCTCCCCAGATCGATAACACCACCGCCCGAGAATGCGGGAGTGCATGCCCCGGGCACAATAGCGCCACTCATGGTCAGGTCCGCATTTTGTGCCGACGCCAGCAGCGGTGCGAACAAGGAAAGAGCGGCAGCGGTCAACAGTTTGATTTTCATTGCAATGTTCTCTCGTCAGTTTCATGCCCCCCCCCTTTGCGGAAGGGAGGGGGGGTTTAATTACAGGTAGGTCACCTGGAAGGTGGCCGAGCCGTTCAGCGGCACTTCAGCAGTCAGCGGCAGGTCGTCACCGTTGCGGATGACCGGACGCACCGTCATCGACAGGGTGTGCACATCGGCACTTACCGGAGCGGTACCGGCACCCCACGAGGTGTAACCACCGGCAGCCGAGGTGTAGGCGCGCAGGTAGGGGGAGGTTTCGGCCGCCCAGTTGGCATCGCTACTGAACTGCTTGAAGAGCAGGCTTGCGGCAGTGCCGTCGCCCTGCGCGGTACCAATCACGAGGGCATAGGCACCAATGTTCACGCCGCCAATCGCACCCAGGCCGAACTGAACGGCCGAGCCCGCCACGGCGCCCGGCAAGGTCAGGCCCGGCTGCAAGGTAGCAGCACTGTTGTCAATCACCTGAATGGCCACCGGGGCAGCGGTGCCACCACAGTTGATGGTCAAGGTGACTTCATCGGAGTCGCGCAGAACCGTCTGCGCGGCAGCATTCAAGACCGCCGCCGAGTGACGCCCCAGATCCACCGTGCCACCGCCGGAGAAGGCCGGGGTGCAAGCGGTCGGCACAATGGCGCCGGTGATGGTCAGATCCACGCTCTGCGCATAGGCCAGGGCCGGGGACAGCATGGCGGCCAGCGCCGCCGACAGAAGTTTAACGTTCATGAGAGATTTTCCATTGAGATACGAAGAGGCCAAAGCCTCGCCCCAACGAGGAAAGGCTGAGATCGAGACGGACGTCACTATATGGAAAGCACCACTACGTTGCTATGCAACAATTACGAAAGTTCTGCCGGATAGACGGGTCTTGTCCGGAGCGAACATCCGGGCTCCGACTGCGGTTCCGTTCAGGTTTCATGGACTAGCCCTGAAATCATAAGGCTCAGTTGGGAAAATTGACGCTCCCACTTTGTTATTGTCGATCTCGGGAGCCACGGGATCGACCAAACAATGCTTTACCCAAACTTGCGTCCTCCCAACGCCCCAGAAGAAAGGGCTAACAGGGCGCTAACGCCTCTTGAGTGGGGAGTATTAATCATCCGAGCTTGAATGTGATTAATTCGTGAAGAACGGGGCGATCTCAAGAAGCAAGCGCAACACGTGATCTGAATTCGGCGATCTCTTTGTCCATCACTTCGGCGGGCGTCTTCCAGCCCAGCGTCTGACGCGGGCGTGTGTTCATGAGCATCGCAACGTGATTGAGATACTCCTGGCTCGCGCTCGACAGATCAACGCCCTTGGGCAGGAACTGCCGAAGCAATCCGTTGGTGTTTTCGTTGCTGCCGCGCTGCCACGGCGCGTGTGGATCAGCAAACCAAACGTCGATATCCAGGCGGTCCATCAGCTCTGGGTAGCACGTCAACTCCGTGCCTCGGTCGTAGGTCAAGCTGGTGCGCATGGATTCGGGCAGCTTCTTCAGTTGGCGACTGAAACCCTCCAGTGCCGCCTCAGCTGTGCAGCCGTCCATCTTGCAGAGGATAACAAAGCGCGTCTTTCGTTCGACCAGCGTCTCTACGCAGGAGCGGTTGAAAGAACCCTTGATCAAGTCGCCTTCCCAGTGGCCCGGAACCAGTCGCTGCTGCACTTCTTCCGGGCGATGCACGATACGCAGCTGCTCAGGAACCCACGTCCGCTTGGCTGCTGTCGTGCGGCGTAGACCTCGCGTCGGCTTGCTCTGCCGAAGCGCTTCCACCAGCTCTCTCTTCAGCCCTCCGCGCGGGTGGGCATAGATGCTGGCGTGAATAGTCTCGTGGCTGACGCGCTGGCTGGAATCGTCCGGGTGCATGTCGCGAAGCTTGGCAGCAATCTGCTGGGGCGACCAGCGATACAGCACCAGGTGATCACGGACGAACTGGGAGCGCTCGCTGCCCTCGATCAGCCGGCGGTGCCGAACGGAGCGTAGTCGGCGGGCATGATAGTCTTTGCCGGCCTCGGTGGCACTGTACGCTCCAGCGCCTTGCCGGGCCACCTCGCGACTCAGGGTAGAAGGGCTGCGCCCCAACCGCCTGGCGATGGATCGCATACTCTTACCATCCTGGATCTCGATCTGGACAACGGCGCGTTCTTCAGCGCTCAAATGGTTGTAATGCCTGGACATGCTGACACCCTACTGGTTAGTGAGTGTTGCACTTGGAGATTGAGTCTAAGCAGTGTGAATTGCCCTTCTGGGGCCGTCTGCCGATGGCTTTGGCCACCATCCATCGATTGGACAGCGCAAACAGCACAACACTTGCGCGGTGTTCTTGCCCCCCCCCCCCCCCCCGTTAGCACGCCTTTGGGTAGTGGCAATGATCGTGACATCCACGAACAATTCCGGCGCGGGTCCTTTTACGTTGGCCAAGACCTTCGGCGCCACCAAAGGTCAATTATATGGAAGGCCCCTCAACACCGGCGGCCATTCTTCATGCAGTTGCCGGCCAGCAACCGGCACTACCTCATTGTTCTATCGGAGTTGTTCAGGACCTCCCTCGCTCATGGCCATCGGCGGATCTCCTACGGGCGAAATCATCAGCGTGTGCCCCGCCGCGCTCTGTAGCTACGACCACGCGGAGCCTTCATGCGAAATCAGACACAGTTTTGCCCACCACCCGTTGGATCCACGCTTCCGCCGCGGGAATCTCGACCGAAGCGCCCTTCGGTCGCACGATTCATGACGAATATTCAGGCAGCACAGATGCTGCTACGGATAGTTCAACGTTAGCGTAACCGAACCGCTCAGCGGAACTTCGCTGGCAAGAGGAAGGTCCTCGCCCTTACGAATCACCGAAGCGACCAAAAAGTTCAAGACATGTACCCGCGCGGCGATCGGCCCAGTGGCAGGACCAACACCCCAAGACTGATGGGACGGGATACTATTCATATTGCCAAGCGCAGGCAAGGCAGCTACCGACCACCCCCCTCCTGAAACCGGCCGCTCAATCCGCACCATCGCAGCACCATCTGCGAGAGGCGGCGTCTCCACCAGCAATGCGTATCCACCAATGTTAACCGCTCCCACAGCACCCAAACCAAAATAGTGCCGGGTGGAAGCGGTATCTGGAATAGCAACGCCCGGCGCAAGCGTACCGAAATCGTTGTCCAGAAACTCTAGTGCCAATCTTGTCGCCGCACCACAGGTGACCGTCAGTTCTATCGAATCAGACTTCCTTAACAAGGTCTGGACTGTGGTATTCAGCGCGCTTGCCATGGTTCGACCAAGATCCACCACGCCACCAGCCGAGAGTGCCGGGGTGCAGGCCGTTGGTACAATTGAGCCGTTCATGGACAGGCCCGCACTCTGTGCGGAGGCCAGCAGCGGTACGAGCGAAGAAAGGATGGCAGCGGTAAAAAGTTTGACTTTCATAGTAGCTCTCTCAAAATTGGTTGTATGTCCCAAATTGAATTTTTACTCGCTCCTCTCCTGGATGCAGAGAGCTATTCGCCATACTGATTCCGGAACAATTATTAGATGGTGTGCGCGCAAATCAGTGGCGTATGTGCAACAAATGCGAATATTTGAAAATGCAGTTTACAAGGCGTTGTCTAAGAATTCAGATGCGACATGCGATTGGAGCGTGGCGATTTTGCCCCCCTTCGTTTCGTTATTAGTGAGGCCCCGAGATCAACGATGCCGTTTGCTGGGAAAGCAGGCATCTGGCCCTTGCGGGCCAGATGCCTATTGACCTGTTCGAAGATCATTCTGGACAGGCCCTGGCCAGACCACATGTACAAGGAGGCAACACGCGCCACGCCAACGACAGGGAAGTGCTGAGGATCACGCGTGCGCCTCATGGTGGTGATCAGTCGTTGCAGACGAGGTCGGCATCGGTCTGCCACAGGCCGTCGGCACGTTGCTGTGGCAGTGGCTCGAACTGCCACTGGCAATCCCGGTCCACGTCATAACCGGCGCGGCTGGCGTACTGGCGGGCCAGATCGGTGGCGATGGTCCGCGATGTGGCGGGATCGGCATGTACGCCCGTAGCAGTGAAGTGGGCTGGTGCGGCGATCGCCAGGGTGGAAATGCCCAGTGCAAGGCAGGCGGTGGCGAGGGTGGGCAAGCGAGTACGAGGGCGCATATCAAAACTCCCGGTAAGTGGCGGTCGCCACGCTTGCAGGCTGCTCCCGCAATGCGGGCGCGCCTATGCAAAAAATACGAAAGTAGCGGGGAGTGGTCGGGTTTTGTGTAATATTGTGATATTTTTCACTGTATTGACGTTGCTGCCGCAATGATTCCGTACATGCCCCGTCCGTTCTCGACAGCAATAACCCTCCGTCGGTAGACTGGGCCGTAAGTAGGTGCTGTCGCGATCGAAGGCCGGGTTCTCGAAGATCAGGCCGTTGATGCGGCACTTGCCAGGAGATTGTCGACGAGTACGCGACGGATCCATTGGCCCCATCGTGGCCCAGCTGCACGCCGATGATGACCATGGTGGCCTCAGTACTTTTTTTCACGAACTCATCACAATCAAGGGGGGGGTGATTCACGCATCCCGATCAAATAGGTGTAGCGCCCTGTTCACGCGCCCCTTCTTTTCTTCTTGAGAAGTTGCGGGAGAGCGCAAGTTTGGGTTTACACGGTTTGATCTCCGGTTTCATAGCGTGCCTGAACCGCAGTCGGAGCCCGGATGTTCGCTCCGGACAAGACCCGTCTATCCGGCAGAACTTTCGTAATTGTTGCATAGCAACGTAGTGGTGCTTTCCATATAGTGACGTCCGTCTCGATCTCAGCCTTTCCTCGTTGGGGCGAGGCTTTGGCCTCTTCGTATCTCAATGGAAAATCTCTCATGAACGTTAAACTTCTGTCGGCGGCGCTGGCCGCCATGCTGTCCCCGGCCCTGGCCTATGCGCAGAGCGTGGATCTGACCATCACCGGCGCCATTGTGCCGACCGCTTGCACCCCGGCCTTCTCCGGCGGTGGCACGGTGGATCTGGGGCGTCACTCGGCGGCGGTCTTGAATGCTGCCGCGCAGACGGTTCTGCGCGACTCCGATGAAGTCACCTTGACCATCAACTGTGGTGGCACCGCTGCCCCGGTGGCCATTCAGGTGATTGACAACAGTGCTGCTACCTTGCAGCCGGGCCTGACCTTGCCGGGCGCCGTGGCGGGCTCGGCCGTTCAGTTCGGCCTGGGTGCGATTGGCGGCGTGAACATTGGTGCCTATGCCCTCGTGATTGGTACCGCGCAGGGCGACGGCACTGCCGCAAGCCTGCTCTTCAAGCAGTTCAGTAGCGATGCCAACTGGGCGGCCGAAACCTCCCCCTACCTGCGCGCCTACACCTCGGCTGCCGGTGGTTACACCTCGTGGGGTGCCGGTACCGCTCCGGTAAGTGCCGATGTGCACACCCTGTCGATGACGGTGCGTCCGGTCATCCGCAACGGTGACGACCTGCCGCTGACTGCTGAAGTGCCGCTGAACGGCTCGGCCACCTTCCAGGTGACCTACCTGTAATTAAACCCCCCCTCCCTTCCGCAAAGGGGGGGGGGCATGAAACTGACGAGAGAACATTGCAATGAAAATCAAACTGTTGACCGCTGCCGCTCTTTCCTTGTTCGCACCGCTGCTGGCGTCGGCACAAAATGCGGACCTGACCATGAGTGGCGCTATTGTGCCCGGGGCATGCACTCCCGCATTCTCGGGCGGTGGCGTGATCGCTCTTGGTCGGCACTCCGCCGCCACATTGAATGCTACAACCCAAACCATGCTGCCAGAGTCGGACGACGTATCGTTAACGATTGCTTGTGATGTTGCGACATCAATATTGATTGATATTGATGATAATAAGAATAGTACGATTGTATCGACCCTTACTTTTCCCGACCGGGCAGATGCGGACAGTGCCATGAAAATGGGTCTCGGTGATGATGGTGGCACAAACATCGGCATGTATGGTCTGGCGCTGTCATCTGGTGCGACAGTTGACGGGTTGGGTGTGATCAGACTTCTCAATGGAGGAAGTCCTTCCGATTCCGCGGGATGGCGAGACGCCGCTAGGTTCTATGGTCGTTACATGCGCACTCGTAGTTTTGTTTCTTTTTCTTGGGGTAATTTGGATGGCGGCGGCATCGTTGGCGTTCCTGCGATCGGCCGGCAATTCACTATTCCAATGAGGGTAGTGCCCGTCATTCGTCCTGGGGATGATTTGGATACTTCGGGCGAAATTGTGATGTCCGGCTCGCTAACCTTTACTGTCAGGTATATGTGATTTTATCCTCAATTCAGTCAGTGTGATCTCACATCTCAACACCATCGTTGAATGGATATTTCATGGGTGTTGAGGTGTGGTCAACTGTGGCCGTGCCCCGGTTTGAAGTAGAGGATGCTCGTCATAGTCTAAGCCTCCTCTGACCTCCTCCCCGCGTTAGGCCCGAGCAGAAGTGGAAAATTCGGCGTTGGGTGGGGACGTGAATTGGGCGGCAAACTCGGCTGGTGGGACATCGCCGATTGATGAGTGCGTCCGGAAATGATTGTAATCGACCCTCCAGCTTTCGATCTTCTGGCGGGCGTCATCGAGCGACAGGAACCAGTGCGTGTTGAGACACTCGTCCCGGAAGCTGCCATTGAACGACTCGATGAAGGGGTTGTCGGTCGGTGTGCCAGGTCGGGAATAGTCCATGGTCACCCCATTGTCGTAGGCCCAGCGATCCATCACGATCGAGACGAATTCGCTGCCGTTGTCTGTCTGGATGCGTTGCGGCAGCTCGCGCTGGTGGCGTAGGCGTTCCATCACGGCCACCACGTCTTCGCCCTTGAGGTGCTGATTCACTTCGATGGCTAGACTTTCCTTGGTGAAGTTGTCCACGACGGTCAGCGCCCGGAAGCGGCGTCCGTCGAATAGGGCATCGGCCACGAAATCCATGCTCCAAACCTGATTTGGAGCCGTCAGCATCGTGCGCTCCAGGCGGTGTGCTGCGGCCTTGCGTCTGCGAGGACGCTTACGCCGCAGATTGAGGCCCGCTTGGCAGTAAAGCCGGTAGACGCGTTTGTGGTTGGCCTTCCAGCCTTCCCGGCGCAACAGCACGAATATTCTCCAGAAGCCGTAGCGAACCCGCGTGGCAGCGATCTCTTCGATCCGCAGAAGTAGTGGCGCATCATCATTCTCACGGGGTTGGTAATACCACGCCGAACGGCTTTGCTTTACGACCTCGCAAGCCCGGCGAACCCCAACTCGATAACGGTCGACCAAGTGGCCCACGAGCGTCTTGCGCTGCGTGGGCCTCAGAGCTTTTTTGAGAGCACATCCTGCAGCATAACTTTGTCCAGACTCAAATCGGCGACCAATTGCTTGAGCTTGCGGTTCTCTTCCTCAAGCTGACGTAGCCGGCGTAGTTCGGACACGCCTAACCCGCCGAACTTTTTGCGCCAAGCGTAGAACGTAGCTTGGCTGATACCCATTTTGCGGCAAATCTCTTCGACCGTCGTGCCGCTCTCGGCTTGTTTCAGGGCGAACGCGATCTGCTCTTCAGTGAACTTCGACTTCTTCATGGCGACGGGCCTCCTTGGGCCTGAGTGTCGCCGAATTTTATAGTTCTGGCTGGTCTAAATTACTGGGAGGAGGTCACCTATACCGCTACATTAACCGCATGACCTGAGCAGAAACCGGTGGGTCATTACAGGGTTTCAGTCGCCAACTGAAGAAGCTGCCCGAATCCATGCGCACCAGCTTGACCTACGACCGAGGCACGGAGTTGACGTGCTACCCAGAGCTGATGGACCGCCTGGATATCGACGTTTGGTTTGCTGATCCACACGCGCCGTGGCAGCGCGGCAGCAACGAAAACACCAACGGATTGCTTCGGCAGTTCCTGCCCAAGGGCGTTGATCTGTCGAGCGCGAGCCAGGAGTATCTCAATCACGTTGCGATGCTCATGAACACACGCCCGCGTCAGACGCTGGGCTGGAAGACGCCCGCCGAAGTGATGGACAAAGAGATCGCCGAATTCAGATCACGTGTTGCGCTTGCTTCTTGAGACCGCCCTGAGCGGGCAAGTGTCCGGCGGCCGGAGGCCTGCTTTTCAATAAATGGCATCATTGATCAGAGCCTCCCTAACGCCCCCCGCCAGTGCGCACGCCCGACTGCTTTCCGATGAACGACGACAACCACCTCGTGCAGGGCCTCAACAACGATGCGGTGGCCGCCGACTGGCCGCCGCTCACCGCTGCCGAAATCACCTGGCTGGGCGGACGCTACCGGCAGCTCGACGGCCCCTGCCCGTTGCTGTGGCACAGCCCGCGACCGCTGTCGGCCGCCGCCATCGTCGACAGCGCGACCGGGCCGGTGTTCATCAAACGCCACCACGGCAGCGTGCGCAGCGCGGCGGTGCTGGGCGAAGAACACCGCTTCATCGCCCACCTGGCCGCACGCGGGGTGCCGGTGGTGCAGGTGCTGCACGCCGCCAACGGCGACAGCGCGGTCGAGCACGACGGCTGGACCTATGAGCTGCACAGCCTGGGACGCGGCCAGGATCTTTACCGCGACGCGCCCTCGTGGACGCCATTGACCGACCTGGCCCAGGCGCGCCAGGCCGGGCGCATGCTGGCCCGGTTGCACCAGGCCGCCGCCGACCATCACGCGCCCCAGCGCAGCACCCACCTGCTGGTGGCGCGCGACGACCTGATCCGCGCCGACGATCCGCTGGCGCTGCTGCGCGCCGGCCTGGCGCAGCGGCCCGGCCTGGCCGCCTACCTGGCCGGCCAGGACTGGGAGCGCGACCTGCAGCGCGCGGTGCTGCCCTGGCACGCCCGCCTGGCCGGCCGGCTGCAGGACGAACCGCGGCTGTGGACGCACAACGACTGGCATGTCTCCAACCTGCTGTGGTCCCCGGCCGGCGCCGGGCAGGCGATCGAGACCGTGCTCGACTTCGGCCTGGCCTCACCGACCAGCGCCCTGTTCGACCTGGCCACGGCGATCGAGCGCAATGCGATCGCCTGGCTGGAAGTGGACGCTGCGGCGCCAGCCGCACGCGTGGACATCGCCCTGGCCCTGCTCGAGGGCTACCGCCAGGTGCTGCCGCTGTCGACCGCGCGGGTACGGCTGCTGGCCGACCTGCTGCCGATCGTGCACCTGGACTTTGCCCTGTCCGAAGTGGAGTACTTCCAGGCCATCACCGGCTCGCCGGCCAATGCCGACGTGGCCTACCACACCTTCCTGCTCGGCCATGCCCGCTGGTTCAACGGCGCCCAGGGCCAGGCCTTGCTGGCGGCGCTGCATGCGGCCGCCTGAGCCGGCGCGGGCAGAGCCGCGCCGATTGTGGTGAAATAGCCCCTGAAGCGGGGGTGCCTGGATGATCAGGCTGAGAGAGTCCCTTGGAACCTGATCCGGTTTGCACCGGCGTAGGGAGCTTTGTGCAGTGGGTGCAACGACCGGATGGGTCGGTGCGCGCACGCCGTCGCTTCGTCTCTTTGGCTGATGACGAATCGAATGAACCGCTGCTACCGACCCGCGCTGTTGACCGTCGCCCTGTGCACTGCCCTGCCGCTGTACGCCAGCGACACTGCCGCCGACGCCCCCGAACGCTCCCCGACCGAACTGGCCGCCGTCCGCGTGCAGGCCCGGCAAGCGGCTGTCGCCGCGCCCCAGTCCAACAGCTTCGGCAGCGGCGACTGGAAGGACACGCCGGCCTCGATGACCGTGCTCGACCGCAGCCTGCTGGATACCCGCCAGGTGCGCACGCTGTCCGAGCTGGCCAGCAACGACGCCTCGCTGGGCGACAGCTACGCCCCGGTCGGCTATTACCAGAACATCGCCATCCGCGGCTTCCCGCTGGATACCGCCACCGGCTACCGCTTCAACGGCCTGGGCATCGCCGGCGAGCAGCGCTTGGCGCTGGAGAACGTGCAGCAGGTGGAGATCCTCAAGGGCGAGGCCGGGCTGGCCGCCGGGGTCATGGCGCCGGGCGGCATCATCAACTACGTCGGCAAGCGCCCGGACGAGGTGCGCAACCTCACCCTGGCCACCGACGCCGAAGGCTCGCGCTATGCCGCAGTGGATGTCGGCCATTGGCTGACCCCGCGTTTCGGGGTGCGCTTCAATGCCGCCTGGGACGACAGCGCCTCCTACATCGACCACGCCGACGGCCGCCGCAATTTCTATGCGCTGGCCACCGACTGGTTGATCAGCGCGCGCAGCAAACTGGAAGTGGATGCCAGCTACCAGACCAGCGCGCAGCGCTCGGCCTCGGGCTACCAGCTGCTTGGCGCCAGCGCCCTGCCGCGCGGCGTGGACCGCAGCCACATGCTCGGCTACCAGCCCTGGCAGAAGCCGGTGGGCATCGACAGCACCAACCTCAGCGCGCTGCACACCTACGACTTCAACGCCGACTGGCAGTCGCGGGTGTCGGCCGGTTACAGCCGCTCGGTGATCGACGACAACGTAGCCTTCGCCTACGGCTGCTACTACGCCGCCGCATGCGCCGATGGCAGCGTGCCGGGCAACTACTTCGCGCCCAACGGCGACTACGACATCTACGATTACCGCAGCCCCGACGACACCCGCCGCAACCTGGAAGCACGCGCCGAACTGCGCGGCCGCTTCCAGACCGGGCGCGTGGGCCATGAGCTCAGCATCGGTGCCGATCGTTTCGAGCGCACCGTCGACAAGCGCCGCAACGTCAACGAGTACGTGGGCACGGCCAATATCCACGATGCGCAGGTGCCGGTGTTCGACCCCTCGCCGCTGCAACCGGGGCCGTCGGTGCGCCGCCTGGACAGCGCGCAGACCGCGTTGTTCGCCATGGACCGCATGCAGTTCGGCGATCACTGGCAGTGGTTGGCCGGTGGGCGCTTCGTGCGCCTGGACGAGCGCGCCTTCGACAAGCGCGGCAACGCCGAACGGCACAGCACGTTGTCGCGGTTCCTGCCGCAGACCGCGCTGGTCTGGAAGGCCACCGATGCGGTGAATGTGTACGCCAGCTACGTGCGCGGCATTTCGCTGGGCCAGGAAGCCCCATTCTGGACCTCCAACGAGGGTGCGTTCCTGGCCCCGGTGCTGTCGCGCCAGACCGAAGTGGGCATCAAGTACGCCAGCTCCGATGCGCTGACCCTGGGCGCGGCTGTGTTCCGCACCTCGCAGCCGTTCCAGTACGCCAAGCCCGATGGCAGCGACGCCGGGTATACGTTCGTTGCCGAAGGCCAGCAGACCCACACGGGCCTGGAGCTGACCGCCAACGGCCGCATCGCCCAGGGCCTGGTGCTCAACGCCAGCGTCAGTGCGCTGCAGGCACGTGCGCGCAGCACCGGGACCGCGCTGTACGAGGGCCACCAGCTGGTCAACGTGCCCAAACTGCGTGCCAGCGTGCAGGCCGACTACACGCTGCCATTCGCCACCGGCCTGGCGCTCACCGGCGGCTGGCGCTACGCGTCGGCCAACGCCGCCACGGTGGATGGCAGCGCGCGCGCGCCGGCCTATCACGTGGTCGACCTGGGCCTGCGCGTGAAGCACACGCTGCGCGCGCACCCGGTGACCTGGAACCTGTCGGTGGACAACGTGTTCGACCGCTTCTACTGGCGCGATACCGGCAGCACCGCCGGCGACTACTACCTGTTCGCCGGGGCGCCGCGCCAGGCACGGCTGTCGGTGACGTTCGGGCTATGAATCCGGCCGTTCTGGAATGGTCGGCAGTGGCCTTCAGCGCGCTCGGGGTGTGGCTGATGGCACGCCGCTGGATGCTGGCCTGGCCGGTCGGGCTGGTGTCGGTGGCGTTGTATGCGCTGGTGTTCGCCGAGGCCAGGCTGTATTCGGACACCTTGCTGCAGGTCGTGTTCGGCGGCTTCCTGCTGTACGGCTGGATCAGCTGGCGGCGGCAGGCGCAGCAGGACGGTGCGATCGTGATCGTCGCGTTGCCGCGGCGGCAGCTGCTGCGCGACCTGGGCGTCGGCGTGGCGTTCGGGATCGCGCTGGGGGCGCTGATGCACCACTTCACCGACGCCGCGCTGCCGTGGCTGGATGCGATGCTGGCCGCACTGAGCCTGGTGGCGCAGTGGTGGCAGGCACGCCGGCACAGCGCCAGCTGGTGGCTGTGGATCGTCGTGGACGTGGTCTACGTCGGCATGTACCTGATCAAATCGCTGCACCTCACCGCCGCGCTGTACGTGGTGTTCGTGGCGCTGGCGGTGATGGGACTGCGGGCATGGACCGCGGCGGGCCGGCGCACCGCGCTGCCGGCCGTGGCCGGGCAGCGCTAGCGGCAACGGCCTGCTGGCGGCTTCAGTCGGCCAACAGCCGCAACGGTGCGGCCCCCATCGCCGGGTCGGTGGTGCCCGGCCGGCCATCTTCGGCGCGGCCGGCCAGGCGCTGCCAGACGCCGGGTTGCTGCAGCTGCAGGTCGTACCAGCCGGCGGTGGGCGCGGCATCCCAGACGATCTGGGTACGTTCATCGGGCTGCAGCTGCAGCTGCAGCTGGCGTGCGGGCATCTGCGCGGCGTAGGCAGCGGCGGAAATGCCGACCGCCTGCGCGGTCGGGCCGGGATTGTGCAGCTGCAGGCGCAGCCCCGCAGCGCTGCGCTCCACCGTCGTAATCACCGGCGCGGCCGCGCCTGCCGCGCCGCGGTAATGGCGGTGGAAGCCGTTGGGGCCCAGCAGCCACAGGTCGTAGCCGCTGCCCTTGTGCAGCGCCCAGCGGCCCTGCAACGGCATGCCCGGGGCGAGCGTATAGCGGCGCGGTATCGCCTCCAGCTGCAGCATGTCGTAGACGTGCAGCACCGCCGGTGCGCCTTCGCAGGCCAGCTGCAGGGTGACCGCCGCCGCATCCACGGCAATGTCCGCCTGCGGGCGGTACGGCAGCGCGCGGGCGGGACGTATGCCCGGTTCCTGCTGCGCCGGTGGCAGGCTTTCGGGCAAGGCCGGCACCGTGCGCCCCGGCAGGGCGGCCGCGCGCGCGGCAAGGGCGGCGGTGGCCGGCAGCGAGGCGAGGAAGGGCCGCGTATCGCGATGGGCGAAATCGAAGGCGCCGGTGAGGTCGCCGCAGACCGCGCGGCGCCACGGCGACAGCGCCGGCGCGGCCACGCCGAAACGGCGCTCGATCAGGCGGATCACCGAGGTGTGGTCGTACACCTGCGAATCGACCCAGCCGCCGCGGCTCCACGGCGAAATCGCATACAGCGGCACGCGCGGGCCAAGCCCGTACGGGCGGCCACGCAGGTCCAGCGGATCGGCCTTCTCGTTGCCGGGCGAGGCGTGCTGGTGGTACTCGCCGTCGGTGGCCACCGCCGAGGCACCCGCCCAGCCGCCGGCCACCGAAGCATCGGGCGATGGCGGTGCCGGCGGTGGCATGTGGTCGAAGAAGCCGTCGTTCTCGTCGAACATCAGCAGCAGCACGGTACGGCTCCATACCTGCGGGTCGGCGGTGAGCGCATCGAGTACGCGCGCGGTGTACGCCGCGCCCTGGGCCGGGCTGGACGGGCCGGGATGCTCGCTGCCGGCGGCGTCGGCGATGATGAAACTGACCTGCGGCAGCTGGCCCTTCAGCACGTCCTGGCGCAGCTGGGCCAGCCCGCGCGTGCTCACCCCTCGTTCGCGCAGGGCCGCATCGTGGCCGGGCGCAGCACGCCAGGCCTGGCGGAAGCGCTCGAAGCCGGCCAGCGGGTTGTCGGTGAAGTTGTCAGCCATGTCCTGGTAGATCCGCCAGTCCACGCCGGCACGCTGCAGGCACTCGACATAGCTGGTCCAGGTATACGAATCGGGGTGGCCGCCCAGTTCGGGAAAGTTGTCGTGCGAGTTGGCCACCGCCGGGCCACCGCCACGTGCATGCGGATCGTTGTGCCCGGTCCACAGGAACAGGCGGTTGGGATTGGTGCCGGCCTGCATCGCGCAGTGGTAGGCATCGCAGACGGTGAACGCCTCGGCCAGGGCGAACTGGAACGGCAGGTCGGCGCGTCGGTAGTAGCCCATCGCATGGTCCTGCTTGGCCGCCGGCCACTGCCCCATGCGCCCGTGGTCCCAGGCGCGCTGCGCATCGGGCCAGGTATGCGGGGTGCCTTCCACGCGCATGACCCCGAACTGCGCGGCGGTATCCAGCGCGAACGGAGCGATGGCGCCGGTACCGGCGGCATTGGGCTGCAGCCACAACGTGCGCGGCGGCTGGCCCGGCTGCAACGGCGCGGCCGGGGCGACGAAGCGGTCGCCGAAGCCGCGCACCCCGGGCAGGGTGCCGAAGTAATGGTCGAACGCGCGGTTTTCCTGCATCAGCACCACGATGTGCTGCACGTCCTCCAGGCTGCCGCTGCGCGTGTCCGGGGCGATCGCCGCTGCCCGCGCGATGCTGGGCAGCAGCGCGGCGATCCCGGCCGTCACGCCACCCTGCAGCAGGCGGCGGCGGGCGGGGTCGGCGACCGGCGGACGCGCTGGGCTCACAGGTCGACCCGTACCGAGAAACCGACCGTGCGCGGCGCGCCGATGAAGGCCGAGTCGCTGCCGTCCACGCCGGCCAGGTACTTGCGGTCGGTCAGGTTGCTGACCACCAGGCTGGCGCCAACGCCCTTGAGCTTGGGCGACAGGCCCTGCAGGTCCAGACCGATGTTGGCGTTGAACACCGTGGCCGACGGCAGGCGGTTGGCGTTGGATGCGTCCAGGTAACGCTCGCCCAGGTAGCGGCCGGACAGGCCGGCATTCCAGCGCTCGCCCTGCCAGTCGGCCGAGACCACCAGGGTGTGCTTGGGCTGGCCGATCACCTGCGCGCCATCGACGATGCCCAGTTCGGTGTCGCGCGCCAGGTTGCCGCTGCCCAGGTACTTGGAGCGGTTGTAGGTGTAGGCGCCATTGAGCCGCCAGCCGTTGTCCCAGCCATAGCCGAGCGCCGCTTCCAGGCCGGTGCTTTCCACCCCGCCGAAGTTCTCGTAGACGCCGTCGGTTTCGTCCAGGTAGTCGATGCCGTTGGCCAGGCGTGCCGGCAGGTAGACGATGCGGTTGTCGAACTTGATGTTGTACAGCGTCAGCGAACCGGTCAGCGGCCAGCGGCTCACGCGCAGGCCCAGTTCGATGTTGTCGGCGGTCTCCGGCTCCACCCGCGCGAACCGCTGTGCATCGGTCTCGCCGAGCACGCCGGACGGGATGGCGGCGAAGTTCTGCGAATAGCCGCCGAACAGCTCCAGGCCCTCGACCGGCAGCGTCCAGGTGCCGCCGGCGGACAGCAGCGGGTCGGACCGGGAATCGGAACGCACGTTCTCGGCATTGCCGATCACCCGGCTGCGCTTCTGGTCGACGAAGAACTGCTTGACCCCCACGCGCGCGCTGAACGGGCCGAAGCGCGCCACGTCTTCGACGTAGTACATCTGCTCGCTGGTCTTGTAGCGGTCCTCGAACTGCACCCAGTACGGCTGGTGGTCGAAGCTGATGTCGGTGCCGACATTGAGCAGGCGGTGCCAGTCGCGGCGCACGCTGCGGTCGTACTGCTCCACCCACACGCCGGCGCGCACGGTGTTGTCGACCGTGCCCAGGGTCTGCTTCCATTCCACGTCGGCGGTGGCGCCGGCGCGGTCGTTGTCGTAATGGGAGTGGCGATAGGACTGCACGCCCTGCACGCCGGCGGCATAGCAGTTGGGATCGTACTCGGCGGTGAAGCCCGGGCGCGGCACGCAGCCGGCCCGCACCTGCGCGGCGCTGCCGTCGGGATTGACGAAGTAGAACTGGCCCAGGGCGCTGCCCCCGTAAACGGTACCGCCGCCAAGGTACTCCGATTCCGGGCGGCCGGCGCCATCATTGCGCGCCTGCACCAGGTACGGCGGCAGCCAGTCGCCGCGGCCTTCCATCTTGTGCGCGTAGCCGGTCAGCGTGGCCTTGAAACCGTTGCCGCTGTCGAAGGCCCCGCGCAGGTAGCCGAAGGTGTTCTCGCGCAGCGCGCGCGACCCGGAGCGGTAGTTCTGGTCCAGGTTGGGAATGCCGGTGAGCGTGCCGGTCAGGCCGTCACGGTCGGGGTTGGTGGCATACGCGGCCGGGGTGACGCTGGTGTACTCCGGCTCGTCGGCATCGTTGTAGGAGGCGTAGCCGCTCAGCGTCCAGCGGTCCAGCTCGGTGATGAACTTGGCGGCCAGGTTGTCGTTGCTGGCCTTGCCGGTGCCGTCGATCCAGTCGCTGACCCGCGCCGAGGACGTGCTCACCCACGCACGGGTGTGGCCGCCGAGCAGGCCGGTGTCGTAGCGCACGTAATACTTGCGGGCGTCGTGGTCGCCGCCGCCGACCACCATGCGCAGGCGCTGTTCGGCCAGCGGGTCGCTGGTGAGGAAGTTCAGCGTGCCGCCCAGTGCCTCGTTGGAGCGCGAGGAGATGTCGGCCGTGCCCTGGCTGACCTCGACCGTTTCCAGGTCGAGCGTGTCGATGTAGCGGTTGGCCAGCGAGCCGCCACCGTAGCCGGAGCCGCCGTTGGGCAGGCCGTCGATGGTGGTGCCGATCTGCTGGGTATCGCGGTTGGTCACAAAGCCACGCATGCTGATCTGCGTACCCCATACCGACGAACCGGTGGCATCGGCCTCGCTGACCACCACGCCGGGCAGTTCGTTGAGCGCGTTGTTGACGCTGCTGAGGATCTGCTGGCGGTTGAGCGTTTCCTGGCTGACCGTGGTCTTGGCATAGCTGGTGGCCTGGCCGATGACCTGCACCTGGTCCAGCGTGCGGGCATCGTCGGCGGGCGCCGGTTCGGCAGCCATCGCCTGTACAGCGGCGCCGAGCAGCACGGCGAGCAGGGAAACGCGGGGGTATCGGCCGTTGGCGCGCATCGGTCAGGTGGGTAGTGGAAGACCGGCGGAGTATTCGCAGCGCCGGTGACCTGCCCGTGACATTGGGCTTGCAGTTGCATGCACGCGGCCGGAAGCGTGACCCATGCCAGCCATTCCAGCCCGGCCGTGCCGCGCCGCGCACCCTGCTTGCCGCCCGGCCTCGGCAAACCTACCATCGGCAGACGATCCGACGCGTGCCGTGGCCGGCGCCGTAGCCCAGCCCACCAGGCGAACCGAGACGATGCCCCAGAGCCCCGAACTGCTGCGACGCCTGCTACGAGCCAAGGACCGGATGGACCGCGCCCCGCACGAAGCATGGCCGGTGCAACGGCTGGCGCAGGTCAGCGCGGTGTCGGCGGCCTACTTCGCGCGCCAGTTCCGCCAGGCCTTCGGCCTGCCGCCGCACCGCTACCTGCTGACCCGGCGCATCGAGCGCGCGGTGGCGCTGTGCCGCGATACCCAGCTGCCGATCACCGAGATCGCCTACCAGACCGGCTGGAACAGCCTGGGCACCTTCGGGCGCATCTTCCACGACATCACCGGGCACAGCCCCGGCCAGGTACGTGCCGGCGGCCCCCTACCCGCACAGGCGCCGGAGTGCATCGCACGGGCGGCACGGCGGCCGGACCTGGACAGCGCAGTTTCGGAGAAGCGGCGCGGCAGGGCAGCCGGTACAACAACGCCTTCAACAACGGAGGTTCCATGAATCAGGGTATCGGTGTGGTCGGGCTGTATGTGCGCGACCAGGATGAAGCATTGGCGTTCTACGTCGGCAAGCTGGGTTTCGGCGTGCATACCGACGTGGGCAATGGCGACTACCGCTGGCTGACGGTGCAGCACCCGGCGCAGCCATCGTTCCAGCTGGGCCTGTTCCGGCCGGGCCCGCCGGTGCATGACGCGGCCACCGCGCAGGCACTGCAGGCACTGGTCGCCAAGGGCGCGATGCCACCGCTGGTGCTGCACGTGGACGACTGCCGCGCAACCTATGCACGGCTGAGCGCAGAGGGGGTCGAATTCAACCAGGAGCCGGTGGAGCGCTACGGCACCGTGGATGCCGGCTTCCGGGACCCGTCCGGCAACGGCTGGAAGATGATCCAGGCAGCGGCCGGGAAGGCCTGACGCAGGCAGCCGCCGCCTGCGCCAGGGCATCGGCCCACGCTCAGTCGGCGGCGTGGCCGGCCGAATGCGAGGAGCGGCGGCGGAACCTGCGCGACAGCCATTCGCCCAGGTCATCGACCACGGTAAAGGCGGCCGGGATCACGATCAGGCTCAACAGCGTGGAGGTGATCAGGCCGCCGATCACGGCGATCGCCATCGGCGCGCGGAAGCTGGAATCGCCGGCGAAACCCAGGGCGATCGGCATCATGCCGGCGCCCATCGCCAGGGTGGTCATGATGATCGGCTGGGCGCGCTTGCGGCAGGCATCGATCAACGCATCGTGCTGGCTCATGCCGTGCTCGTCCTCGGCCATCACCGCGTAATCCACCAGCAGGATGGAATTCTTGGTGGCGATGCCGATCAGCATCAGCAGGCCGATCAGCGCCGGCAGCGACAACATGTTCTGGGTGATCAGCAGCGCACCGAACGCGCCGCCGGCGCACAGCGGCACCGCCGCCAGGATGGTGATCGGCATCAGCGCATGGTTGAACAGCAGCAACAGCACCATGTAGATGCAGACCAGGCCGGCGGCCATGGCCAGCAGGAAGCCGACGAACAGTTCGACGAACACTTCGGCATCGCCGGTATTGAGGAAGGTCACCCCCGGCGGCAACTGCTTGACCCCGGGCAAGGCCTGCACTTCGGCCATCACCTCGCCCAGCGGGCGCCCGTTGAGTTCGGCGGTGAGGGTGACGTTGCGCTGGCGCTGGTAGCGCGAAATCTGCGACGGTCCACTGCCCTGCTGGATATCGGCGACGGCGGCCAGCGGTACCGGGCCGTAGCGGCCGGGCACGCGCAGCTGGCCGATCAGCGCCGGGTTGGCCAGCGTGGCCTCGGCGAAACCGACCCGGATCGGCACCTGGCGGTCGGGCAGGTTGAGCTTGGCCAGCCGTTGTTCGTAGTCGCCGGCGGTGGCGATGCGCGCCGCTTCGGCGATATCGGCGGTGGCCACGCCCAGGTCGGCCGCACGCGCGGCATCGGGCACGATCTGGATTTCCGGGCGCAGCAGCGAGGCGGTGGAGGTGACGCTGCCCAGGCCCTGGATGCCGCGCAGATCGCGCTCCAGCGCGGTGGAGGCATCCTGCAGGCGCTGCGGATCGTCGCCGGACAGCACCAGCTGCAGCAGGTTGCCCGGCTCGGAGCTGACATAGCTCACCCGCACCCCGGGCAGGTTGGCCAGGCGCTGGCGTGCCTCGCGTTCGAGCACGCGCTGGTCGCGGTCGCGGGTATCGGCGGTGCCCCAGTCCAGCACCAGCGTTGCCTTGCGCGGTTCGCCCACGCCGGTGGCGCTGGGGTCGCCCAGGTCGAGCACGCTGCCCACGGCGGTGTAGACCTGCTTGAGTTCGGGAATGTCCTTGAGCAGCGCCCGCGCGCGTTCGGCCACCGCCACGGTTTCCTGCAGGCGGGTGCCCGGCGGCAGTTCCAGGTTGAGGTTGCTGCGGCCCAGGTCGGACTGTGGAATGAAGGTGGCCGGGATGAACGGCACCAGCGCCAGCGAGGCCACGAACAGCCCGGTGGCCAGCCACAGGGTGCGGCCACGGTGGCGCAGCGCGGCGTCCACCCAGCCCAGGTACCAGGTCATCAGCCGCGACTCGGGCTTTTCCTCGCCATGCGGTTTGAGCAGGTAGGCGGCCATCATCGGGGTGAGCAGGCGCGCCACCAGCAGCGAGAACAGCACCGCGGTGGCCGCGGTCCAGCCGAACTCGCGGAAGAACTTGCCGGCGATGCCGGGCATGAACGCCACCGGCACGAACACCGCCGCCAGCGTCAGCGAGGTGGCGATCACCGCATTGCCGATCTCGCCGGCCGCCTCGCGCGCCGCTTCCAGCGGCGGCTTGCCCATGCGCAGGTGGCGCACGATGTTTTCGATTTCGACGATGGCATCGTCGACCAGGATGCCAACCACCACCGACAACGCCAGCAACGTGATCATGTTCAGGGTGAAACCGAACAGGTGCATCACCGCGAAGGTGGGAATGATCGACAGCGGCAACGCCAGCGCCGACACCCAGGTCGCGCGCCAGTCGCGCAGGAACAGCCACACCACCAGTAGGGCCAGCAACGCGCCTTCCCAGAGCATGGTCATGGAGGAGTCGTAGGAACGGTGGGTCTCATCGATCGCGGTGGTGACCAGGCGGAAGTCGATGCCCGGATGCTCGGCCTTGATCGCATCGAGCGCGGCGTGCACGCCCTTTTCCACCTTGACCTCGCTGGAGCCACGCGTGCGCGACATCGAGAATGCGACCACTTCGCCGCCGTCCAGCAGCGCCGCTTCGGTGGGGTCGGCGGCCGCGTCGGTCACCGTGGCCAGCGTCGACAGCCGCACCGCACGCCCGTCCGGCAGCGCGATGGAATAGTCGCGCAACGCCTGCGCATTGCCGACCGTGCCCAGCGTGCGGATGGTCTGCTGGGCGCCTTCGATCTCGGCCTTGCCGCCGGCGCGCTCGACCTGGATCCGGGCCAGCTGCCGGGAAACATCGCCGGCGGTGATGCCCATCGCCATCAGCGCATTGGGGTCCAGGTCCACCCGCACCTGGCGCTGCACGCCGCCGACGCGGGTGACCCGGGCCACGCCGGGCACGCCATACATCGCGCGCGAGACGTCGCGGTCGACGAACCAGCTGGCCTCGTCGCCGGTCATGTGCGGGGCGACCAGCGCATAGGTCATCAGCGAGCCGCCGATATCGACCTTGGAGATCACCGGTTCCTGGATGTCCTGCGGCAGGTCGGTGCGGATGCGGGTGATCGCATCGCGGGTATCGTCCAGCGCGGTGGCCAGGTCGGCTTCGAGCTGGAACTCGATGGTGGTGGTGCTCACCCCTTCGCTGACCGAGGAGATCACCCGCTTGACGTTGTTGACCGTGGCCACCGAGTCCTCGACCTTGCGGGTGACCTCGGCTTCAAGCTGGCTCGGCGACGCGCCCGGCTGGGTCACCGTCACCGTGGTCATCGGGAAGGCGATGTCCGGGAAGCGCGCCACCGGCAGCTGGTAGAAACCCCACAGACCGGCCACGCACAGCACGAAGAACACCAGCAGCGCAGGCAGCGGGCGCTTGATCGCCCAGGCCGAAATGTTCATCGGGCGGCCGCCTTGGCAGCGGCCACCACGCGCACGCGGTCGCCTTCGCCGAGGAAGCCGGCGCCGTCCACCACCACCCGGTCGCCGGCCTTGAGCCCGGCCAGGATCGCGGTGCGGCCCTGTACCGCCTGGCCGGTGCTGACCCGGTGGCGGGTGGCCTGCTGCTTGTCGTTGACGCTGAACACATAGCTGTGGCCATCGCGCTGCACGATCGCCGCACTGGGAATGGTCAAGGCCTGGCCATCGCCGGTGACGATGCGGCCTTCGACATAGACGCCCGGCTTGAGCGGGCCGGGCGCGGGCAGATCGGCATACAGGGTACCGGTGCGGGTCTGCGCATCCACGCCCGGGGTGACCGCGCGGATGCGGCCGCCGATCACCTGGCCGCCGTACGGCAGCTGCACCGTATTGCCCACCGCGACATCGGCCAACTGGTTCTCCGGCAGTTCGGCGCGCCATTCCAGGCGGCCATCGCGGATCAGGCGCAGCAGTTCGGTGCCGGCCGAGACCACCTGGCCGGGCTGCACCAGGCGCTTGGAGATCAGCCCGTCGGCCGGCGCGCGCAGGTCGGCGAAATCGCGGCGCAGCTTGGCCGCGTCGCGCGAGGCGCGCGCGGTGGCGGTCTGCGCCTCGGCATTGATCCGCGCCGCGCGCAGCTCGTCCAGGCTGCTGGCACTGATCAGCTGCTGGGCGGCCAGCTTCTCGCTGCGCTGGTAGTTCAGCCGCGCCAGTTCCTGCGAGGCCTGGGCCTGGCGCAGCGAGGCGTCGGCCTGGGCCAGTTCGCTGTCCAGGGTGCGGTGGTCCAGCTGCAGCAGCAGCTGCCCCTGTTTTACCCACTGGCCAACTTCCACCGGCAACGCGGTCACCCGCTGGCCGCTGATCTCCACGCCCAGCTGCATTTCCTCGAATGCGGTGACCGGGCCCGATACCAGCACCGTGCGCGCCATCGGCTGCTGCTGCGCGGTGGCCAGCGAGACCGGCAATGCCGAACTGGCGGCGGCCGCCGCGGTGGCGGCGGCGTCGTCCTTGCCGCCACAGGCCGACAGCAGCACGGCGATCAGGAGCAGGAAGGAACTGCGGGGGTGGCGTGCGCGCATCGGTGGGCTTTCCGGGTCGGAACAGCGGTAACGGGAGGGAAGGACGGGGTCAGGCGGTGCGGGGCAGGCGCAGGGCGATGCCATCGAGCATCAGCCCCAGACCCTGTTCGAAACGTGCGTCGAAATCGACCTCGTCCCAGGCATCACGCGCCTCCCAGCAATGCGGGAAGCGTTCCTCGGCCAGGGCCATGAACACCTCGCCGAGGGCTTCCATGCTGCCATCGCCGGGCCAGGATTGTTCTTCGATGACAAAGCCGAGCGTGTAGTACACAAGATCCATCACGGTGGTCGCGGCAAAGCGCGCCGGCATGCCGGCACCGACCATCGCCGCCAGGCTGGCTTCGGCCACGCGCAGCATGTTCTCGGTGGCCAGGAAGGTACCGGCGTAGACCCGCGCGCCATCACGGCGCGCCTTGAAGGCCGTCCGGAACTCCCGCGCGATCTGCAGCAGGGTCTGCCGCCACGGCTGGCCGGCCGGGATGGTGCGGGCGACATCGACGATCATGGCGTCGGCCATGGCATCGATCAGCGCCTGCTTGCTCTTGAAGTGCCAGTACAGCGACGGCGCCCGGATGCCCAGCGAGCAGGCCACTTTGCGCAGGGTGATGCCTTCCAGCCCGGCCTCGTCGAGGATGCGGAAGGCGGCCTCGACGATGTTTTCCCGCGCGATCGGTTGGCGCACCTGATGCCCTGGCCTAACGTTGTTAGGCGGCGAATCTAACAGTGTTAGGTTGGGCGATGCAAGCAGCGGCGGGCCGACGGCCGGCTCAGGCCGGCGGGGCCTGGATCAGGAACCGGCGGAAGTCCGAATCGGCCGGATCGGCCAGGGCCTGCACCTGCATCCCCATCCGCGGCAGGTTGCGGCTCCAGAAGGCGTGTGCATCGACATCCCGGGCAAAGGTAGCCAGCAGCCACTGGCCGGTCCCCGGCCGTACCAGCGCGGCGATCACCTGCGCGGCGATGCCCTGGCGGCGGTAGGCGGGCAGGACGAACAGATCGGCCAGCTCCGGCAACATCCGTCCCTCGACATCGACCTGGTCCACCAGCACGAAGCCGACCAACGCCCCGTCCCGCCACAGCAACCGGGCCCAATCGGGCTCCTCGCGCAGGGACGCCTCGACGTCAGCGCGGTCGCAGTCGTACAGGCCATCGGCACGCAAGGCTTCACCACTCCAGGCCGAGGCCTCGAAGTAATAGAACTGCATCAGGTGGAACAGGACATCGGTATCGGCAACGGTGGCCGCACGCAGGCTGAGGCTATGCATGCGGCATTGTGGTGGCCACGGCAGGGGCTGGCAAACCGCGCGCGGCCGGCCAACGCCGCAACATCATTGCCCGCTACAGGGCTGCTGCACTTTCCGGCATCGTTGGAAAGACGCCTGCCCACAGGCTAAAGGCAACACGCCGTTCACTTGCTGGCGGAACGTTTGCGCTTTCCATCATCGTGTTGCGCATTCGCGCGGCTTTGCGCGAACTCCGGGAAGGTCTCGGCCATCGGATCGGCATCGGGCAGGATGTAGAACACCCCGCCGCGCTCGAACGTGGAACGGACGATCTGCTCGTAGAATTCGGGCGAGACGTTGATGCAGCCATGGGTGACGCGGTTGTCGTCCGGCGAGGGCGATGCCAGGCGTTCTACGCGCTTCTCGGCCGGGACGCCGGTAGCGGTGGGGTGGATGGAGACGGCGGACTCGTAGTCCACCCACAGCACGCGGCCGGCGTCGATCGACGGGCCGAAACCGCCGACAAAGCGGCCAGCGGGCGTGGTGCGATCCCGCCCTGGAATTTCGCGAAGCGCCAGGCCGGCGACGCCGGGAGCCGTATGATCGCCGGTCGCCGAGCCAAACAACCCCGGCGCGGCGCCGCGAAGCTTGCCGTCGCTGCCGAACACCAGGATCTGTGCGGCGGCCTTGTCCATGATCGCGAATGGATAGCCATGGCTGTCCTTGGTCGCGACAACCCAGCCGGCCAGTTCAATCACGGTGTCGGACACCTCCTGGCCTGGCGGAAGCTCATCGACGGCGGCTACCGGTTGGGCGGCGGCATCCTCGGCGTGGGCCACACCGATGCCCGCCAGCGCCAGCGCCATTGCCAGCGCGGCACCGACGGCCCGGATTGCAGGATATGAGTGCGTACGGATGGGAGGATTCCTTGGAATGAAAGACTGCATCACCAGAGGAAACCGATGGCCCGCAAAGGCCACCGGTCCCTGGTTCAAACGTTCCTCACACAATCGTGGCGGAACGATTAACCACGCGGTGTCCGGCGGGGCGCCCTCTCCAGCTGCTGGACGCGGCCTTCGATTTGATCCAGACGCTGGTTGGCCTGCTGTGCGGATTGATTGGCCGATTCGGCACTTTGCGCCGCGCCCTGCACCTTCACGTCGAGCTGGTCGAGGCGTGAGTTGATCGTTGCGAAATCGTCTTTGTAGGTGGCGCAGGCGCTGAGGCCAACGGTGGCGACGATCGCCACGGCGAGCGTACGTGCGGTGGTCAGATGTTGTTTGGTCAGAATCATTGCACTCCCTCCTTCGTCTGGGAGTCTGGAATATAGCGGGCTTTTCGCTGACGTCACCGACCCGCTTTCAGCTGCAGTTGCAAGACGTGGACGGGGCGTGAAGGTATGGCGACCCTCAAAGGTTCGGCCTGAAACCATCGGCCCGCGGGAGATCGCCGCATCCGAGCGGCGATCACGCCGGACATCGACATCCATCATCACGTAGCCACCACGTCAGCCTTCGGCCCTGGAGGGGTGTTGCGCACGCGTCGCGTTGTCAGCCCCGGCTATGTACTTCCCGATGCCTGACACCTGTCACTTGTGATGGGGCGGCGCAAAGCGAGAATGAACCCACTCCGCACGGTGTTACATGGCCGGCACCCGCCCACCTCAAGGACTTCCTGTGATCATGCTGCAGCAACTTGTGTCGAATACCCCTGTCTGGGTCTGGGCGCTTCTGGTCTTTCTGATCACGCGCGGCGTCGCTGCCATGAAACCCGGTGAAACCTCGCTCACAAAGCTGGCCATCGTGCCGGCCCTCTTCACCGCCTGGGGCCTGTGGTCGATAAGCCATCGGTTCGGCAGTTCCTGGGAAGCCTGGGGTGAGTGGCTGCTTGGCATCGGCGCGGGGATGGGCCTTGGGTGGGCACTGCTGCGGCGGGCAACGCTCACCCGGAGTGCGTCAACGGGGAAGCTGTGGCGCAGTGCGGACTACAGCCTGCTGCCGCTGTTGCTGGTTACATTTGCGGTGAAATATGGCTTCGAATCCGCGCTTGCCGTATCCCCTGCGCTGAGCGCCGATGGCGGTTTCCGCGCGGCCTACCTGCTGCTGTCGGGCGGGTTCACCGGTATCTTCATTGGAAAGTACGGCCGCTACCTGCGTGCATCGCATCTGGCAACGCCGCGCGGGAAGCTGGAAGCGGCCGGCTGAGTTCAAGTCAGCCAAGGCCGATGCGACGGTCGACATCGCGATCAAGCAGGCAGTCGATGAAGGCGCGCAGCGCCGGCAGCATGTACCGCCGGCTCGAGTAGTAGAGAAACAGGCCGGGCACGACGGGCGACCAGTCGGCGAGGACGCGCTTGAGCCGCCCCTCCCGCAACGCCTCGGCGATCCCGTCGTCATTGTAGGCGTACAGGATGCCCAGCCCTTGGAGCGCGGCCGGCACGATGATGTCCTGATGGTTGGCGATCACCGTCCCCTCGCCAAAGAACTCGACACTCTTTCCCTTTTTCCTGAACTCCCATCCTGCGACCTTGGCGCTTCCCGGAAAGCGCCAGTTTATGCAGGCGTGATGGCCGAGGTCGGCAGGCGTCACCGGTTCGCCGTGTTCAGCGAGATAGTCCGGTGAGGCCACCGCCAGCAACTCGATGTCGGGCGTAAGCCGTACAGCGACCATGTCCTTCTGCAGACGGCCCCCCACGCGTATGCCGGCGTCGAATCCTTCGCCCACGATATCGCTCAGTCCATCATCGATCACGATGTCGAGAACGACATCGGGATGCGCCTTGGCGAAACGTCCCAATCTTGGTGCAATGACTTTCTTCGCCGCCATGCTGAGCGTGTTGATCCGCAGGGTGCCCGCCATGCGGGCACTGGTTCCCACCGCCTGCGCAACGGCCTGGTCCATATCGCGAAGCATCGGCGCAATGCGCTCATGCAGTCGTCGTCCCGGTTCGGTAGGCGAGACGCTTCGCGTCGTGCGGTTCAACAGGCGAACGCCCAGTCGCGATTCCAACTGGCGAATGATCTGGCTGAGGGCGGACCGGGACAATCCCAGGTGATCGGCGGCCCTGGCGAAGCTGGCGCGGTCGACAACCGCCACGAAAGCCTTGAGTTCTGCGAATTCAGAGCCGCGCATTGTGATCTGATCTCTACATAGCCTGATCCGATAATAGGTGATTCTCTAATCTATGAGAACGGATCAACCTTGCTCCATGGACCACACCGGAGCACTGCCATGAACGACCTGAACCTGCCAGAGCCTATCGCTGCCTACTTTGAAGCGGACACCCAAAACGCCCAAGCCGTCGCCCGCTGCTTCACCCGGGACGGGCTTGTCCTGGACGAGGGCAGGACGCACTCGGGCCTGACCGCGATCGAGGCCTGGAAGACCGATTCGTCCGCCAAATACACCTACACCGCCAAGCCGCACACGCTCGAGAATCAGGGGCGCAAGTACATCGTGACGGCACGTGTCACCGGCAACTTCCCCGGCAGCCCGGTCGACTTGCGGTACAGCTTCACCCTGGAGCGCAGCAGGATCGCCACGCTGGAGATCGCGCCATGAGCTTGGATCTCCAACTGGCGGGCAAGCGCGTCCTGGTGACCGGCGGCACCCGCGGCGTGGGCGGCGCCGTCGTCGAACTGTTGTCCCGCTTCAGCGCGCGAATCGTGGCAACGGCACGCTCGCGGCCCGATCGAGCCATCGATGGTGTGCACTACATTGCAACCGACCTGGCAACGGCAGAAGGCGCCCGGCAGGCGGTGGAGGCGGCCCTGCGGCATCTCGGCGGCGTTGACATCCTGATCAACGTGGTGGGCGGATCGTCGGCACCGGCGGGCGGATTTGCGGCCTTGGACGACGCCGAGTGGGCGACCGCTCTCGACCTCAACCTGATGTCGGCGGTAAGGCTGGATCGGGCGTTGCTTCCCCTGATGCTCGCGCAGGGATCGGGCGTGATCCTGCACGTCACGTCCATCCAGCGCACCCTCCCGTTGCCGGATGCCACGATCGCGTATGCCGCTGCCAAAGCGGCGTTGTCGACCTACAGCAAGGCGCTGTCCAAGGAAGTCACGCCCAAAGGCGTGCGTGTTGTCCGCGTATCGCCAGGCTGGATCGAGACGGAGGCCTCCGTCGCGCTGGTGGAGCGGGTCGCGACCCATGCGGGAACGGACTACGAAGGGGGCAAGCAACTGATCATGCGGGAGCTGGGAGGCATCCCCTTGGGACGTCCGGCCAAGCCGGGGGAGGTTGCGGACCTCATCGCGTTTCTGGTCTCCCCGCGGGCCGCATCCATTTCAGGGACGGAATACACCATCGACGGCGGAACCGTGCCTACCGTGTAGCGGCGCGATGGGTTGCATCGCGGCAGACGCGCGGCCGCTTTTCAACGGGGAACCGGTAAAGCGCCCTGGTGGGTCGGCGCGCTTGCCGGTGCTCGATAAAGACGAATAGACAAGTTTTCAGGACTCCAGGTAACCAATAGTCCAGCCTGGTCGCGCAAAGTAGTCCTGCCGGCCAACGCCGCACATCGGAAGTCCCACCATCTCCGCCCGAGGATACGACTATGTTCAAGCTCCTTCCTGCAGTGCTCGCCGCCGCCGTGGCGGCCAGCTTCACCCCCTCAGTGCATGCCGCCAATGCGGTGGCCCGCGATGCCGGCCAGATCAAGAATGTCGTCCTGGTGCATGGCGCATTCGCCGACGGTTCGGGCTGGCGCCCGGTCTACGATGACCTGACCGCCCGCGGATATCGCGTGTCGATCGTGCAGAATCCGTTGACCTCGCTCGCCGATGACGCGCGCGCGACCCAGCGCGTGCTCGACCGTCAGGATGGCCCGGCCATCCTGGTTGGACACTCCTGGGGCGGCACCGTGATCACCCAGGCCGGCGTGCACGACAAAGTGGCAGGGCTGGTCTACGTGTCGGCGCTCGCGCCGGACGCTGGCGAAACTACTGCAAAGCAATACGAAGGCTTCGCACCCACGCCCGAATTCGTCATCGAGACCGGAAGCGATGGCTTCGGCTTCATCAGCCCGGCCAAGTTCAAGGCCGGATTTGCCCACGACACCACCGATGCCGACGCGGCCTTCCTGCGTGATTCGCAGGTGCCCATCAACATGTCGGCATTCGGCACGACGGTGACGCAGGCCGCCTGGCGCACGAAGCCCAGCTGGGCGGTGATCGCCACCGAAGACAAGGCATTCGACCAGGCCATGCTCATCCACATGGCCGAACGCATCCACGCGCGCATCACCAAGGTCCCCGCGAGCCACGCCGTCTTCATGACCCAGCCCAAGGTGGTGGCCGACACGATCGACCAGGCGGCCAGGGAAGCGATCCGGTCGACCAAGTAGCACCCGTACCAACACGCCGGACGCTGGCACGCCAATCGCGTCCGGCCGCGCCGGCGGCGTGTGGAAGGCGGTCATGGCAGGCCGTATTGACCTGCGGCCCTTGGGGGACGCACGCTGTGCGCCTCCGCCGGGGGCGGGTACCAGAGGGGGCACTGAGCATTGAAGTGAAGCGCGATTTCAAGGTGGGCGATGTACTGGTCTCGCGGCGTGAGGATGGCGATTGGATGACGGTGAAGATTCTGGCCGTGGACGCCTGGCCGGACGCGGACGACACGTTGCATTGCCTGGTGTTCCAGCCCATTGCCCAGACGCCGACAGCAGCATCGTTCCGCGCCCCGGGCGACCGCGGCTGCCACGGCCCGATCAGCGCCGCCGGGTTCGCTGCGGGCTGGGAGGTGCTGTGCACCTCGCCCATAGAAGACGACGACATGGTCGGCTTCATCGAGTACCTGAGGATCACCGACTTCTGGCGCTATCTGCAGGTGACCGGTCAGGATGTAGACGCCCTTGTCGCCCAGGCCAATGCGCACTATCAGGCCGCGCTTGCCCTGGACAACGACGGCATGAAGCTGGAGGCGATCGACGCCTACACCCAGGCGATCGAACTGTTCCCGGTCTTCTTCGAAGCCATCGACAACCGCGCCTTCCTGCATATGGAGCTTGCCGACTATGCCACGGCATTGAACGGTTTCGAGGAATCGCTCCAGGTCAATCCGGACGGCAATTCGGCGTTCTTCTCTCGCGGCGAATGCCTGCTGAGGCTGGGCAGGCTGGAGGAAGCGCAGCAGGTATTTGAAGAGGGAAGGCAGCGGTTTCCCGAACATCAGGAGATGTACGTCCGCTTCCTGGCCGAAACCCTGGAGCAGAAGCGGAAGCGGGAAGGCATTGAAGGAGCCGAGGCCGTCGCCAAGCCCGCCGTCAGCAAGCGCCCGTGGTGGAAACCCTGGAGCTGATGTTCGCACGCACTCCGGCAGAGGGGCGCGGATTGCTAGATCCACACATCATTCCGGGCGGTCATCTCCCCAAGGTCTTCACCCGTGTTAAGGACACCACGCGGCTCGATGAGCATCAGCTTCACCTCATGCTCGGCATAGGGTTTGTGCTCGACCCCTTTGGCAACGACATATAGCTCGCCTTGCCGCAGCCGGACGCTGCCATCGCGGAAGTCGATGCGCATTTCGCCCTCGACAACGAAGAACGCTTCATCGGTATCGGCATGGCTGTGCCAGATGAAATCGCCTTGCAAGCGAACGACCTTGAACTGGTAGTCGTTTATTTCAGCAATGACTTTCGGCGCCCATTGTTCGCTGAACCGGGTGAACTTCTCTACGAGATTGATGGGCTGGTGACGATCTGAATGGGAGGATTCCGGCACATTCGGTTCCTGATGGGGGCGGAGGCCATATGCTGAAGTGCCCTTGCTCCCCCGTCTTGGACGATCGTGCAACATGCGGTGGCATGCCTAGGGCGAAGGCTTCATCCGTTTCAACCATCGTGCCGGAGGAACGCCATAGGCGGAGGTAAAGTGGCGCGCCATGTGGCTCTGGTCAAAGAAGCCGGCCACCAGTGCCGACTCGTTGATGCTCTGACCTGCCAGCATCAACCGACGCACCACGTCCAGACGGCGCATGGTGAGGTAGCGATAGGGGCTGGTGCCATAGACCGCGCGAAAATCACGGCTGAGCTCCCAGCGATCCAGGCCACTGGCCTCCACCAGCGCGTCAATCGTGATGGCATGTTCCAGCGAAGCATGGATATAGGCCCGGGCACGCTCCAATGCAAAGAAATCGGGGCGGCGCCTGATGCGCCGCTGCCCGGCAGCATCGGCGAGAGCCTGCGCCAGGTCATGCAGGCTGTCTTCTTCTTCCAACGGGTCGATAGGAGTAGCCATGTCCTGCAGCAACGGAGCCAAGGCTTTGCGGATCCGCGCGTCACCGGAGAGGCCGCCTTCGATGAAGGGCAGTGGCCTGCCAGCAAGGATCTTCTGCAACAGCGAAGGCTCGATGTATGCCATCCGGTAATGGAACCCCGCCTCGGTGCCTGCTTCCCCGTCATGCAGCTCATCGGGATGAAGCACCATTACGGTACCGGGCAGGCTGTGCCGACGGCTACGGCGATACTGGAAGCTCTGTACACCCGCCAGGGTCAGCCCGATGGCATAAGTGTCGTGCCGATGCGGGGCATAACCATGCCCGCCGAAATAGGCTTCAATGCGTTCGATTTTTCCTGGCTGGGCGGCGTACTGCACCCAGTCCGAAGCGCTTGCTCGCCTGGCCATTGCATTCGTCTCAGTGACACGCCATCCGATTGGGCACGCGCGTTCAGATGATTGTCGTGCACGTCTCTTGCCCATGGCAACGCCAAGGCAGGCCCGCTGCAAGGCATCCGCGCCGGCACCTCCTCCCTCCACTACCTTTTGTCGGCCAGGAAGTGGACAAGCACCCTCGGCTTCTGAGCCGTGTGGAAGTTGACAGACCACGGGATGGGGAGCAGCCCTCTCTCAACCGCACAGCCATCAGATTCCTTACAAGAATGAGGTAAGAACCAGTGTTCTCGCCATACTACATACAGCCAAGCACTTGGACACCGCCGCCAAATGAACTGGACAGTGGCACCAAATGAACTGGACACTGCTGCCAAGTGAACTGGACAGCAGCGCCAGACTGGACACATGGTCACCTTATCGCTGGCCAACCCCCAGTCTGGCGACGAGCTTGGCCACTTCAGATAGGGATTTGAGGCGCAATTGAACGGAAATGCGGATTGAGCACAGCAGGCCTAGCCCGGGAACTCAGGCGACCTGATGCCGGTTCCGTTTCACCCCTGACGTTGATCAATCACGGCGATTGCAGCTGTTTGGCCGACTCGCGCTGGGTGACACCAAAGAAATTTCCGGAATTGAGATAGGTGACATTGACGACAACACCGTCTTTCACTTCAAAGGTGTACTCAATGATTCCGCTGGCCTCTTTTTTTGCTGCAATGTTGTAGGTGATGAAGTCTGAGCCCCCGAGGGAAAACGTCTTGTCCGGGGTTCCGACGTACTGGATCACCTCATCTGGCGTCGCCGTATTGAGCTTGAAATCCCGGAGATAGCTCTTTGGATTGGTTGAAAGCGTTGGTCGGAAGACCCCATTGACGCTTTTGTCCTTGGCGATTGCTCCGCCGGCAATGAGAGCAGAGAGCAGCACCAACAGGGTGATTGCATTCTTCACGCGATTGACTCCTTTCATTGTGGGCTAACACCTGGATTGCCTAGTCCACTACTACGGTATTAGGCGGCTAATATCGTCAGCATGCGACGGGAACTTTGATTTCAGCAGCTGTTTCAGCTCCCTCAAATCAGCTTGATCCAGCAGGCGATCGAATTGATGTGTCGTAAGCCCTAGTTGACGAGCGTACTTGTCCAGGACCGTCTGCGTAGCGACGCGGTATCGCTTTGCCACGATCTGGGTGGCTATTGAGCGACTGTACGAACCATCTTGAACCAGCAACACAACCTCAATGATTTGCCTTAGGGCCTTGGGCGTCCCACCCGGGAACACAGGCGGGTCTGTAATCGCCGTAGAGGCTTCTCCTGGCTTGATGTCGAGCTGAAGCAAGCGTCGGAGGGACGAGTTGAAATTGTCGACCAACGGTTCAGCGTGGTTCTTGACGAGGGCAAAAATCTCGTCATCGACCTCCACCTGGTGGGTGGGCATAACGCACTCCTGATCTTCGGAAAATCCAGCGTATTCGCAAACTTTAAACACGTCAAGTAGTGTAAGTATATGCAGTATTTCGTGCCCATACTGGGGAGCGCTAGTTCATAGCCCCGAGGCTGCCAGCCCTGCAGCCTCGAGGCACACGCACTTACTCTCCCGCTTTGGCGGCTCTGGTCTTACGGAGGGATTCGCCCTTCAGGGCCAGCTTGTGGCTGCTGTGGATGAGCCGGTCCATGATGGCATCGGCCAATGCGGGATCATGGATGAAGGCGTGCCAGTCCTTGACTGGCATCTGCCCGGCCACAATGGTGGCACCGGATCCCACCCGGTCATCGAGCAGTTCCAGCAGATCTGCACGGCCGCGGCCACTGAGCGGGGTCAGCCCGAAGTCATCCAGGATGAGCAGCTTGGTCTTGGCCAGCTGCCCCCGCAGTTTGGGCAGTGACCCATCGGCATGGGCCAGCTCCATTTCTTCCAGCAACCGGCCCACGCGTCGGTAGCCGATCGGGATGCCGTTGCGCGCCGCCTGGACAGCCAAGGCACAGGCCAACCAGGTCTTGCCGGTACCGGTATGCCCGGTGATCAGAACGTTTTGCTGGCGTTCGATCCAGTTGCAGGTCAGCAAGTCGGCCGCCATCGACCGATCTAGGCCGCGGCCGCTGTGGAAATCGATGGCCTCGGGTTCTGCGAAGACCTTCAACCGACCATTGGCAATCAATCGTTTGAAGCGTTGGCTTTCCCGCTGACTGATCTCGGCGTCGACCAGGTGGCCCAATCGCTGATCAAAGCCAAGGGCGCCGTAGCTGGACTGGGAGTGCTGATGCTCCAGGCCGGCGACCATGCCGGTGAGTTTCAGATGACGCAGTTGATCGATGGTGTGTTCCAGGGACATGGTGGCTCCGTCAGCTGTAGTAGTGGGCACCGCGCACGTTTTCGTGCGTCGGCAGGGTGTCTTCATTGGCTGCATCCGTCTGGGTGGGCGCGACACGGTCCAACTGCCGCACCAGGATCGATTTGACCGAGCTGACGCTGCTGGCCTGGGCACGCAGGGCGCGATCGCACGCCACCTGCAGTCGATCGATGCCGTGTTCGCGTGCCAGGCGTTGAAGGCCCCGGCAGGCCTGCAGCGTCAACACCGGCCGACGGTGCACCTCGCTATGTCGCTGCACGAAGGCGAAAAGAGCGCCGGCCTGTTGCTTGGCCCACTCCATCAGGTGCTCCATCGTGTCCTGGGAGTACGCCCGATGTGCCGGTGGCTGATGCTCGGGCAGCGTGCTGCAACCACCGACTTCCTGCTCGCGCAGATGCAGTGCAACGCGCTTGTCGCGATGGAAGGCGAATACTCCATCTCGGGTAGCCTTCAGGTTGACCTTGCTCCCGACCAACCGATGCGGCACGGAGTAGAAATGGCCCTCCCAAGCGACGTGGTAGTCCTGTCCCACAGGCACCTTCAGCTTCCATTCGGCGTACTCGTAGTCGGTGCTGGGCAGCGGTGACAGGGCGGGTGCATCCAGTTCTCCAAACAACTGCTGGCGGGATTTGCCACCACAACCCCGCATCGGCCGGTCATTCAGATGCTCGACCAGCCCAGCGATGGCGAGGTTCAGTTCCTCCAGGGAGAAGAACACCCGATTGCGCAGGCGGGCCAGGACCCAGCGCTGCACCAGCAACACGCCAATCTCCACCGGGGCCTTGTCCTTGGGCTTGCGCGGACGTGCCGGCAGCACTGTGGTTTCGTAGTGCGAGGCGAACTCGGCGTAGGTCATGTTCAGCAGTGCCCCGTCTTGGCGCGAGATCGAGGTGACAGCCGCCTTGAGGTTGTCCGGAACCAGGTAGGTAGGCACGCCGCCAAAGAAGTTCAGCGCCTTGGCGTTGCAGGCGATCCAATCCACAGATTTCTGGCTGTGCACGGCGTAGGCGAAGGTCTTGCGGCTGGCCCCCATCACCGCAACGAACAGCTCGACCGGTGTCTTGAGCCCTGTTTGCGGGTCGGTCAATAAGGGGCGGACGCCGGAGAAGTCCAGGAACAGATCGTGACCTGGCAGCCGAACCTGGCGCATGACCAGGCCCCTGGAGCGCGCATGGCGGCGGTAGCGACGCCGGAACTCGGTCGCGGACATGGCCCCGCCTTCGAGGTTGATGGCGTATTCCTCGTGGAGCAGCGCCAGGGTGACCCCGCGCCGCTGCAGTTCGGCATGGACATAGTCCCAGTCCGGCTCGACGAACAGCTTCTTCAACCCGCTCTTACTCGGGTTCAACCAACGATCAAGGGCAACTTCATCCAGGGGCTGAATCTGCTCCCACTGGGCCTTGAGGGCACGTAGGCGCTTGCTGTAGCGCGTCACCGTGGAAGGGGATCGATCCACCTTCTGGGCGATCTGGCGATGGGACAGGTCGGTGCGTAGTAGGCACCGACAGAGCTCTTTGAGTACGGTCATGGCATTCCTTGCCGCGCGCACAGACGGCCTCGGAAAGCACCCGGGCCGAGCGATGGCAGCAGATCACCGCATCGGTCCGTGGTCGGACCAATGGGGATTGACGGAAGACGGGGAGATGCCGAGAATGCGACGACTGCTGAGTCGTCTGCATCCTCAAGCCCCCTGGCGCTGTAACGCTTGGGGGCTTTTTGCATTTCCGAGTGCGTATTTAGCCTGGACAGGTTCAAGCACTAGGTCATGGTCACGCTCCCTGTTGAGGGGGGGATGTGCGGTTTGGGGCGCAGCGGAACGGAAAACCGGGTTAAGCGGCCGCTCATTGGGGCGTCTTGGCGTCGAGCGCCTGGTGGCGCAAGTTGGCCAGCCACTGCGCAATGTCCTTGGCCAGGGCGAACTTGCCCCGTCGATGGGCAATGACGAACACCGGCACGGGGAGTGCCCCGCGCGATAGCGCCTGCCGGAAGGCATCGGCCGAGGTGTAACCCAGCGCCCGGCGCAGGTCGTCCTGGCCGATCACCGGCCCGTAACGTTGCAGCAAATCCTGTTCCAGCGTCTGGGCCAGCGGGTCGATGGGCGTGTCACGGTTCGTCATGCCGATAGCGTAGCCATTGCGCTTCCTCCTGCCCAGAAGGAAAGATAGGGAAAATCGTTACTCTATTTTTCTGGTCCGATGCCAGCTAAGTCATTGAAATACATAACGCCCTACCACAATGCCCGCCTCAAAGTGGTAGTGCGTTTTGCAGAATCCGAAAATCCCAAGGCCATCAAGAAGACGTTGAATGTCTTGAGAGCGGGGGCTTGGTTCGAGGGTCTGCGTACACGCCTTGGTCAATCGACGGCCTACGGGCTCGGACGGCAGTTGCAGCCGAACGCCTATCGAAGCGGCCATCACCACCACAACATGTGGGCCAAGTACGCCGGCGGGAGACACCTGCCCGGCGCCGAAACGGTGCGAGCCTGTGAACAGGCACTTCCACGATCAAGCGATCTCCTGGAAGACGCGGGCTGGGACCTGCTGGACGTGAGTCGTCCCATCGGGCTGCAAGGGGACGCGCTGCTGAAACGGCTACGGCCTACCATCCAGAACGCGATCTTCGATGAGCGGGCCCTGGCCATCGGACGCTATGTCCGTCGGCGAGCGCCTAACCAGCCATTGCATCGTTTGGAGGGGCAAGCGGACCTGCAAGCCGTGGCTGCCACGGTTGTCCTGTTACGGGAGGCCTATGAAGCGGGCAATCACTCGCGCGCCTTCGATATCGGGCGTTCGCTGCACCGCACCTTGTTGATGGCGGTGATCGGGACGCGCTTGAGGGGCATTGCTCTGGAACTGTTCGAGTTCTTCATCCGCCATATCTTTCCGATGGCGGCCGGCAAGGAAATCGCCTTCGACCTGGACCACCACGTGCTCCGTGCGCAGGCCTACTGGCTGGATCAGGTCATCCTGCAACTGGAAGACGACGGCTGGACGGGGTACAGGCCTGGGGGCCCGACTCGCGAGCTGCGCAAGGTTATTTCAGTCAATTACGGGTTTGACCTGCTGTTCGGCTTGGGACCGCGTCTAAAGCTGATCGTCCCGAGCGAGAAGGCCAGCGAAGATGCCCGACGCTGGGTCGCCTCAAATAACGTGGCATGGACGTGGGGTGCATCGGTGCTCCATGCCGGCAGGCGCGAGCGCCTGATACCCGATGAAGTGGCCGAGCGCATGGGCGCGGCACGTGCCTGAGTGCGGTTTGGGGCGCGCTGGGACTTAACAACACGCCCATCCCCGGATCTCAGCCCATGCTCATGCCGCGCGCCTGCCCCTGCTGCTCGCGCTCATTCTGCAGTTGCTGCTCCAGCTGCTGCGCCTGCTGACGCTGCTGCTGTTCCTGGCTAACCACCTCGAACCGCTGCAGCGACGCCTCCACCGGCGTCTGTGCGGCCTGCTCGGTGGGCATATGCGCACGCTGGTGCGCGGGGTTGTTCAGTTCGCCCTGGACAACAAACACGTTATGTCCCGCAGGCTTGTCGGCAGTGGCATTGCTCAGCACCACGTGGTCCACCCGATCCAGTCCATTGCCCTTGGCCAGGACCAGCAGGCTGGCCGCCATCCGCTCGCTGGTCGCATCGAAACTGCGCCCGTGCCTGGCATCCAGCGCCGTCACCTGTTCGCGTATCTGCTGGTAGAGCGCGTGGTCGGGATGACCGGCCTGCATCGGCGTCATCACCACCGGCGGCGTGGCCTGCTGATCGGGCGCCGCCGGCGCCTGGACTACGGGTGCGGCCGGCGCGTTCTCGGTCGACTGAGCAGGCAACGCCTGATTGCGATGCTGATGATCTTCGATGGATGGGTGCTGCACGGCGTCGGGCTGCGCGTTCCCTGGCGAGGGCGGTGTGACCGGCTCGGGTGGGTGGAGCGCGGCAGGCTGCTGCGACGTGTCTTGATTCAGGGCACCTGCTATCTGGACTTCCCGCTTATGGTGCGCCGATGGCGTGGGCTGCATGGGAGCTGGTTGACCAACATGCAGGCCCTGCCGGGTCGAATCATCCGCCGCCGCCAATGCCGGCTGCACCGCCGGTTCTGGCCGTGGCGCGTCGCGCGGGGTGAACGGCTGAATTTGTTCAGGGCGTTCCGGGGCAATCGGCGGCGAAGCAACAATGGGCGCGGAAGCGGCTACCATCGTCACTGCATCAGGTGCAGGGTTTGCATCACGTTGTCGCTGTACATCGACCGCTGTTTGCGGGGCTCGGGTTTCCTCCATCTGCGGAGCGTGCACGTTGACTGCCGCCAAGGTCGCCACCCGCTGCGCCTCCTGGGCGGATACGCCGTGCCGGTTGGCTTCGCGCAACGTCTGCTCATACGCGTCACGTTCGTCCGGCGACAACGCCGCGATGCGCAACTCGGGGGTATCGGGAATGGGGGCCTGCTCATGGCGGTGGGCTCGCACATCATTCAATGCCTGCCGCAGTGCTTCGCTGCTGGTGATGGCGACCTGGCGAGCTGCTCCATCCGGCCCGGTCTGGAAGTGGATGATCGGGCTATCAAAGCCACGCTTGTCCACCCCATCCGGCCGCAACTGCTGCATCGTCGGGCCAATAACGCCGTTGGCCTCCAGCGTCCGCTGCACCGCCAGCCCGATGGCTTGCTGGGTATCCGGGTTCACATTCAGATCGATGCCCGCACTCCGATAACGGTGCAGCAGCTCGTTCTTCTCGGCTTGGGCTGCCGTCGGCGCCGGCAAGGCCTGGATGTCTGCCAACGCCTGCTGCGAACGCTCCAGCGAAGGCTGGCGTATCAGGTTGGTCATCTCCAACTCCGTGGCCAGGTTGCCATGGGCCAACCCATCCCGGCTGGCCCATTCTCCTGCGTCATTGCGCCGGTAGACCTGGCCGTCCGAGCCCAGCACCACGTCGGGCTTGGCGCGCGCCGTCTCCACCGCTGCCGGCACGTCCACCCGGTAATCCTGCGCCCGTTGTGCGGCGTGGCTCTCCAGGTAAGCGGCGGCAATGGCTTCGCGACCGTTGCTGATATTGCCCTCGATGCGGGCCAGTGCTTCCTGGTTGAGCTGCCGGGCCCGCTCGGGCGTTGCGGTCTGGTTTTCGTAGCTGCCCCGGTCGTTCGCACCGGACACGCCGGTTTTGATCTGGCGTTCCCACGCCAAAGTATCGGGGTTGCGGTGCCAGTCCTGGTTGTCCAGCCCGCGCTGGTCACCGGGTTGGGCGGGGATCTTGAACGGGTCCTGCGGCGGTGGCACCTTGCCCAGCGCCAGCTCCACTGCTTTTGCGCTGGCCATGGCGCCCAGTTCCTGGGACTTCTGATAACTCGCCACCACATCTCGTTCGACGGGACTGCCGCGCCCATTGGACGTGCTATCGAAGGCGGTTTGGCGCTCCCAATTTCGGCCGTCGAACTTCCAGTCGACATCCGCCTTGTCGGTCTGGTGGTAGATGGCCCAGTTGTCGCGCAGGTCCGCGCCTTTCTCGAACGCCTTGCTCAGCAGCAGGGCATCGGCCGCCACTACGGCTGCCGGCAGGAACCCACTACCGCCCAGCGCCAAGGCGGTGGCGCCACCACCCACCCATCCGCCCGCGTTGCGGGCCAGCGCGTGGTTGACCTCCGACTGTGCGGCGGTGGTGTTGCCCTGCTCGAGCAGTTCGGCAGCGCGGCGTGCGGTTATGATGGCATCGGCGCCGGTGGCAAGCAGGCCGCCTGAGCGAACCAGGTTGCGGGCAGAGGCCTCGCCCAGCAGCAGGTCCATGGACACCGCGCCCTGCTGGCTGGGAGGGACGCGTATCCGGTAGGCCGACTCCTCGCCCAACACCAGCTCGACCCTGCGGATGCCCGGCTCGGACATGACCACGCGACCATCGTGGTGGGCGTTGGCGATAGCCAGTGACAGCCCGCTGCGTTGCAGCGGGACGTCGCCGCCACGGATCATCGGCGTGCTGTCCACGTCGATCTTGTTGAGCATGGTGACAATGCGCGATTCGGAGTGCGCGATGGCACCCCAGCCGTGGTCGATGCCGGTGAAGCCTTTCAGTGCCTGGATCTGAGGGGCATGCGTCTGGTAATAGGCTGGGATGTTGACGAAAAAATACCGGACCTTCTGACTGGTCAACTCGGGTGTTTGACCGAAAGGCGTATTGGTGTTCAGGTCACCATTGATCAGGCCAACCTTGACCGTGTCGCGCAACTGCTCGACGCGCTTGATCACCCGATCCATTGCTCCAGGGTCACCCTCCAATGAGGCTTGACCGTCCACGGTCATTTGAAGTTTGTTTAGCCGCTCTAACATTCCCAGCTGATAGGCACCTAGCGGACCGCCGCTATGCGGTGTAATTCCCAAGGCGTGTGCGAACTGCGGGTTGGCCGGAAGGAATAACCGATTCTCCGGGGCATGGATATCAAACTTTCCAGCCTGTTGCAGCTTGGCGAGCAACTCACTGTTCTTCAGCGTCTGTTGTTCAATGCCGTGGTGGTCTTGGAGGAGCGTACGGTAGTGGGGCATGGATCAGGTTCCTTCCTTGTCGCTGATGTTCTCGGCTCAGCAGTTCACAACGTCTTCAAACCAAAGCCCATTGGATTCTCTGGAGGTGACGATGCCCGCAGCCTCTACAGCCTCCTTGAATACACGGTCGCAAAAGACGCCGCCGTGGAATGCCAATCTGAAAACGTGAGCCGAACCCAGCACCTCGTGCTTGAAGGTCAAACGGACATCGCCGGTGAGGTCGTAATACTTGCCTGCCTCAAACTCATCACTGATATCGATGTTGAGTGTGGAGGCTTCTTCATCGAGCGCATCCAGCGTCCTGACGACATCACAGAGAAAGTAAGTAGGTCCCTGAGAACCGTCCGCGAAGCGGTAGTCGGTGTCGGTGAACACGAATGCGTCGGGGTCTACCGCTTCCATCACTTGGCGAAGCCGCTCTGAGACCAACCAGTAACCGCTCATCCCGCCTTCAAGGTCTTGGGGGAGCACGCCCTCACGCCGGTGGTAGACCAAGCGCGGTATTTCGCACAGCGGCGGGAAGCCGCCTGCCTTGGGTTTCACGATGAGCCGCGGCGGCGTCAGCAGTGCCTGCTCGTTCTCAAAAACCACCCCGTGGCCCTTGCCGCCCCGGCGGGCATCCGGCTGCAGCTGGAAGAACTCACCTTCTCGCGGTTGATTGGTCTTTTCCATGTGCTGGGTATTGTCCATATGGGGGCTGGCTCTGGGTGCCCTGACAGGTTAACCCGGGCGACTGATGGCAGGCCACCTCCCGAAGCTCGGCTTGGCTGCCCGCTCCCAATCCGTGCTCCGCTGGGGGCAAAGCGCGTGGCCCAGCACGCGCATGCTCAGCAGTATCAACGCCTGCGCTATTAGCCCAGGCCTGCGGCGGCGCCCGCCGATCAACGGCTGAAAAATCGAGATGAGCCTGTGTAATGGGTCAAAGCCGACAATAGGCCGCCTTCCTGCAAGGCCATGGGCCACTGCGACAGCCTCGCAAAACCGTCACAAGCTGTGACTCACACCATCACATCCAAGTACCCGAGGGGGAGCAAACGCTCGGGCTGTGCAGTCTGGTTGCGGCGTCCAGTCTGGCGCAGGTGTCCAGTTCATTTGGCGGCGGTGTCCAGTTCATTTGGCGCCGCTGTCCAGTTGGCTTGGCTAGGGGTGTCCAATTGGTTGGCGTTTTGTACCATACACCCATAAGCGATTGCTTTAACTGGTTCGCCCCCATAGTTTCCACAAGGAGCCCATGCCCTGCCTCCTAACACAGGCCAGCTATCTGACTGGCTTCAGACCGCATCTAGAAGAGGCCTAGCGAACCGAAAGAACGCGCTGCGAGGTTCATCTCGTTCGGGACATGGTCCCATGCCGCAACGAATGACGATTGATCATCACGTCATCAGCGCCTTACTTCTTTTGATGCTTCGCCCTGGATGTGCGCAGTCCGCAAATGCTGCCGGGCACACAGATGTCGTTGCTGCTCTAGGGCGGCCGCAGTGGGGCGCCGAGAGGAACTCTCCCGCGATGCTGGATGCGGACACGCGCACTCCATCTTATTTTTGAGATACAACCCGAGTAATGGAGCCTAACTCATTGATGTGTAAGGCCACTTATAACTTTCTTGCATTCTTTAAGAGGGCATGGCACGCACCAAATCCGCCCCTTCGTTGTGTTTTTGATTCACGTGAAACACTTCAACCTAAAAAATTACGCACCATACTTCACTGGCGAAATCAACGGAGGCGAATGACTTTCATGTATGTTATTGATTATAATGGATATTTACAAAAGAAGCCTCATCAACCTGGAGGGCGCAAGTAATACAAGTACTGCGACAAGTAATTCCTGTTGACATCACAAGATCGGTGCGTGCATCATCTTCCTCAATGAATATCGGCATACCCAATGAACACTGATCAGGTGGAAGAAAAGGGGTCTAAGGGAACTCGTGGCCGCAGTGGAGTCCAGTTCCCCTACTTCAACTTGGATTCCTCGGTGAAGGTAGCCGAGAAGATTCATCACGATGCAGGGGGAAGCTGCACACGTGAGCAATTGGCGGCGATGCTTGGATACAACGGGACTAAAAATGGTGGTTTTTTGTCCCGGTTCGGCGCGGCCCGCGTGTTCGGGTTAGTTGAGGACGTTTCCGGGATGATTCGTCCTACGCCCCTGGCTGCAAAGATCTTCGCTCCCGTAGAGGGGGGAGATGCTAATCGAGGCAAGGTCTCAGCGTTCCTAAACGTCGAACTGTTCGAAAAGCTTTACGAACGCTATAAGGGGCAGCCGCTTCCTAATCAGCAAGGTCTGGAAAATCTACTTCGCAACGAGTTCAGGGTCGTCCAAGCTCAGGTTAAGAACGCACTTCGGGTGTTCTTTGAGTCTGCTGAAACAGCAGGGTTCTTCCATGCCTCGGGCCGAGGACGATTGGTGCTTCCACTTGTTGCTAATGGTCACCAACATTCTATCCCGGCGCCAGTTGTTCAGATTGACCCAGATCAACTGCCTGCGTCGACGGTGCCCCTGCCGATGGCGGTTGTTCAGCCGAAGGAAATTGACACTTCGGGAATTCCGCCCGCAATTTTTGGGCTGATCCGAGACCTGCCGACGGAAGGAACCAAGATGTCTTCATCTAAGCGGCAGCGACTCATCAAGGCCTTCGAAGCGAGCATCAATTGGCTCTACCCTGACGAAAACGACGAGGACGACTGACTATGACCAGAAGAGCGATGGGCTTCTGACGCTTCCTACCCGTCGGGAGCCTTAATCGGAAAGGCCACAACAGCGGGGACTCTTGCCGGAGATCGCTGTTGTGGCCTTGGTAGGTACCTCTAGTGCCCTATATTTCCTAGGGCACTCCTAGCGTATCACCAAACGCAGCCTGGCCGCATGTGACGGCCGGAGCTATGGAGTACTCAATGAGCACCGTGACCTACCCCTGCTACTGGCAGAAGAAAGACAACAAGGGCGAGTGGTACTGGATCTACTACGCGGGCAATCGGGAGCCGATCGCCCGGAGTAGCGAATCCTACAAGAACCGGGCAGATTGCACACATTCGATTACGCTTATGAAGCAGTCGAGTAACGACCCTCTGTTCTATACCGATTAACTGCAGAAGCATGGCCCACGCAACAGCGTGGGCCATGTGGTTTTCGGTCGACTATATGAGGCCTTGCACGCAGCTGTGTCGATGGCTAAAACTGCATGCCCGACTTGTATCCGATACGATGGTGACTCCGCTTCAGCCGGTAGCTGACACGCGTCAGATCGCGGCCTCGCTTACTTGGATCCCCGAATACTGGTGGAGTTTGGCCCCTGCTCGTCGATGACCGACTCTAACGTTCGTCGAGGGAGTTGACTGCTGCTAGCCGCAGAACGATTCGCGTGTGACAGAGCCTTCTCTCGATCCACAACTATCCCCGCCGATAGTTCGGGAAATGAAGGCAACCACTACTACCGAAGTTTTCAGCTGCGTCGCGAATCTGTATTGGCCCACGAGGCTGCTAAGAGCCGCCTGCTGCCGTGAAGCATGCCTAGCCCCGATGCGGTCTAGGAATTGATCCAATAGTCTGTACAGGCTTTTGGTCCAATAGTTCGTGCAACTTGCATGAGCTATTGGACCCTGGCTACACCGCGCTTCCCGAGTTCCCTGAACCCCCGGTTTATTCACGTACTGGTCAGTTCAATATTCAGGGGCGATTGTGACGCCTAACGGATAATTCACACCTGTCGACCGCCCCTTCTCTCCCCCTCCCAAGGGGGCGGTCGGCAAAACCAAAATAATTAAAGGTGTGTCCCGATATGAAGACTTCTTTGCTTGCCCTGGGTCTGCTGGCTGCCCTGCCGTTCGCCGCTTCGGCAACCGACGGCCTGTCGTACAACTTCGTTGAAGGCGGCTACGTGAAGACCGACGCCAAGGGTGGCGATGCGGATGGTTGGGCGGTGAAGGGCTCGGTCGCCGTGGCGCCGAACTTCCACGTCTTCGGTGACTACAACGCGCAGGAAACCAAGCGCGGCAGCAACGACGTCGACCAGTGGAAGGTCGGTGTGGGCTACAACTACGGCATCGCCCCGACCACCGACCTGGTGGCACGCGTGGCGTACCAGAAGTTCGATCCCAAGCACGGCCTGGACTTCAACGGCTACTCGACCGAAGTGGGCGTGCGCAGCGCGTTCACCCCGAACTTCGAGGGCTATGTGATGGCCGGCTACGAGGACTACAGCAAGAAGCACGGCATCAACCCGGACGGCGAGTTCTACGGCCGCGTCGGCGCCCAGGCCAAGCTCAACCAGAACTGGGGCCTGGCCGGCGAAGTGAAGCTGGCCAAGGGCGGCGACAAGGAATGGTTCGTCGGCCCGCGCTTCACCTGGTAATACGCGATACGCAAGATGGTGTTGGATGGCGCGTGACCTCTCTCCCACGCGTCATGAAGCCCGGCCTGGCCGGGCTTCACTTACATGGCCGCAACCTCGTCGGTGCGCCACGAAAAAACCCGGCCTTGTGCCGGGTTTTTTCGTTGTGGCAGCGCATCCACGCATGGCGTGGATCTACCCCCGGCGGTTGCGGTTGATGGCGCACCAAACCAAAACCCCGGCGCTGGGCCGGGGTTCTGGTGGATCATTTGAACAGCGTGTCCGGATACTCCGGCTTCTGCTCGCGTGCCAGCAACGCACGCAATCCCTCTTCGGGGGTCTGCTCGCCATGCAGCACGGCACGGACCCGGTCGGAGATCGGCAGGTCGATACCGTGCCGGCGCGCCTGGCGCATGACTTCATCGGCGGTCTGCACCGACTCCACCACCTGGCCGATCTCGCGCACGGCGTCCTGCAGGGTCTGGCCACGCCCCAGCGCCAGGCCCAGGCGACGGTTGCGCGACAGATCGCCGGTGCAGGTCAGCACCAGGTCGCCCAGGCCGGCCAGCCCCATCAGGGTCTCCGGCTTGGCGCCGATCGCCGCGGCCAGCCGCAGCATTTCGTTGAGCCCGCGGGTGATCAGGCCGGCACGGGCGTTCAGGCCCAGCTGCATGCCATCGGCCACGCCGGTGGCGACCGCCAGCACGTTCTTCATCGCCCCGCCCAGCTCGGCACCGACCATGTCGTCGCCGGTATAGGCGCGGAAGGCCGGGCCGTGCATCGCATCGGCCACCTGCTGGGCGAACTCCGGCGCGTCGCCGTGCACGGTGATCGCCGTCGGCAGGCCCAGGGTGACTTCCTTGGCGAACGACGGGCCGGTCACCACCGCCAGCGGCACGTCCGGCCCGAGGACCTCGCGCGCTACTTCGTGCAGGAAACGGCCCGAGCCCGGTTCGAAGCCCTTGGTCGCCCAGGCCACGCCGGCCTGCGCCGGGCGCAACGGCGCCAGCGCACGCACGGTTTCACCGAAGGCGTGCGAGGGCACCACCACCAGGATCCAGGTGGCATCGCTGACCGCAGCGGCCAGGTCGGTAGTGGCGCGCAGCGATTCGGGCAACGGAATGCCCGGCAGGTACCGGGTGTTCTCGTGGCGCTGGTCGATGGCCTCGACCATTGCCGCATCCCGTCCCCACAACACGGTGCGGTGACCGTGCCGCGCAAGCAGGCTGGCCAGCGCCGTGCCCCAGGAGCCGGCGCCGAGTACCGCGATCTTGTCTGCGTGGATGCTCATCGGAACGACAGCAGCGCCGATCAGGCGTTGCCGGCCGGCTCGGAATCAGCCAGCGAGGTCTCGCCCTGTTCCTGGCGCTGGCGCAGGGTTTCGGCGTACAGACCTTCGAAGTTGATCGGCTGCAGGAAGAACGGCGGGAAGCCGCCGGCCTGGATCAGTTCGCTGACCAGCGAACGCACGTACGGGAACAGGATGTTCGGGCACTGGGTGCCGAGCAGCACGTCGATCGCCTGCGGCTCCAGGCCGATCAGGCCGAACACGCCAGCCTGCTGCACTTCGGCCACATAGGCGGTCTTGTCGCCGGCCTTGCAGGTCAGGGTGACAGCCAGCACCACTTCGAAGGCGTTCTCGCCCAGGCGCTGCACGCGCTGGTTGAGGTTGAGCTGCAGCTCCGGCTGCACCGCTTCGTTGAACACGGCCGGTGCGTTGGGCGATTCGAAGGAAACGTCCTTGACGTAGATCTTCTCAACGGTGAACGAAGGGCCGGTGGCGGCGTCGACCGGCGCAACGGCGCCGTTGGTGGTTTCGTCGGACATTTCGTGTAGCTCCAAAATGAATGCTGAAAAGTGGATTGTTACATGCCCTGCGATGGGGGCACCGGGCGCCACGTACAAGGCACGCGGTGCGATCCGGGCAGAATCAGTTGCGGCCCTTGACCAGCGGCAACTCGGCCTGCTGCCAGGACGGAATGCCGCCATCGAGCACGCTGACCTGTTCGAAGCCGGCCTTCTTCAACGCCTTGGCGGCGGTTTCCGAGGCGGTGCCGTTGCGGCATACCAGCACCACCGGGCTCTGCCTGGCGTTGGCCACCAGCTTGTGCTCCGGGCCGAACTGGCTGGGCTGCACGTTGCGGCTGCCGGCGATATGGCCCTTCTCGAAATCGCTGCCCGAGGACAGGTCGACCACGATGGCGCCACCGGCATTGATCAGGTGGGTCAGTTCGGCCGGCTTGAGCGACTTGAAGCCACGCAGCAGGCGGCGGACTTCGGTGACGATGATGGCCACGGTCAGGCCGACCAGGGCCATCGACAACATCGGGTTTCGGCCGGCAAAGGCCAGCAACTCTTCGTAATTCACTCAGATCACGGGTCGTTAAGCGGGCGCCGATTGTCGCACATGCGGATCAACCGGCGTCCAGCCCCGGCCAAGGGGCCGGATTCAGGATTCCTGCCAGAGGTCCGGCAGCCCGTTGGCCTGGAGCCAACGCTTGCCCTGCGCGTCCCAGCGCCAGATTTCCTTGACCCTGACCAGGCGCTCGGCCTGGGTGTTGTTGTTGATCACCCGCACCTCGGCATTACGCCCCACCCGGCCATCGGGCATCGGCACGTTGTCCCCGGCGCGGTAGCTGGAGATCTTGACCTGCTCGAAACGGCGCAGCTCCAGGTCGGTCAGCGGGTGGACCCTGGTGTATTCCGGGTCCAGGTACGGCAGCATGTCCTCGACGGTGCCCCAGCGCAGGGTGGAGTCGTACTTGACCTGGGTTTCTTCCAGTTCCCGGCGCTGCTTCTTGGTGATTTTCTGGTCGGCGGCCAAGGCCGTCACGCTGCTGAGCGCAAACAAGGCCAGCAGCAGGATCTGAAGCGTACGACGCATGCGCATTCCCCCAATCGGCAAGGCGCCCATCCTACCGCCTTGCGAAGGCCACGAAACGCCCGGTCAGCTCGGCGGCCGGCTTGCCATCGGTGCCCGGCTGCCGGGCCACCAGCCCGATCCGGGCCTTGCCGCGCTGGGCGAACGTGGCCAGGAAGCCGTCCCAGTCGGCGTCATCGGCGGCCTGCGCCTGGGCGTGCAGATCCTGATAGACCGGGGCCAGGTAGCGCACGTGGCTGTCGGCCACATACACGTCGGCGTCGAAACCGGCCAGCCGCAGGCGCAGGGTGACCAGGGCCCAGCCGGACAGGGTCAGTGCCGAGGCCAGGCTGCCGCCGAAGGCGTTGCCCTTGTCGTTGACGTTGGCCGCCAGCGGCGCGCCCAGGCACAGCACGCCATCGGCGTAGGCCTCCACGCGGATCTGCATGGCCGCCACCGGCGGCATGCGGTCGAGTACGTGCTGCAGCGCGGCCAGCTGCGCAGGCAGGGATTCAGGATTGGACATCGGCACCACAACGCCACGGCAAAGGGCTCGCATAATGCCCGCAATGAACCGCCAAGCACAGATGCCGGACTGGACCCTGATTTCGCTGCGCCCGCGCGGCCAGCACGCCCCGCTGCGCCGTGCCGCGCATGCCGCCGGCGCGCAGCTGGTGGCGCTGTCGCCGTGGCGGCTGCGCGCGCGCGACGATGCCCCCACCGCTGCCGATCTGGCGCGCGCGCTGGACGCCGACCGGGTGGTGTTCAGCAGCCCGGCGGCGGTGCATGCCGCCGCGCGGTTGCAGGCACTGGACGCCGCACCCGCCGGAACCTGGCTGGCGGTCGGGGCTGGCACCGCCGCGGCCCTGCACCGGCACGGCGCGCGGCAGGTGCTGGCACCGGCGCGGATGGACAGCGAGGGCCTGCTGGCCCTGCCCGCCCTGGACGACCTGCACGGCCTGCGCGCCGGCCTGGTCACCGCCCCCGGCGGCCGCGGCATCATCGCCAGCACCCTGGTCGCGCGCGGTGCGCAGCTGCAGCGCGCCAATGTGTATGCGCGGCAGCCGCTGCCGCTGCCGGCGCGCACCCTGCAGCGGCTGCGCGCCAGCCCGCGCCCGTGGGCGCTGGCGCTGAGCAGCGGCGAGGCGCTGGCGCTGCTGCTGGCGCAGTTGCCGGGCGATCTGCAGGCACCGCTGCGCCAGGCCTGGGTAGTGGCCGCCAGCGCGCGCCTGGCCGAGCAGGCCAGCCAGGCCGGATTCCCCCGGGTATGCCTGGCCGAGGGGCCCTTACCACGCCAGCTGGTCCAGGCTGCACACACCGCGATCATCACTTCCGCATCTACCTGAACAGGCGCCGCGTCTGGCCTTGCGGGCCGCGCAGGCCACGGGTGATGCTGTGCAGCACGTCGCTCGCCAGCCTGCGGATGTCCCGGCGCGACCGACAAGGATGCCCGTATGAATGATGCCGCTTCGCCTGCTGCTGCCCCCACCCCCCTGCGCTGGATCGTGCCGTTGGCGCTCCTGGCCGTGGTGGCCGGCGGCGTGGCCTGGGGCTGGACCCGCTGGCAGGCCGAGCAGGCCCGCAGCGACCAGCGCCAGGCCGAAGCCAGCCTGCAGCTGCAGGGCCTGGTGGACAGCGTGGACGCGCTGCGCCGCGACCAGCGTTCGACCGCGCAGCGATTGCAGGATGCGGCCGCCACCAACCGCGTGCTGCGCGATGAAATGCTCGGCCTGAGCCAGCGCAGCGCGCTGCTCGAAGACAACCTGGCCAAGCTGGCCGACAGCACCCGCCACGGCGCGCAGGCGCTGCAGCTGGAAGAGGCCGAACTGCTGCTGGCCCAGGCCGCACAGCGGCTGGCCTACGCCGATGACGTGGACGGTGCCAAACGCCTGTACGCGCTGGCGGCCAGCGCCCTGGACGATGTGCAGGGCAACGACTACCTGAACCTGCGTCAGGCGCTGATGCAGGAACGCAATGCGGTGGACAGCCTGGGCCCGGGCGTGCGCGCCACCACCCAGCAGCAGCTGGGCGCCTTCGCCAAGGCCCTGCAGCAACTGCCCGATACGGTGGTCGACAGCCAGGCCGACGCCACCACACCGTGGTGGCACCAGGTACTGGCCCCGTTCGTGACCATCACCGCCACCCGCACCCAGGGCCCGTTGACCGATGCCGAACGCATGGCCGCGTGGGACGGCCTGCAACTGGAACTGACCCTGGCGCGCGCAGCCATCGAACGCGGCGACCAGCCCGGCTATACCCAGGCGCTGGACCGGGTCGCGTTGTGGCTGCCACGGCTGTGGCCGGATTCACCCGCCCTGCGCGCGCGACGTGTTGAACTGCAGCAACTGCGCACCCGTGTGCTGCACCCCGCGTTGCCCGAGCTTGGCAGCACCCTGCAGCAACTGCGCTCGATGCGCGATGGAGATACCCGATGAAGCCATTCCAATCCCTGGTGGTGCTGTTGCTGGCGGTCGCCCTTGGCGTGATCGCCTCCCAGTTCCTGGGTACCGAACACCTGCGCCAGTTCGGCGAAGTGATCTACCGCTATGGCGGCAACGACTACCGTTCCACCGTGCCGCAGGTGGCGCTGATGGTGCTGGTCGGCCTGCTGGTGCTGTGGCTGCTGTGGAGCCTGCTGGCCTCGCCGTTCCGCGCCTGGGGCCGCTACCGCCGCAAGCAGGGCCGCGCCCGCCTGATCGAAGGCATCCAGGCGCATGAACAAGGCCAATGGCAGCGCGCCGAAAAGCTGCTGGCCAACGCGGCCGAAGACAAGGAAGTGAGCGCGGTGGCGATGGTGACCGCCGTGCGCAGCGCCCAGGCGCGCGACGACCAGGCGGCGGTCAACCAGTACCTGCAACGGCTGGGCGGCGAAGACCCCACCCTGCATGCGCTGCTGCAGGCCGAGCGCCTGCTGGCGCAGGAACGGCCGGTGGATGCGATCAACCTGCTGGACACCGCCGCGATCCAGCCGCTGCCCCCGCGCGGGCTGTGGCTGCGCACCGAAGCCCTGGCGCGTGCCGAGCGCGCGCACGAGGCGTACGGCCAGCTGGGCGCCTTGCGCAAGCAGAAGGTGCTGCCCGATGAGGCGGTGGCCGAGCTGGAATCCCGCCTGGCCGCGCAGTCGCTGCTGGAAGCGGGCGATGTCAACGCACTGGCCGCGCAGTGGGAAGCCACCCCCAAGCCGCTGCGCAGCGATGCCGACGTGGTGTCGGCCTACGCCCTGCGCGCGGTCGCGCTGGACTGGGACGAACCGGCCCTGCTCACCCTGGAACAGGCGCTGGATACGCGCTGGGACGAATCGCTGGTGACGCTGTACGGGCAGATGCCGGTAGACAAACTGGCCACCCGCCAGGCCAACCTGCAACGCTGGCTGGCCAACCAGCCGTCCAGCCCGGCGCTGTTGCTGGCCCTGGGCCGGATCGCCACGCGCCAGCGCCAGCACGTGCAGGCCGAGGATTACCTGCACCGCGCGATCGCCGCCGGCGCCGGCCCGGATGCGTGGGAGGCCCTGGGCCAGCTGTTCATCGAGCGCGGCGAACCGGCCCTGGCCGCGCAGTGCCTGGCCAATGCGCTGCGCCAGCAGCGCGGCGACGACAGCATCGCGCTGGCCCGCGCCGCCACGGTAGCGCCGACCGCCGCGGTGGTACCCGAGCGCGCCACCGTGGAAGAGCAGTCGCTGATGAGCAACGCCCCGCCGGTGCAGGACAGCCTGCGCGATGAGCGCGACGACTACGGCAACCCGCGTTTGCCGTAGCGCCGGGTTTGGCTTGGCAACCGGGCCGATCCCGCCAGACAAGCCAACGCATCCCCGGCACAGCAATCGTCGCAATGAAAAGGCCGCCCTTGGGCGGCCTTTTCATTTCATAGTTGTTGTATGGCCTGTGCCGCGCGCGCGCCCTACCCTGCGCGGCCCCTCCCATCGAACGCCCTATCCAACCATGATCGGCCTGGCAACGCGCCCCTTCCGCCGCTACCTGTCCTTCAACGGGCGCTCGTCCCGACGCGAGTTCTGGTACTTCTTCGTCTTCCAGGCCATGGTCAACGTGCTGTGGGTCGCCGGGCTTTCCTACCTTGCGCACCATCGCGCACCCGGCCACGTCGCCGGTGACCTGACCCTTGAGTACGTGTTCGGATATGCCTGGGTCGGCTATTTCTTTCTGAGCGCCCCTCCGTACTTCGCGCTCGCCGCCCGCAGGTTCCATGACCTTGGCCAGAGCGGCTGGTGGACGCTGCTCCACCTGATACCGATGGTCGGCCCGGGTTGTGTCCTGGCCGCTATGGCGCAACCCGGCCAGGCCAATGACAACGTGTACGGCCCATCTCCCTCCCGTTGAAGACGGGCCGTCGGTCCCACCCCGCAACTGGCGAATGATCGCCGCTACCGGGCAGAACCACCTCTACGCCAGATCGGCGAACATCCGACCACGGGTCGGACCTACCTGCTCTACGGTCCGCACGCCGGGATCTTTCCAGAGGAGGACAGGCAGCCCCATGCGGGACTGTCCAGAACATGGATGTTTTGGACAAGCCCCCAGGGGTGAGGGCGGATTGCTTGCGAGGCACTGCCTCGCATTCGCCCGAACGCACAGCCGTGAGCGGCTGGGCCGGCCCGCGGAGCGGGGTTTACGTGCGTGTCCCGCATGGGGCTGCCCGTCCTTCTCCGACCCGGACGAACAAGACGCTGCTCTTCCACGACGTAACGATCGGCACAATGTTGCATCGACTCATTCGATCTCATTGTTCAGCTGAACCACCTTGGAGTCCTCCCGCATAGCAAGGCTTCTTGCGGCCGGAATGCCATGCGGCCGCTGCGCTATCCCTGCCTTTCATAGACGATACAGACTGCCAACGCCGGTCGCCGGCGCCCTGTCAATGCAGTCGGCCATCGGCAAACCCTGCGACCATCCTTCCGCCATGGCCTGCGCATCACGCAATGGATCGGACGCCTTGGCGCGCTCATTGCGAATACGGCAGGTTTCGGGGTCTTCGGCGAAAAGGCCGCGCGCGAACATTCGGCCCTGCTCTGCCAGCCTTGTGGTCTTTGGTCTACGGACCGCAGCGAAGCGCAGCAATGCTTCATCAAGGCAATCGTCGGTCCCATCCAGGCACCGCGCCAGATGCCAGGCATCTTCCAAAGCCTGACAGGCGCCCTGGCCCGAGGTCGGCAGCGGCGCGTGCGCCGCATCTCCGACGAGCAGCACATTTGCTCTGCTCCACGTGTGCAGCGGCTCCAAGTCGTGCACGGCAATCAGTTGGATGGAGTGCGCCGGCGTGGCCGCGATGAGGCGGGCGACAGGCTCGGGCCATCCTGCAAACAGATCCATAATCTCTTTGTGCATATCCGCTGCGGGCGTCGCCTCAGGCAATGGCCGCGCCTGAGCGGCCGCCCAGTACACCAAATCTGTCCGGACCGCGACGCAACCGAAACGATTGCCAGAACCCCAGTAGTCCTGAATCTCGATGTCGTTCACCAATGCACCATTTCCCTGTGCAACTCCGATCCAGTTCACAAAGCCTTGATAAATTGGCGTGTTGTCCTCTGCGACGAATCTGCGCGCCACCGAGTCCATGCGGCCATCCGCGCCGATAAGCAGATCTGGACGGATACTCCCCCCGTTCTCGAACCGCGCCACGGCCTTGCCGCTGGCATCTAGGTCAATCGCTACCGCTCGATGTCCGAACTCCACCTGGATACCAGCTCGTGCCGCATGGTCCAGCAGTACCGCCTGCAAGTCTCGACGCAAGATCGTATGTGTCGGATATCCCATGATTTGGTCCAGCAGCTTAATGTCCAGGCCACCCAAGGAACCACCAGCTGCGTCTTTGCGGTGCACTGACACTGGCCGGCCGCCCACTGCCGCCACGTCCTCCAACAGCCCCAGTTCTTGCAGCACAAAGCCAGCGTTGGGCCAGAGCGTCACCCCGGCTCCCATGGTCGCCGGCCCTGGTCGACGTTCATATACGCGGGGGGTGTGCCCCTGCCTATGCAAGGCAAGTGCCACGCTCAAACCTGCAATTCCACCACCAAGTATTCCGATTTCCATGCTGAAGCACTCCTGTTCGATTGGCTCAGACACGCCGTCCCGAGCCTTCATTTGAAGGAACGCCATCCTAGACTGTGCCGATCTGGAGAATTAGGATGCAAAAATGAGTGATATTGATGTCGTAAATGGGATACATGATGCGCAAGACCCTCGACCTGAATACAGTCCGTGTCTACGTGGCCGTAGTAGACGAGCAGAGCTTTTCCGGCGCGGCGCGCCTGCTGGCCCTGCCGTCGTCCAACGTCAGCCGGCACGTCGCCTCGCTGGAACAGAGGCTGGGCGTCCGCTTACTGGAACGCAGCACTCGCCATCTACGCATGACGGAAGCCGGGAAGTTGCTTTACGGGCGCGCCAAGCCGCTGCTCGACGCCTTGATCTCCACGGAAGAGGAGCTCGGCGCAGTACAGCGCGAATTGAAGGGGCCGCTAAGGATGTGCATGCCAAACGAAGCGCCAAGGCTGCTCGCTCCTATCCTGGCCGAGTTTTGCAGTCTCCATCCCGGCATTGAATTGGAATGCGACACGCGCCTAACCGGTCTGGAAGCGCTGCGGGAAGACATTGATCTCTCCATCGTCTTCCACCGGGGGCGTCAAGATGACAGTGCGTTCATCACCCGCGAACTCGCGACGTTGTCCAGCATTGTGGTCGCGGCGCCCGCTCTACTGACCCAAACTGGGATGCCGCGCCAAGTGCGCGAACTTAAGTCCTTGCCTTGCATCACAACCGTGAGCGCACTGAAGGGCCAACCTTGGCAGTTTCTCGACACTGCGGGCGAGATCGTGAAGGTGCCTGTGCGTAGCCGCTATCGCGTCAACAGCGGGGAACTTGCGGTGGCGGGCGCGCGTCAGGGGCTTGGCTTCGCAATCGTTGCGGCCTACCCATGTCAGGAAGATCTTGCCGCGGGCCGATTGCAGGAAGTGCAGCTGGATCTAAGCCCTGCGCCGCTGCAATTGCTTGCCGCCTACAGTCACCGGCATTCGGTCACTGCGCGGGTTAGGGCGTTGCTAGAGTTCATCCAGGCGCGGCTGCAGGGGTTCGAAAGCAGTTCAAAGTGAGTGCCAAATCCAGGCGAGTCCTCGAACGGCCAGTACCTGCCTCTCGGTACGGTCGGGGCTTGGTCCGCGTGCCCCGCCGTGTCCCTTCAGCTAGTTGAGATCCTTGGGCAAGTGCGCCCTCATGGCGGCAATGGACCCAACAGGCCGCCAAGGGCGGCCTTTTCGTTGCATCGCACCGCAATCAGCGTTCGACGATGGCCACCACGCCCATGCCGCCGGCGGTGCAGATCGAGACCAGCGCGCGGCCGCCGCCGCGTTCGGCCAGCTGCTTGGCGGCGGTGGCGATCACCCGCGCACCGGTGGCGGCAAACGGGTGGCCGGCGGCCAGCGACGAACCCAGCGGGTTGATTTTGGCCGGGTCGATCCTGCCCAGCGGCGCATCCAGGCCCAGCCGGTTGCGGCAGTAGTCTTCGCTTTCCCACGCGCGCAGCGTGCACAGCACCTGCGCGGCGAAGGCTTCGTGGATTTCGTAGATGTCGAAATCCTGCAGGGTCAGGCCATTGCGCTTGAGCATTTCCGGCACCGCGATGGTGGGGGCCATCAGCAGGCCTTCGCCATGCACGAAATCGACCGCGGCCACCTGCGAGTCGCGCAGGTAGGCCAGCGGCGCATGGCCGTGCGCACGCGCCCACTCCTCGCTGGCCAGCAGCACCGCCGAGGCGCCGTCGGTGAGCGGGGTGGAGTTGGCGGCGGTCAGCGTGCCGCGGCCGGAGACCTTGTCGAAGGCCGGCTTGAGCGTGGCCAGTTTCTCCAGCGAGGTGTCCGCGCGCAGGATGTTGTCGCGTTCCACGCCACGGAACGGAGCGATCAGGTCGGTGAAGAAGCCGCGCTCATAGGCGGCGGCCAGCTTCTTGTGCGACGACACCGCCCATTCGTCCTGCGAATCGCGCGAGATGTTCCATTCCTTGGCCATGTCCTCGCAGTGGTCGCCCATGCTCTTGCCGGTGCGCGGTTCGGCCACGCCGGGGAACTCGGGCTTGAGTTCGCTGAGCTTGAAGCCGCGGGTCAGCGCCTTGAGCTTGTCGCCGGTGGTCTTGGCCCGGTTGGCCGCCAGCAGGCGCGCGCGCAGCTTCTTGCCGTACACGATCGGCACATCGGAGGTGGTGTCCGACCCGCCGCCGATGCCCGATTCGATCTGGCCCAGCGCGATCTTGTTGGCCACCGCGATGATGGTATCCAGCGAGGTGCCGCAGGCGCGCTGCATGGTGATGCCCGGGGTCAGCGCGGACAGCCCGGAGGACAGCGTGGCTTCGCGGCCCAGGTTCCAGTCGCTGGAATGCTTGATCACCGCGCCCATCGCCACTTCGCCCAGCTGCTGGCCGTGCAGGCCGAAGCGTTCGACCAGCGCACCGAGGGTGCGCACCGACATGCCGAGGTTGCCGACGTCCGAATAGGCGGTGTTCTGCCGGCAGAACGGGATGCGGACGCCACCGAGGATGGCGACGGGACGGGCGTTGGGCATGGAGATACCTGGCATGGAAGGGGTGTCTGCAACATGGCCTGCACGAAGGAGCAGGCATAATGGCGGCAAGTGTAGCTGCCGCCCTGTGATGGGCCAACCGTGAAACCATGAGCAAACCCGACCACGGCATGAACGCCCTTGGTGTATTGGCATTGGAACTGGCCGGCGGCGACGCCCCGCGCCACGCCGCCCTGTCCAGCGAACAGGCCGGTGAGCTGGCCGAACGCGTCGGCCGCGACCTGGCCAAGCTGGTCCCGGGGGTCAGCGGACTGGACTTCGTGTTCGCCGCGGCCCATTTCGACCCCGCCGAAGTCCTGCGCCCGGGCTGGCCGATCCACCGGCGCCTGGAAGAACTGCAGATGCGCGCGCCCGGCCGCAGCCAGGGCCCGCGCCTGCTGGCATTCGGCGCCGGGGCCGACGGCGATGTGCCGCTGCCGTTCCAGGCCGATGCTGGGCTGACCGGCGGTGGCCTGCGGGTGGTGCCGTTCCTGCTGACCGGCACCGACGTGGCGCAGACCCAGGCGGTGGCCGAGGCGCTGGAAGAGGTGCTGCTGGCCCAGGGCATGGCCCAGGCCGATACCGCGTTGCAGGCGCAGAACGCGTTTGGCGCGCAGATCGAACACGCGCGCTACTTCACCCTGAACGACCTGGCCGCGATGATGTCGATGCAGTACGACAACCAGGGCCTGGCCGTGCTGTGGCCGCTGATCGAAACCGCCCTGATGGCGCCGCAGGCCGAACAATGGCTGGATGCGGCACCGGAACCGCTGCTTCGATACGCTGACAGCGAAGTGCGTATGGCGCTGTTCGATCCGGCCGGCTGGTGCGCGTTCTACAACCACGGCAGCGGCGACTGCGACCGCCTGCAGGGCATCTACGAGCAGTACCTGATGCGCCAGCGGCAGATGGCCGCGGTGCTGGAAGCCCATGGCCTGCCGGTGCTGTTCGTGCATTGCGAGGCCGGGCAGGATGCGCGCGAGCTGCTGACCCGGTAACGGTAGTGCCGGCCGCTGGCCGGCTCCCCGGGACATCGATATGGCCCATTGCAGCCACGCATGGCGTGGCTCCACCAACGCTCAAAAAAACGCCGGCATTCGCCGGCGTTTTTCGTCCTGCATCGCGTCGGTTACGGGGCGGCCTTGATCACCGCGCACGCCAGGCGTGCGCCGGCGTTGCCGGTCGGCTGGGTCTTGTAGTCGTCCGCGTCGGCGTGGACGATCAGGCCGCGGCCGATGATGTCGAAGTCATCGCCCTTGCCGATGTTGACGTTGGTGGACACATCGGCATCGACCACCGCATTGCCCTGGGCGTCGGCCTTGAGGTTGGGAATATCGCCACCGTGGTGCGGGGTGGTCGCCACGTTGCCATGGTCTTCCTTGGACGGATTGAAGTGGCCGCCGGCGCTGGCGCCGTCCGGCGCGCTGCAGTCGCCCTTCTCGTGGATGTGGAAGCCGTGTTCGCTGTTGGGCTTCAGGCCGCTGACCTGGCCGTTCACATGGACCTTGCCGTCGACCAGGCTGAAGGTGACGTTGCCCTTGACCGCATTGCCCTGGGTGGCGGCCAGTTCGGCCACCGCGCTGGTGTTGGCGTGGGCATCGCTGCTCATCATCGCCGGCGGCGCATCGGCGGCCGGGGCGGTGTCGGCAACCGGCGCGGTATCGGCGGCCGGGGTGGCCGGCGCGGTGGTGTCGGCCGGCTTGTTGCAGGCACTCAGGCCAAGCGCGGCCATGGCGGCAAACAATGTGGTGTGGATCAGACGCATGTGGATCTCCTTGCGGTAGCGGTGGAAGTAGCGGCGTCGGCGTGGCACGCGCTCAGCGCGTGACCCGGATGACGCCGCAGGCGATACGGGCGCCGGCGTTGCCGGCCGGTTGGCTGCGGTAATCGTCGGCGTTGGCATGCACCACCAGGGCACGCCCGGCGATATCGGTGGCTGCGCCGCCGCCCAGGGTAACCCCTGGCAGCCGCACATCGACATTGACCCGGCCCTGCGCATCGGCACGCAGGTTGTCCATGTCGCCGGCATGGTGCGCGCCGGCGCTGGTGCGGCCATGCGGCTGCGCGCCGGGATTGAAGTGCGCACCGGCGCTGCTGGCATCCACCGCGCCGCAGTCGCCGCGCTCATGCACGTGGAAGGCGGCGGTCTGCAGCGGCTGCAGGCCACCGATCATTCCGGTGATATGCACCCCGCGCGCATCGGGCACCAACGCCAGGCGGCCGCTGACGATACTGGCCGAGGCCGAGGCCAGATTGGCTTCGGCCAGCTTGGCGGTACTCACCAGGGCGACCACCGGGGTAGCCGGCCGCGGCGGCGGCGTGGTGCCGCAGGCCGCCAGGGCAAGTGCGGCGGTGGCGGCCAGGACGATATGGGAACTGCGCATGCAAAACTCCTTGGTTGCAAACTAGCGGTGCGGCCGTCCACAGGCCATGAAAACGGCGCGGACAAGGCACACACGCGGTGTGGACGCGCGCTTCATCCGCCGCGACGGCGCCCGGCGCCGAGCTTGCGGGTCAATGTGTTGCGGCCCATGCCCAGCCGTGCGGCGGCTTCGGCGCGGCGGCCGTGGGTGATCTGCAGCGCCGCTTCGAGCAGGGCCTGGTCGACCCGGTCGCGCACCTGCGCATGCAGGCCTTCGGCCCCTTCGGCCAGGCGCTGCCTGGCCCAGGCCGACAGCAGGGTTTCCCATTGGCCCGGGTCGCCGGCCGCGCGCGTGCGCGGGCCACCGCCACGGTGCAGCGCGCCGTCGACATCGGCCACGCCGATGGTGTCCGACGCGGCCAGCGCGGCGATGCGCCAGCACACGTTTTCCAGTTCGCGTACATTGCCCGGCCAGTCGTGTTCGCGCAGCGCCTGCAGGGCCGCCGCGGTCGGCCGCTTGGGCGGCGTATCCAGCTTGCGCGCCGCAGCGGCCAGGAAGGTCTCGGCCAGCTGGGCGATATCGTCGCGGCGTTCGCGCAGCGGCGGCAGGCGCAGCCGCACCACGTCCAGCCGGTGCAGCAGATCGGCACGGAAGCGGCCTTGCGCCACCAGCGACTCCAGGTCCTGGTGGGTGGCGGCGATCACCCGCACATCGACCCGGATCAGCTCGCGCCCACCGACCCGGAAGAATTCGCCTTCGGCCAGCACGCGCAGCAGGCGGGTCTGCAGCGGCAACGGCATGTCGCCGATTTCATCGAGGAACAAGGTACCGCCATGGGCCTGCTCGAAGCGGCCGACGTGGCGGCGCTGGGCGCCGGTGAACGCGCCTGCCTCATGGCCGAACAACTCGCTTTCCAGCAATTCGGACGGAATGGCGGCCGTGTTGAGCGCCACGAACGGGCCCTGCACGCGCGGCGATTCATGGTGCAGCGCATGCGCCACCAGTTCCTTGCCGGTACCGGTTTCGCCATTGATCAGCACCGACAGCGGCGCCTGCGCCAGCCGCCCGATGGCGCGGAACAACGCGCGCATCGCCGGGGTGTCGCCCACCAGCTGCGGGCGCTGGTCCAGGCTGGGTTCGGCGGCCACCGGGGCCGGTGCGCCGGCCAGCGCATCGGCGGCGGGCAGTACCCGCTGCGCCAGGGCCACCGCATCGTCCAGGTCGAACGGCTTGGACAGGAATTCCTGCGCACCGCCGCGGAACGCCCCGGCGGTGCTGGCCACGTCGGTGTAGGCCGACATCACGATCACCGGCAACTGCGGGTGCGCGGCCTTGAGCTTGTCCAGCAGCACCAGGCCATCGTCGCCGGGCATGCGTACATCGGTGAACAGCAGGTCCGGCGGCGCCTGTTCGGCCAGCATCGCCAGTGCCGCCGCTGCCCCGTCGAAACCCTCCACGCGGTAGCCGGCATCGCGCAGCGCGGTGCACAGCACAAAGCGCACCGCACGGTCGTCATCGACCACCCAGACGCGCTGGGCGCCGCGTTCGCTGTCATCGTGCATGGGCGGTCTCCTCGGCAGGCGTGCCGTGGCCGATCGGCACCAGCACCGTGAACACGGTATGCCCCGGGCGCGAACGGTAGGTGAGCGTGCCACGGTGTTCGCGCGCCACCTGCTGGGCCAGCGCCAGGCCCAGCCCGGTGCCTTCGGCGCGGCCGCTGACCAGCGGCAGGAACAGGTGCTCGGCCAGTTCCTCGGGCACGCCGCGGCCGTCGTCGGCGATTTCCAGGCGCAGCGCCAGCGGATGCAGCGCATCGCCGATGCGCACGCCGTGCTCCACCCGGGTGCGCAGGGTGACCATGCCGGCGCCGGCCTGGATCGCATTGCGCACCAGGTTCCACACCGCCTGGGTAAGCCGGTCGGCATCGCCATCGAATTCGGGAATGCTGGGATCGTAATCGCGCTGCAGCCGCACCGCCCAGCCGCCTTCGCTCTCGGCCAGGCGCAGCACGCGCTCCAGCGAGGCGTGGATGTTCAGCGGCGCGTGCGGGGCGGCCGGCGCCGGCGACAGCAGTTGTTCGAGCAGGCCGTTGAGGCGTTCGATCTCCGAGCCGATCAGTTCGATCAGCTCATGTTCGTCCGGATCGCGCGCCTCCGGCCCGCGCTGCGCGCTGCGCCGGGCCAGCAGCTGGGCCGCGCCCTTGAGCCCGGCCAGCGGATTGCGCAGCTCATGGGCCAAGCCCTTGAGCGCGGCACTGAGCGCGCTGGGCAGGGCCTGAGTCGGGTCCAGTCCGGGGAATTCATCGACCGGATGCGCCTCCAGCAGCCAACCGCCGTCGTCCCAGCGGCTCAGCCAGCCCTCGGCGAAGCGCGGCGCATCGCCCGGCAGGGCCAGCGCCAGCCGGTGCAGGCGCAGGGTGTCGCGCTCATCGCGGGCCAGGAAGTGGGCCAACGCGTCGCCCTGTGCCTCCAGCGAGGCCAGCGGCTGGCCCAGCAGGCGGCGCACGCTCACGCCCAACCAGCGGGCGAAAGCGGGATTGCAGCCCACCACACGGCCGCTGGCGTCGGCCCAAGCGACCGGGGTGCCGAGGGCGTCGAGGGCGGGGGGCAGGAGCGCAGTGGTCATTGCACCAATGTAGTGCAAAACGGGGGTGGGTTGAGCGTGGGAACACGGTGAACGGAGGCCATCGCCGAAAGACTCGGGTCCGATCAAACGGTGCTGGAGTGCTGCTTCAGCGCGTCCACCAGTGCCGCATCCATCCCGGCAACTGTTCCGTAGATCCCATTGGCCAAGAGCACCAACTCGTCATCGAGGCCATCGAACGCGTAGTAGACGTCCTCCGGGAGCTGAGTGGCACGCGCCACCTGCATGGCAGAGCGGGTCGTGTCCAGCGCCGAGCGTTGACCGGACTGGAACTGCGCCAGTAACTCCTCCAGAAGCCAGCGGCCGGCGGCTTGCCAATCCGCATGGGCCGTGACGGCCTGCAGTGCTTCCAGAGCTGCATTGCGGTCACGCGCGGTGGCGATCTCGATGATCTCGATGGCCGGCGTATCGCGCGCTTCGATCCTGGCGTACGCCCACTCCCTGCTGGCGTCCTCTCGCAGCACGCCCACCGCCAGTCCGACCCAGAAAAAAGCGCAGGCCGTTGCGTCGTCTGCGATATCCAGGGATGTTGTGTGCATGGTGACCTCTGTACCTAAACGTGCTGCAGGATGTTAACCATCCGCCCCAAGGGATCGCGGACATAGAACCGCCGCACGCCCCATGGTTCGCTGGCTGGGCCATACGCGATCGGTAAGTTGGCCGCCTGCACCCGTCGGAGCGCCTCGTCCAGATCGTCGACCTCGATGGAGAGATGGGGCACCTCGGTGCCGGACCCACCTTCGGCCGCGACACTCACCTGGACGTTCATTTCGGCTGACCCGGCGTACGTACGGATCCAGCCGTGATCCATGACCAGCTCCAGGCCAAGAATGTCCAGGTAGAAGCTGTCCGCGGAGGCAGGATCGGGCGCGGCGATGTTGGCGATGATGCATTTGACTTTCATGAGTCCTCCCGGCAATCGATCGCTATTGCCGACCTTCAGCCCAGTTGAGAAATATGCCCAACAACTCGGTCAAGTTCCCGGCGCCACCGCACGCTACAAACTGCGACTGCTCAAGCTTGCAGTTGATCCAATCCTCATCGTCTTCCGAGTGTCCACGGCTGACCGGTGCAAAAGGTCTGTGCTCAAGCTCGGTCTCGATGAGATCGATGCTGACGTGCCAGCCGGGGTTATCAAGGGTCTCGATAGTGATCCCAAACGTATGCTCCCAGTCCTCGTTGCACTGCATTCGATACCACTGCTGGAGTCGCTGAAGTTCATCCATCGGTGTCACTCACTCTTGTCGGGCGCCTTCGGCAATGCCACGCCCTTGGGCCACAGCATCCAGATGTTGCCCTTCTGCTTCATGTCCCCGGCCAGCTTGCCGGCGGCATCGCCGGTGCCCCAGAACAGGTCGGCGCGCACTTCGCCGGCGATGGCGCCACCGGTATCCTGCGCGGCCACCGGGCGCACCACCGCAGTGCCGTCCGGGCGCGTGGTGGACAGCCACAGCAGGCTGCCCAGCGGCACCACGGTGCGGTCCACCGCGACGCTGTAGCCGGCGGTGAGCGGCACGTTCAACGACCCGCGGGGGCCTTCGTCGCCGTCCGGGCCCTTGGCGAAGAACACGTAGCTGGGGTTGCTGGCCAGCAGCTCGGGGATGCGCGCCGGATGCGCGTTGGCCCAGGCGCGGATGGCGTCCATGGTGACGTCTTCCTTCTTCAATTCGCCCTGCGCCACCAACCAGCGCCCGATCGGGCGGTAGGGGTGGCCGTTCTGGTCGGCATAGGCGATGCGCAGGTGGCGGCCATCGGCCAGCGCGATGCGGCCCGAGCCCTGGATCTGCAGGAACTGCAGGTCCATCGGGTGGGTCAGCCAGGCCAGCACGGGCGCTTTGACGCCGCGGGCGGCAATGGTGGCGGCATCGTCGTAGGGCCTGAGCACGCGGCCGTCGACACGGCCCCGCAGGCGCTTGCCCTTGAGTTCGGGATAGAGGCTGTCCAGCTGCACGCTGACCATGTCGCCGGGCACGCCGTACACCGGCACGGTTGCCGTGGCGGTGCGGGTCAGGCTGCCGGGGTAGATGGGTTCGTAGTAGCCGGTGATCAGGCCGTCGGCGCGGTTGCCGGCCGCGCGCAGTGCGTAGACGTCGAGGCTGTTCTGCAGGAACTGCCGGATCGCATTGGGTGTGGCGGCGACATTGGCCGCGGCACTGCAGGTGGGCGCCCAGTTGGCGTCGGTCTTCAGGCGCGGGCAGGCGCTGCGCCAGGCGGCGAAGCCGGCCTGCAGGTCGGCGTCAGTGACGGCCGGGAGAGCCTTCCAGTCGGCTTTGAGGTAAGGGTTGACCGGCGCCGCGCTAGGGCGCTTGGGGGCGACGGCGCAGCCGCTCAGCAGGGCCAGCCCGAGCAGGAGCAGCGCGTGAGATGGGCGGGCGGCGGTGGGACGCGTGACCTTCATGGGCAATGTTCTGGTGGCGGCTGCAATGCTTGATTGTAGGGCCGGCGGCGTAACGTCGACTGTCAGCCCTCTGCAGGCATGCCGCGTGATGCTCCACGGCGAATGCCGCCAAGCAACGCCGCCGAGCATGGCTCGGCTCTACCGGGTCATGGGGCTTGCGCCGCTTACCTGGCCTGCTGCAGCAACGAATGCAGGATGCGCGCGTCTTCGGCGTCCAGCGTGGCCGGCAGGTCGTCGCGGCCGCGGAAGCGGCGGTGGAAGGCGCCGACGGCGGCATCGCGGTCGTCCAAGGGGTAGCCGAAGGCCTGCAGGGCCAGCCACGGGTCGAAGCCGGCCGGCGGGAGGCCGTCGCTGTCGCGCGGCCATACGCCGAACCCGGCCTGGGCCAGTTGCCGCCATGGGAAGAAGCGGCTGGGGTCCTGCTTGCGGGTGGGCGCCAGGTCGGCATGGCCGATGATCTGGCTGCGCGGGATGCCCAGGCGGGTGCAGAGGTCGTCGAGCAGGCGGATCAGCGCGTCGATCTGCGCCGGTGCGAACGGGGTATCGCCGTCGTTGTCGATCTCGATGCCGATCGAGGCCGAGTTGAGATCGGTGATGCGGCCCCAGCGGCCGGGGCCGGCGTGCCAGGCGCGGCGGTCGTCGCCGACCAGCTGGTAGATGTGCCCATCGGCACCGACCAGGTAGTGCGAGCTGACCTTGCCCCCGCTGTTGGCGCTGCGCAGGGTGTCCAGGCTCTGCTGGACGCTGTGCTGGTCGGTGTGGTGCAGCACGATGATCACCGGGCCGCGCGCGTTGTGGTTGGGCGAGGGCACCCAGGTGGCCAGCGGGCTGCGGATCGTGGTGCTGGCGCAGGCGGCGAGCATGAGGACGGCAAACAGCAGGGGCAGGCGGAAGAGGCGCATGCCGGGATTGTGCTTCATCGCGGTGGCTGGCGCGATGGCAGCAAAAAGGCCGGCGGCCCTTTCAAGGCCGCCGACCAAGCGTGTTGCGCTCTCTCTCTCGTTTCTTATCTCTGTCGTTGCCGGGCCACGCCCGGCGCTAGGCAGTTGCGGCGGTCAGGCCTCGTACGCAGATTCGCCGTGCGAGGTAACGTCCAGGCCGGTACGTTCGGCTTCTTCGGTGACCCGCAGGCCGAACACCAGGCGCACCACCAGCAGGATCGCCACGGTGACCACGGCGCACCAGACGATGGTGAAGCCGACACTGACCAGCTGAACCCAGACCTGGTGGCCGATGTCCAGATCGGCCTTGGTGCCACCCAGCGACTGGGCACTGAACACGCCGGTGAGGATGGCACCGACGATGCCACCGATGCCATGCACGCCGAACACGTCGGCGGTGTCGTCCACGCGCAACAGGCGCTTGAGCCCGGTGACGCCCCACACGCAGACCACGCCGGCGACCAGGCCGATCACGATCGCACCGAGCGGGCCGACGGTGCCGCAGGCCGGGGTGATGCCGACCAGGCCGGCGACCGCGCCGGAGGCGGCGCCCAGGGCGGACGGCTTGCCCTTGCTGACCGCTTCGACCAGGGTCCAGCCCAGTACTGCCGCGGCGGTGGCCAACAGGGTGTTGATGAAGGCCAGCGAGGCCACCGTATCGGCAGCGGCGGCCGAGCCGGCGTTGAAGCCGAACCAGCCCACCCACAGCAGCATCGCGCCGATATAGGTGAACGGTACGTTGTGCGGCTTCAGTGCGGTCTGGCCGTAACCGATGCGCTTGCCGACGAAGTACGCCCCGACCAGGCCGGCCACGCCGGCATTGATATGCACCACGGTGCCGCCGGCGAAATCGATCGCGCCGAGCGTGCCGAGGTAGCCACCACCCCAGACGATGTGCGCCATCGGGATGTAGCTCAGGGTGAACCACAGCGCCGAGAACAGCAGCACCGCCTTGAACTTGATGCGCTCGGCGAACGCGCCGACGATCAGCGCGGTGGTGATGCCGGCGAAGGTGGACTGGAAGGCGACGAACAGATAATCGGGCAGGCCGGCGATCGGGGTGTTGCCGACCGAATCGGGCGCAAAGCCCTTGAGGAAGGCGAACTGGGTGAACGAGCCGAAGAAGGCGTTGCCTTCACTGAACACCGCGCTGTAGCCGTAGGCCACCCACAGGATCAGGACCAGCGAGAACACCACCAGGATCTGGCTGAGGATGGACAGCACGTTCTTGGAGCGCACCAGGCCGCCGTAGAACAGGGCCAGGCCGGGTACCACCATCAACAGCACCAGCAGGGTGGAGGTGAGCATCCAGGCCACGTCGCCATGGTCGAAGCTGGGTGCGGCCGCAGCTTCGGCGACCGGTGCAGCCGCCGTTGCCGGCAGCGGTTCGACCGCGACCGTTTCCGAGCTTACCGGAGTGACCTGGGCCTGCGCCCGGGCCGTGTTGGAGAACGCACCGACGGCCAGCGCACTGAACAGCATCAACAGGCACACGGCATGGAACCGGGCTTGCCACCCGGTGAACAAAGAGGTCTTCATTGTGGGCTCCGAGTGGGGTTAGAGCGCGTCGGCGCCGATTTCGCCGGTGCGGATGCGGACGACCTGCTCGACCGCGGTGACGAAGATCTTGCCGTCGCCGATCTTGCCGGTGCCGGCCGCGTTCTGGATCGCTTCGACCACCGCGTCCAGGCGGTCGTCGGTGACCACGGTTTCGATCTTGATCTTGGGCAGGAAATCCACGACGTACTCCGCGCCGCGATACAACTCGGTATGGCCCTTCTGGCGGCCGAAGCCTTTCACTTCGGTCACGGTGATGCCCGATACGCCCGCATCGGAGAGGGCCTCGCGGACCTCGTCGAGCTTGAACGGCCGGATGATGGCGGAGATCAATTTCATGCGCATGTCCCGATGGTGGATGGAACCGGCTCGTGCGTGCTGGCCGGTGTCAGGTCAGTACGCGGCCACTTGCACATGGCCACGCACTGGTGCGCCGAACGTTGCATGGGCCTCGCCATTACCGTGGCCTTGCGGGCAACGGCAGTGGTGACGCGGGAGGGAGGAAGGGCCCATGGCGCGCGTCCGGTCTCTCTTGCCCCTGGTGTTGCAGGTATTGCCTTGCGCCCTGGCGGCTCCCCAGCCGACAAAGCGGTGACGATGACGAAGGTGGGAGGGGTTGCCTTCGTCATCGTCACCTGTTGCTCAGTTGGCGTAGTACATCTGGTACTCGAGCGGATGGGTGGCGGCACGGAAGCGGGTCACTTCCTGCATCTTCAGCGCGATGTAGCCGTCGATGAAGTCGTCGGTCATCACGCCACCGGCCTTGAGGAACTCGCGGTCCTTGTCCAGCGCTTCCAGCGCCTGGTCCAGCGAGGAGCAGACCTGCGGGATCAGCTTCTCTTCTTCCGGCGGCAGGTCGTACAGGTCCTTGTCGCTCGGCGCGCCCGGGTCGATCTGGTTCTTGATGCCGTCCAGGCCGGCCATCATCAGCACGGTGAAGGTCAGGTAGCCGGACTGGATCGGGTCGGGGAAGCGCATTTCGATGCGGCGCGCCTTGGGGTTGGACACCCACGGAATGCGGCACGAGGCCGAGCGGTTGCGCGCCGAATAGGCCAGCATCACCGGCGCTTCGAAGCCCGGGACCAGGCGCTTGTAGCTGTTGGTGCCGGAGTTGGCGAAGGCGTTGATCGCCTTGGCGTGCTTGAAGATGCCGCCGATGTACCACAGCGCCATCTGGCTCAGGCCGCCGTAGCCGTCGCCGGAGAACAGGTTGACCCCGCCCTTGGACAGCGACTGGTGCACGTGCATGCCGCTGCCGTTGTCGCCGACGATCGGCTTGGGCATGAAGGTGGCGGTCTTGCCGTTGCGGTGGGCGACGTTCTTGATCACGTGCTTCATGCGCAGCAGTTCATCGGCCTTCTGCACCAGGGTGCTGAACTTGGTGCCGATTTCGCACTGGCCGGCGGTGGCCACTTCGTGGTGCTGCACTTCCACTTCGATGCCGACCTGTTCCAGGGTCTTGCACATTTCCGCGCGCAGGTCGTGCAGCGAATCGGTCGGCGGGACCGGGAAGTAGCCGCCCTTGACCGCCGGACGGTAGCCGCTGTTGGCGCCGTCGTACTTGTCGCCGGTGCTCCAGGCCGCCTCTTCCGAATCGATCTTGAAGAAGGTGTGGCCCATGTCGTTGGAGAAGCGGACCGAATCGAAGATGAAGAACTCCGGCTCCGGGCCGAAGAACGCCTGCTCGGCGATGCCGGAGGACTTCAGGTAGGCCTCGGCGCGCTTGGCGATGCCGCGCGGGCAGCGGCCGTAGGGCTGCATGGTGGCCGGGTCGAGGATGTCGCAGCTGATCACCAGGGTCGGGTCGGCGTAGAACGGGTCGACGTAGGCGCTGGCCGGGTCGGGAAGCAGCACCATGTCCGATTCGTTGATGCCCTTCCAGCCGGCGATCGAACTGCCATCGAACATCTTGCCTTCTTCGAACAGGGCCGGCTCGATGATGCTCGCCGGGAAGGTGACGTGCTGTTCGATACCGCGCATGTCGACGAAACGCAGGTCGATGAACTCGATCTGGTTGTCCTTGATCAGCTTCTCAACGTTTTCCACGGACATCGGTGAAACCCTCGGATGGAATGATTGCGTGAGTAGCTAGAGCAATCCCCGTGCCAACTTTCCGGACTTCACAAGTCCTTGATTCCACTGACCGTGCACCCGACTGGATGCTGAACCGCGCGCACCAAAGCGGTGCATCGGCCGCACCATGCACACATTTGGTGCGGCGTTTGATGTTTTATGCTTGACCCGCGTTCACCCTCTGCCGAGCCCCGATCCCCCGATGTCCGACCTGCTCTCCGCCCTCCTGCTGGGCATCCTCGAAGGCCTCACCGAATTCCTCCCGATCTCCAGCACCGGCCACCTGCTGATCGCCCAGCACTGGCTGGGCGCGCGCTCGGACTTCTTCAACATCGTGATCCAGGCCGGCGCGATCCTGGCCATCACCCTGGTGTTCCGGCAGCGGCTGTGGACGCTGGCCACCGGCCTGCACGAGCGCGCCAACCGCGACTACGTGCTCAAGCTGGGCACGGCCTTCCTGGTCACCGCGGTAGTCGGCCTGCCGGTGCGGCTGGCCGGCTGGGAGCTGCCCGAAACGGTCACGCCGGTGGCCTGGGCGCTGATCATCGGCGGTATCTGGATGATCCTGGTGGAGGCCTACAGCGCGCGCCTGCCCGACCGCGACGAGGTGACCTGGAAGGTGGCCATCCTGGTCGGCCTGGCGCAGGTGGTGGCCGGGGTGTTCCCGGGCACCTCGCGCTCGGCGGCGGCGATCTTCATCGCCATGCTGTTCGGCCTGAGCCGGCGCGCGGCGGCCACCGAGTTCGTGTTCCTGGTCGGCATCCCGACCATGTTCGCCGCCAGCGGCTATGCCTTCCTGGAGCTGGCCAAGGACGGCCGGCTGGCCAGCGAGAACTGGACCGATGTGGCCGTGGCCTTCGTTGCCGCGGTCGTCACCGGCTTCGTCGTAGTGAAGTGGCTGCTGGGCTATATCAAGGCGCATAAGTTCACCGCGTTCGCGTTCTACCGGATCGCGCTGGGCGCGGCACTGCTGCTGTGGTTGCCGGCCGGCAACTGAAGCGCGTTGCCGCGCACCAACCCCGTTTGCGCCGCTCAGGCGTTTTTCCCCGGGTTCCCAAGGAGATGTGCATGAACCGCACCCGCAATCTGATGCTGATCCTGCCGCTGGCCCTGCTGGCCGCGTGCAGCAACCCCACCACCAGCACGGCCCCGGCCGGCACCGGCACCGATGAGCTGGCCCCCGCCGCGACCGCCGCAGCCGACCAGAAGGCCGTCGCGCAGCTGGACCTGCTGCGCCTGCAGGGCCACCACTGGCTGCTGGACACGGCCACCGACGCGGCCGGCAAGCGCGTGGACGCGCTGTTCGCCCGCGCCGACAAGCCGGTCACGCTGGACTTCAAGGACGGCCGGCTGTCGGTGGGCAACACCTGCAACCGCATGGGCGGCAGCTACACGCTCGACGCCGGCACGCTGACCGTCTCGCCGATGGCCTCGACCATGATGGCCTGCACCGACAAGGCGCTGATGGCGCTGGACCAGGCCGTGGGCGCGCGCCTGGAAGGCGCGCTCAAGGCCGAACTGGCCGACCAGGGCCCGCTGACCCTGCGCACCGCCACCGGCGATGTGCTGGTGTTCAAGCCCGAGCCGACCGCAGAGACCCGCTACGGCGGCGAAGGCGAAACGGTGTTCATCGAAGTGGCCGCGCAGACCAAGCCGTGCTCGCACCCGCTGATCCCGAACATGCAGTGCCTGCAGACCCGCGAAGTGAAGTACGACGACAAGGGCCTCAAGCAGGGCACGCCGGGCGCGTTCGAAAACTTCTACGGCAGCATCGAGGGCTACACCCACGAAGCAGGCGTGCGCAACGTGGTGCGCGTGAAGCGCTACAAGATCGCCAACCCGCCGGCCGACGCGCCGTCCAGCGCCTACGTGCTGGACATGGTGGTGGAATCGGCGGTGGAGAAGAAATAGCCCGCAGCAGGGCGGCCAATGGCCGCCCTGCTTCGTTCTGGTAGGTACCCGCCGTTGGCGGGTACGCAACCCGCACGGATTCCAACGCCAAGGAGAACGGCATGAAGATTGCGCGCATCCTCGCCCTGCTGCTGGCATGGCTGACCTTTCCCTACCTGGCGCAGGCGCACCAGGCGCCCAGCCAGATGCACCTGGAAGCCCATTTCTGGCACCTGTCGACGGCCACCGATGCCGGCGGCAAACGCATGGAGGCTCTGTTCGTCCCGGGCCGGCGCCCGATCGGCCTGCAGTTCTCGCACGGATACTTCAATCTGTTGAACCTGTGCAATGCCGTCAGCTCACGCTACCGCCTGCTGGGCAACCAGCTCATCATCGGCGATGGGCAGCAGACACTGATCGGCTGCATGGGGGCAGTGGCGGAGCAGGAAGCACTGGCGACCCGGGCGTTGGCCGGCACAGCGACACTGGAGTTGACCGCTGATGGCACGCTGGTCGTGCGCAATGCCAGCGGCGCGGAGCTGGCGTTCACCCCCGAACCCACCCCGGAAACGCGCTATGGCAGCCCGGGCGAGGTGCTATATCTGGAAATCGCATCGCGCACGGTGCCGTGCCCGCAATCTGCGCCGACGGCCACACCCTGCCTGCAGGTCCGGGAGGTGCACTACGACGATCATGGCATCCAACAGGGACTGCCGGGCCCCTACGTGCCGTTCCAGGGCGCCATCGAAGGATTCACCCACCAGCCGGGCATGCGCAGCGTGCTGAGGGTGAAGCGGTTCCGCATTCCCCCCACGCGCGCCGACGCCGCCGCATGGGCCTACGTTTCGCAGGGAGCGATCCGCACCGAAGCGGTTGCAGAGTGAGAGGACGGCTGGGGCCGCCTTCTCATTGACCGGCAGCGCGCGACCACGCGCGATCAGGCGCGACCACCAACGGTGGCCGCCTACCAGGGGGTGCCGGCCGGAGGCCGGCACGCGCGGTCAAGCCAGCGCCGGGTTCAACGTGTAGGTGCCGTGCAATGCCGCTTCGGCCAGCACGTGGCCTTGCATGGCGCGCAGCACATCGGCGGCGGTGAACGGCGTGGGCAGGTCCAGCTGCGCCACGTCCAGGGCGAACACCCGGAAGAAGTAGCGGTGCACGCGTTCGTCGTTGAACGGCGGGTACGGGCCGTCGTAGCCCAGGTACTGGCCGGCCATGTCCGGATTGCCGGCGAACCAGCCGGTGAAGTCGTTCAGGCCCTGGCGCGCGCCGGCCGGGCCGGCCGGTGCGGTCTTGCCCTTTACGCTGAAGCCATCGCTGCAGCTGCCGGCGGCGATGGCCTGCACGTCGGCCGGGATATCGGCCATCGCCCAATGGGTGAAGTCGCCACGCGGCTGGTCGCGCGGCACCGTGCAGTCGCTGCGGCCGACCGTTGCGGCAACGGTCGGCACGTCCGGGTCGATGCACAGCAGGGCGAACGAACGGGTGCCGGCGGGCACCTCGCTCCAGGCCAGCTGCGGGTTGCGGTTGGGGGCGAAGCCGGCGGTATCGCCGGCGGCGAATTCGGCCGGCATCGGCTGGCCGTTGTGGAAGCTGGTACTGGTCAGACGCATGGGGGGGTCCTCACTCTTCCGGATAGCCAAGCCGCGCCGCGACCGGAGCCAGCAGCGCGAACGCCGGACCCATCACCTCGCGGTACTGGCGCCAGTGCCCGGCCGGCATGCGCGCCGGGCCCAGCGAGGGCGCCGGCGGGAAACGCATGCCGAACAGGCGGCCAAGGTGCTCGGCCATCACCGCCGGGTCGTTGCCGATGCCGTCGATGTTCACCAGCGCGTGCGGGTACAGGTCCTGCTCGTGCAGGGTGGCCACCTGCGCCAGCGAGCGCGCCAGCCATTCGGCGGCCTCGTTGACCGAGGTCACCGCGAACGGGGCCGGCGCGCCGTAGGCCAGCCAGTGCAGCAGCATGTCGCGCGGGTCGCGCAGCACCACCAGCAGGCGGCCTTCGGGCAGCTGCGGGCGCAGCGCCCACAACAGCGCGTTGTCCCACCACAGCAGCCAGTCGATCACGTTGGCATCGGCCAGGCCCCGTGCCGGCAGCTGCGCGCGCCATTGCGCCACCAGCTGTTCGGGGCTGAGCGTGCCGTTGGAGAGGTTCTGCAGGGTGTGGTAGCTCTGGAACGCATCGTCGGGCGGGGTGGGGCCGAAACGGTCGCCGCGTAGCACCGTGCTGGCCGCGGCGATCGCGGCGATCACCCGCTCCACGCCCGAACCCGGCGGGCCCCAGACGAACATCGGGCGGGCGGTGCTGTCCTCGCCGATGGCGGCCATCTCCGGCCAGCTCGGCGGCGCCTTGGCCTGCGGCGGCAGCGGCAGGCGCTGCGGGGCCTGGGCAATGTGCAGGTCAACCCAGGTGTGCAGCGCATCGGCGCGCAGGCCGGCCTGGTCCTGGACCGAGCCCAGCCAGGCGCGCAGCTCCGGCTTGGCGGCGTCCTCGGCCTGGTCGTGGATGCCGTGCACATGCGCGACCGCGGCGGCCGGGTCGCGCACCAGCAGGGCCTCCACGATGCGGGTCTCGGCGCTGGCGCGGCCCGGCTCGATGGCGGCGATGCGGCGCGCCACCGCTTCGGCGGCATCGCCTTCCTCGGCCATGTCATGCAGGCGCATGCGCGCTTCCAGCGCGGGCAGGTAGTCCGGCATGGCCAGCAGCCAGCGCTCGACCACGGCCACCGCCTCGGCACTGCCTACGGCTTCGACCGACAGCCGCGCCATCCACAGGTCGTGCACCTGCGGGTGGGTTTCCAGGGCGGCATCGAGGGTATCGCGGGCCTGCTGCTCGCGGCCCAGGCGCTGCCAGGCCATCAGCAGCAGTTGCAGGGTCTGGCGGTCGGCCGGCCACTGCTCCAGCACCGGCAGCAGCTGTTCCAGCGCCTGCAGCGGTTGCCCGGACTGCAGTTCCAGCTCGCCGGCCAGGCGGCGCATGGCCGGGGTATCGCCGTCCGGGCGGGCCAGCACCTGGCGCATCGTCGCCGCGGCGCCTTCGGTATCGCCCTGGCGCAGGGCCAGTTGCACCAGCAGGCCCTGCAGCGAGACCACCGCCGGGCTGAGCTCGAGCACGCGGCGCAATGCCTGTTCGGCGAAGGCCAGCATGTTCTTGCCCAGGTAGGCAAAGCCCAGCGCGTAGAGCACGCGCGGGTCGTCGGGCAGCGCCTGCGCGGCGGCCGACAGCAGCGCCAGCGCCCGATCGCCGTCGCCACGGCGCAGCGCGATCATGCCGTTCAACGCGGCCAGCTCGGGGTGGTCTTCGGCCACGCGGCTGGCGATACGGGTGACCCGCTCGGCCTCGTCGACGTCGTTGCGGGCCAGCGCCATGTGCGCCTGCATCAGGTAGGCCGACAGTTCGTTGGGATTGAGCGCGGCGGTGCGGCCCAGCGCCGAATCGGCGGCCTCGAACTGGCGCAGCGCCAACAGCAGGCCGGCATGCTGCAGGTGCAGGTCGGCATTGTCCGGGGCCAGCACCAGGGCCTGCTGCAGGCTGTCCAGCGCAGCCTCGTACTGGCCCTGCTGCTGCAGCGACAGGGCCAGCCAGCGGTGCGCCTGCGGCTGCTCCGGCTCGGCGCTGGTCCATTGGCGGGCGAGCTGCACCGCATCGTCGGCCGCGTTGCGGCGCAGGGCTTGGAGAATGTTGTCTTGCATGACGGTCCAGCGTGGGATCAAACCCCGATTGTAGGGTTGTGCGGGGCGGGATGCAGGAATCGGCCACGATGGCAGGCCAACCGCAGGGCGGCGCGGGCCCTGCCCTGGTCGAGGCGGGGCGGCGACGGCCGTCGACCCGGACGGGGTCAGCGCAGCGCTTCGATCCGCAGGCGCTGGGCGACCCAGCGTTCGGAGAAGCCGTCGCCACGCCAGTTCTCCAGGAAGCCGCAGTGGCCGCCCCAGGGCGCGATTTCCAGGTGGGCGTGGGCCGGCAGCCGCCAGCCGTCGAAGGTGGCGAACGGGATCACCGGGTCGTCCTTGGCCATCAGGATATCGGCCGGCACCTGCAGCCCGGCCAGGCGGTCGCCGGCGATCGAATAGCCGTCGAAGTAGGCCTGCAGCGAGCCGAAATCGGTGTGGTGCTCGACCAGCCAGGCGGTCAGCGCGCGGATGTCCAGCTTCAGCACGTGGTCATCCCAGTCGCTCAGCTCGGGGAACAGGTCGCGCTTGCGGCGCAGCGAAACCGCCCATTTGCGCCGGAAGTACCAGTCGTACATGGCCGGGCCGTTCTCGATGCTCTCCATGGTGACCGCCGGATCCAGCACCGGGCACACCGAGGCGACCCGGCACAGCGGCACCCCGGCGGCGGGCGCGCACAGCGCCAGGCGCAGCACGAAGTTGCCGCCCAGCGAGTAGCCGGCCGCCACCAGCGGCAGCTGCGGCCAGCGCCGCGCGATATCGCCGGCGGCCTGCACCACTTCGTCGATGCGGTTGGAGTGGAAGATGCCCGGATTGAGGTGGTGGGTATTGCCGTGGTCGCGGAAATTCAGCCGCACCACATCGAAGCCTTCGTCGAGCATGCGCGCGGCGGTCATGCGCATGTAGCTCGATTCGGCGCTGCCTTCCCAGCCATGCAACAGCAACGCCATGCCGATCGGCGCACGGCCCTGGACATGGCTGTGCCAGCCCTGCAGACGCACGCCCTGGCCCCCGTCCAAGATCAGCTCTTCGGTGACCGCGCCGGTGGCGGCCAGCAGGGTCAGCCCGCGCTGCATGCGCATGCGGCTGGAGCTGAGCATCGACTGCAGGTGCGGATTGCGCAGCCAACGCGGCGGCTGGTAGTCGGCAGCGGTCAACATGGGCCGCAGCCTGCTCCGGCCACCGACGCTGGCGCGTGAAGGGACGCCATCGACCTACTCGGCCGTCATGGCCGCCAGGATGCGCGCACGCGAGGTTTCGGCGATGCGGCGACGGCCTTCCAGATCGTGGGTGCCAATGGGTTCGAGGAAGTGCACCTCGGCCCGTCGTGCCGGTTCTCCCAGCAGGCGCAGGAAGTTGGCGAAGAAGCTTTCCCCCGGGCCGAACGCCACGATGGTCTGCGCGTCGCCGCGGCAGCCGTAGCGCAGCGCCACCGGCTGCACCGGCACCTGGGTTTCGACCGCGGCCTGGAAGATGCGTGCATGGAACGGGCCGACCTCGTGGCCGCCGCGGGTGCGGCCTTCGGGGAACACCCCGACCGCCTTGCCCTCGCGCAGCCGCTGCACCATCACCTGCATGACCCCGCCGAGCGACTCGGTGTTGCCACGCTGGTGGAAGATGGTCTGGCCACGCCCGGCCAGCCAGCCCACCACCGGCCAGCTGGCGATCTCGCGCTTGGCCACAAAGCCCATCATGCGCTGGCTGTGCAGCATGTTGATATCGACCCAGCTGACGTGATTGGCAACGAACAGCACCGCGCCCGGCAGCGGCGTGCCGATGCGGTGCAGGCGGAAACCGAAGATCCACATCAGTCCGGCCGACCAGGTATTCACCGCGGCGTGTTCGAACAGACGCTCGCCCACGCGCATGCGTCCCCACGGCGGCAACATGGCGATCAGCAACATCGGCAGGAACAGCAGCAGGTGGACCAGCAGCAGCGGTACGCGGTACAGATAACGGCACACACGCGCCACGCCGCCACGGGAGGCCGGAATGGGGGAAGTCATCCGCGAACGATACCCGAGCGCCGCGGGGTCTGCCAGCGTGAACCGGTCAAATCGATGGCATGGGCGGGCCAGCCGCCGCAAGCGGTCAGGCCGATGCACCGCCCGGGCACAATGCCGCCGCCTTCAATGCGCCGGCGCACTGTGCCGGCCGGTGCAACACAGCATCCATGCACCGGGCCGGACGCGGGCATCACTCCGCCCTGCACCCGCCCGGGCGCCACTCGCGGCAATGCGACGGCACCAGCTGCAGGTCGGGCATGCGCGCATGGATATCGCGCAGATGCGCCAGCGTCTGCCGGTACACCCGCGTGTTGCCGAGCAGGGAGGTGACCAGCGAAGGCGGCGGCACGCCGTCGCGGATCGCCTGGCTCGACCAGACCGCGTCGGCCAGCAGGAACACCGGCCGGCCGTCGCTGCCATGGAACAGCAGGCCGTACTGCCCGATGGCGTGACCGGGCAGGGCGACGGCCAGCAGGCTGCCATCGCCCAGCACGTCACCGCCGCTGCCAAGCGCTTCCATGCCGGCGGGCAACGCGGCCGCCGGCAATTCCTCGATCCAGCGCATCCGGGCCTGCGCCGCGCGCGTCAACGCCGGCAACATGCCCATCCGCAACGCCCCCAGCCGGCTGCGGCCGGCCTGGTCGTCCCAGGCTGCGCGCGAACAGAGCAGCCGGGTATCGGGGAAGTCGACGACCCCGCCGACGTGGTCGCCGTGCAGGTGCGACAGGAAGATCAGCGCGATGTCGCTGGGCTGCAGGCCGCGCTGCCGCAACTGCTGGCGCAGGCTGGCGCCCGCGGGCAGGTGGACCGGCGTGAGCAGCCGGTACAGGCGCTCGGGAAAGCGCGCGGTGGCCGCGAAGAAGGCCTCGGCGTAGCCGGTATCGAACAGGATCGGGCCGTGCCGGGGGTGGTGGAGCAAACCGACCAGGGCCGGGAACTGGCACGGCGACAGGCGCCCGCCACGGCGCACCGCGCGCTCGGGATGGGAGCAATGCCCGACCTCCAGCAGTTCCCACTGCAAGGTGATCATGATGACCGTCCGGCATGCCAGGCCTGGGCGAAGCGGGCCAGCGCCGCGTCGATGGAGAGCGCCGGCGCATAGCCCAGGTCGCGTCGGGCGGCACGGATGTCCAGTGTCTGCGAATAGCCCAGCACGCCTACGCCGTAGCGGGTCAGGCGCGGTTCGGGCCGGCCCGGCCTGCAGTGCGCGGCCAGTTCGGCGGCACCGGCCAGGGCGACTGCCAAGGCGCGCGGCACCGGAACCAGGCGGACCTGCATCTGCAACTGCTCAAACAGCGACTGGACCAGCGCACGTACCTGCACCGGCGTGCCGTTGCTGATGTTGTAGGCCCGCCCCCGACTGGCCGGGCCGGCCTGCAATGCCTGGCCGATGGCGTGCACCACACTTTCCACCGGGGTGATGTCGATACGCGCGCGGCCGGCGTGGATCAACGGGAACCGACCGGACCCGGCAACGGCCAGCAGCCGCGGCAGGATCGCCTGGTCGCCGTCGCCGAACACCGCGCGCGGACGCAGGATCACCGTGTGCAGGCGTCCGCCATCTGCGCCGCGCACCAACTGTTCGGACTGCCATTTGCTGCGTGCGTAGGCGGTTATCCAGCGCCGCGGCGACTGGAAGCTTTCGTCCAGGTCGTATTGGTCGGCAAAACGGAAATAGATGCTCGGCGAGCCCAGGTGCACGAAACGCGCCGCGCCGGTCCGCGCGGCCGCCGCCAGCAGGCGCGCGGTGGCCTCCACGTTGGCCAGCGCGAATGCCTCCGCCCTGCCCCACGGGCTGGACAGCGCCGCGCAATGGACTACCGCCGTGCAACCGTCGACCAGCGCATCCAGCGGATCGGTGGCCAGATCCGCGCGCACGGTCTGCGCATACCGGCCCAGCACCGCCAGCCGGCCGGCATCGCGGCCGGTGGCGCGCACCGCATACCCGTCGCGGGACAGCTGCATGACCACGTGCCGGCCGATGAACCCGGACGCGCCGGTGACAAGGACGCGGGCCATGTCAGTAGCGCAGCACCATGCCGCCGAAGGACATGCCCGCCCCGGAGCCGATCAGCAGCACGGTGTCGCCACGGGCAAGGCCCTGATGCTGGATGGCATGGTGCAGGGCGGCGGGGATCGAGGCGGCCATCTGGTTGCCATGGTCGTGCAGGATGCCGGTCATGCGCGCGGCTGGCAGCGCCAGCGCGCGTTGCAGGTGGGCCAGCGCCTTGCCGCTGGCCTGGTGCGGAACGATGCGGTCGATCGCCGCCAACGGCAGGCCGGCCAGGCCGAGCAGGCGGTCGAGGAAGCCGGGCAGGCGCGCCGCGGCCTGCCGATACACCGCCTTGCCGTCCATCTCGAAGCGGGTACCGGCGATGAAGGCATCGGCCCCATCCTCGATGCGCAGGCGGGTACCGCAGGCGCGTACCTGGCAGGCCGCGGCGGCCTCGGCATAGGTTTCCATGCGCGCGGCCAGCACGCTGGAGCCGCTGTGAGGGTCGGCCGGCTCCACCAGGACCGCGGCCGCGCCATCGCCGAACAGCGGGGCGGTGGCCGGGTCGTCCGGGTTGACCCCGGCGGAGGGAAGCTCGCTGGACACGATCAACACGCATCGATAGCGCCCGCTGGCCAGCAACGTGGAGACCAGGTCCAGCGCCACCACGAAACTCAGGCAGGTGGCATTGACGTCGAACGCGGGCACACCGCTTGCACCCAGGCCCAGCTCGCGTTGCAGCAGCGCGGCCGAACAGGGAATGGGCTGCTCCATGACGCTGCAGGCCGAGATGATGCAGTCGATGTCCGCCAGGCTGCGGCCTGCGGCAGCCAGGGCCGCCCGCGCCGCGGCCGCCCCCATCGCCGAGGCGTACTCGTCGGCACCGGCAACCGCGCGCCAGGCCACGCCGCTGTGCCGCTCGGTCCAGCCTTGCGGCTTGTTCCAGCGCGCATCGAACGCGCTGGAGGGCACCTTCCGGCGCGGGCAGTACTCGCCGGTGCCGACGATGCGAAGCGGTAGGGCGGGTGGAGGGGCAACCTGCATATCATCGGCTCGCTGGGAACAGGGGTGGAACGCACGCGTGGACAACCATTCGGGGCAGCAAGAATGGGTGCCCGGCCGGGGCGCGGCAAGGCCGACGCCGACGCCGACACCGGGGCGGGCCTGCGGCCATCCCTGCCGCGCGAACCCGTGCTCAGCCCGGGCGGACGGCCGGCACTACCGCCAGGGTCAGCCGCGAGGTGCAGACCAGGCGGCCGGCGTCGTCTTCGATGCGGATGTCCCAGACGTGGGTGCTGCGGCCGACGTGCACCGCGCGCGCGGTGCCGGTGACCTGGCCGCCGCGCGTGGCGCGGATATGGTTGGCGTTGATCTCCAGCCCCACGCAGACCTGCGCGCTGGTATCCACGCACAGGTTGCCGGCGCTGCTGCCGAGGGTTTCGGCCAGCACCACCGAAGCGCCGCCGTGCAGGATGCCGTAAGGCTGGCGGGTGCGCTCGTCGACCGGCATGGTGGCGCTGATCCAGTCATCGCCGGCTGCGGTGAACACGATGCCCAGGTGCTCGATCAGGGTGTTGCGGCTCATTGCGTTGAGTGCCTCGATCGACACCGCATCGCGGAATACCTGGGACATGCAGCGTCTCCGTCAGCGCAGAAGAATCAAAGAATGGGCACCAGCCCCGCGCCGAAGGCGGTGAGCATGCGCACCAGCAGCCACTTCGGCCCGACGTTGACTTCGGGGAAGTCGCCCACGGCGGTATAGCAGTGGTGGAAGTTCTCGTCCTGCCGGCGCAGCGGCGCCGGGCAGTCCGGACCGGGCTGGAATTCGTAATCGGTGGCGTAGCGCCAGGGCCAGAAATCCAGCACCGGCAGCGCCTCGGAGGCCTTGCCCACGCTGTAGTTCAGGCCCGACAGCACCGGCGGCTTGATCCGCGGCGCCACCACCCAGGAATTCTGCGGGTGGATGTCGCGCAGGATGCTCTGGGCCAGGGCCTCGGCGAACACCGGGTCGTCGATGATCACCGCGCCTTCGGTGTTGTAGTTTTCGCTGCGCGGATCGAAGTTGTGGGTACCGATCACGCCGATGCGGCGGTCGACCACCAGTGACTTGGCATGCAGGCCCATGCGCGCGCCGGTGCGGGTGACCGGCAGCGGCTTGTTGACCGCCTTGGTGCCCAGGAACGAGGGCCGGGTTTCGGCACGCAGCAGGCGGCGCTCGACCACGCTGCCGTCGGTCCGGCGGCGTGCGGCCGGGCCCGGGCTGGGCGTGCGCGGGGCGGGGCCGTCGGTGGCGTCGCCATCGCCGCGGTTGCCGCCGCTGCCGCTGCCGCGCGCGTTGCTGCCTGCCGCGCTGCCGCCGAGCAGGCTGTTGCGCTTGCCCGGCGAAGGGTCGGCGGTACCGAGCGGGGCCGGCAGCAGGTTGCGGTAGTCCACCGGTGCATCCAGCGGGAACGGTTTGAACTCGTAGACGTTGAACCCCAGTTCGCGCAGGTTGCGGCGCTTGTACTTGTAGGACAGCGCATACACCACCGGGTTGTCGGTGGCGGCCAGGCTGTTGCTGGACACCACCACGCGCGGCGGCTGCGCGCGCCTGCGCAGGTCGCGGAACAGCTTGCGGGCCGGCTTGGACAGCACCAGGTACGGGGTCTGCAGCAGCACTTCGGTCTGCGCGCCGCTGATCAGCCCGTCCAGCTGCGGTTCGGTGACGTGCTGGCCGTTGGCCGGGCGGTTGGCGCGTTCGCGGCGGTGCTTGCGCGGCAGGTCGGCCACGTAGCGCACCGAGGCCACCGACAGCGCGGTGTCGACGAAGGTGCGTTCGATGTAGGCCGGGTCATCGGCTTCGGCGCTGACCCGCTCGACCCGCTCCGGGCGCCGGTAGGCCGCCGCCGGCATCGCCGGTGCGCCCTGCCTGAGCAGGGTCCGCCCGACATCGTTGAGGCGTTCGGCCGGTACGCTGCGCGGGGCGTTCCAGAACGCATCGAAATTGACGGCCATTTCCCGCACTTCCGGGCCGGCGATCAGCACGTCGCGGTCGCGGAAGTTGTATTCGCTGTCCCAGTCGTAATAGTCGTCCTGGTAGTTGCGCCCGCCGACCACGCCCAGCGCGTCGTCGATCACCAGCAGCTTGTTGTGCATGCGCTGGTTCAGGCGGCGGAAGCAGCACAGCACGCTGGCGGCGTAGTCGTAGTAGTTCAGCCGCGCCTTGCCGAAGGTGGGGTTGTACACGCGCAGCTCGAAGTTCTGGTGGCTGCTGGCCAGCGCGCCAAGGATTTCCAGGTCGGAGATCGCCGAGAGCTGGTCGATCAGCAGGCGTACCTTGACCCCGCGCCGCGCCGCGGCCAGCAGTTCGTCCAGGATCAGCCGGGCGCTGTCGTCCTTGTCGAAGATGTAGGTCTGCAGGTCGATGCTGCGGGTGGCGCTGCGGATCAGGTTCAGGCGCGCGACCAGCGACACCTCGCCTTCGTCGATGATGGTGGCGTAGTGGCGCGGGCTGGCCTCGGTGGATTCGCTGAAGGCCCTGCCGCCCAGCGCGCGCAGCGGCGACTCCAGCGCGCAGCGGTCGGCCTGGGTGCACTCGACCACGCTCGAACGCGCCTGCACGGCAATGCCGGCCGCGCGTTCGCGCTGCGCACTGGACAGCGACGCACAGCCGGTGCCCAGCAACAGGATTGCCAGCACAACCACCCGCAGCAATGGATTCACGGTTTCGGCGCCTCGTTCAGACGCGCACGCAGGACAAAGGTCACTCGATCACTCAAGGCAAGCTGCCAGCTATCCATCCCATACCGGCCACGCTGCACGGTACCGCGGCTGACAACGTCGCAATCATACCCGGCCCGTGGGCATTGCGCCGGTTCCACCTGCAGCGTCTCGGGGTGGCTGACCCCCCGCAGGATCAACCGGCCCTGGACCCCGCCGCCGTGGTCGACCACGTTCGGCCAGTACGGGACGGAATCGAACTCGACCACCGGGTAGCGGTCCGAGTCGAAGAACTCCTCCCCGCGCATCCAGCCGGTATAGCGCCCCTTGCCGGGAATCTCGACATAGCGGGTGAACATCCGCAGGTGCACCTGGTGGCGGCCGTCGGGCAGCACCTCGATATGCCCCTCGAAACGGGGGAACACCCCCTCGATGCGTTGCCCGAGCCGGGTGCGGATCTCGAAACCGAAGCGCGAACGCGCGGTATCGAACTCCAGCACCTGGCGCGGGGGGGCGGCCGGCGGTTCAGCGCAGGCCGCTCCGGCCGCCAGTGCCAGCAGGCAACCCAGCAGCGCGCGCACTACTGCCACAGGCTACGGCCACCAGAAGGCGGTCAGGGTGGCCACACCGGGCTCGATGCTGGCTTCGCGGTCGAAGGCCAGCACCGCGATACCGGCCGGCGGCATGCCGCGGTAATCGCTGCTGGTGCCTTCGCTCATCAACGCCACCAGCTGCTCCAGGCCCGGGTTGTGCCCGACCACCAGCAACCGGTCGACGTCGCTGCGGGCCTCGATCAGGCCCATCAAGGTGCCCGGCGTAGCGTCGTAGGCAGCATCTTCGAGCCGCTTTTCGACAAAGCCGGTGATGCCCAGCACCGCTTCCAGGGTTTCCCGGGTACGCCGCGCCGGCGAGCACAGCACGCAGTCGGGCAGCAGGTTGTTTTCCTTCAGCCAGCGGCCGGCCGCTTCGGCCTCGGCCAGCCCCACCGGCGACAGTGGGCGGTCCAGGTCGGCCTGGCCGGTACTGGCCGGTTCGGCGTGGGCATGGCGCAGCAGTATCAGTTCTCGCATCGGGACTCCTTCAAGCTCAGGCTTTCTTCAGCCACTTCAACAGTGGCTCCCAGTCACTCTGGTGCTCGCGCACCTGCGCGGAGCGGTAATCGAACAGGCTGCGTCCCAGCCCCACCATCACCACGTAGCTCTGGCTGTCGCGCAGCTGCGCGACCACCTCGTAAGGCCAGTCTGCCAACATCTGGATGGCCTGCTGGGAGGTCTGGGTCCAGGGCTTGGTGCGGTTGAGCACCAGCCCGACCGGCAGCGCCCGGCGGTGCACGCGGGGCACCTTGGACAGGCTGTTGAGGAAGCCGACGATGGCCTCGATATCCAGCGCCGAGGGCAGCACCGGCACCACCACGGCATCGGCAATGTCCAGAAAGTGGCCCAGATCGTCGGCCAATGCGCCGGCCGGGGCGTCGATGATGACGTCATCGGTGCCGTCCGGGATCAACCGCTCCCAGGCCTTCTTGCGATACACGTCGATGGGCAGCACGGCGCTTTCCAGCACCGCACGGCGCTGCGCCCAGCGGGTGCTGGAGCCCTGCGGGTCGGCGTCGGCCAGTACCGTCCGCCTGCCTTCCAGGGCGGCATGGGCCGCCAGATGGGTGGCCACGGTGGTCTTGCCCACCCCACCCTTGGAACCGGCCACCAGGATCGTCTTCATGCCAGCCTCGCTTCCGGGGAACGTCGTCGCAGCCTACACCGGCATGGGTGACGGAGATAGTCGCCGTGCTGAACCACCTGCGGGCAGCGGCGCTTTGCTATCGTGCGCGATCCAATGGACTGCAAGCCGGCATGAGCGAGTTACAGGACCTGAGCGCGCTGATCCGCGCCAACACCCCGCTGATCGTGATCGAGACCCAGGACGAGGGCCGCATCGTCGACCTGTTCCGGGAGACCCTGATGCACGTGTGGCGCGCGCTGCACCGCTGGTCGATCACCGAAGGCCTGCGCCGGATCGACATGGACCGCGAGGACGACCCGGTCGGCCCGCCCGACGCCAGCTCGGCCCTGCAGATGATCCGCCAGGCCGAACAGCGCGGGATCTACCTGCTGCTCGATTTCCACCCCTACCTGGGCTACGCCAGCCACCAGCGCGCGCTGCGCGACCTGATCCAGCGCCGCCATTGCCAGGCCCACGTGCTGGTGCTGATCGGGGCCAAGGTGGAACTGCCGGCCGAACTGGAAGCCCTGGCCACCCGTTTCAACCCGCGCCTGCCCGACCCCAACGCGCTGCTGAAGATGTTGCGCGAGGAAGCGGAGGCCTATGCCCGCGAGAACGGCGGACGCCGGGTCGAGGTGGACAGCGAGGCGGTGCAGAAAATCCTGCACAACCTGCGCGGACTGAGCATGGTCGATGCGCGGCGGATCGCCCGCCAGCTGATCTTCGCCGACGGCGCGCTCAGCCAGGACGACCTGCCGCAACTGGCCCGGCTCAAGTTCGAACTGCTCAACCGCGCCGGCCACCTGCACTACGAGTACGACACCACCCGCTTTGCCGACGTGGCCGGCGCCAACCGGCTCAAACGCTGGGTCAACCAGCGCCGGCCGGTGTTCCTGGGCGGCCAGGGCCCGGCCGGGCTGGACCCGCCCAAGGGCATGCTGCTGCTGGGCGTGCAGGGCTGCGGCAAGTCGATGCTGGCCAAGGCCACCGCGGCCGGCTTCGGGGTGCCGCTGCTGCGCCTGGATTTCGGCAGCCTGTACGACAAGTACCACGGCGAGACCGAGAAGAACCTGCGCGAGGCGCTGGCCTCAGCCGAGCAGCTGGCGCCGTGCGTGCTGTGGATCGACGAGATCGAGAAGGGCCTGGCCAGTGGCGGCGAGGACGGCGGGGTATCGCGGCGGGTGCTGGGCCACCTGCTGACCTGGCTGGCCGAGCGCAAGAGCACGGTGTTCATCGTCGCCACCGCCAACCAGGTGCATGAGTTGCCGGCCGAACTGCTGCGCAAGGGCCGCTTCGACGAGATCTTCTTCGTCGACCTGCCCGACGCCAACACCCGGGTGGAACTGCTGCGCCTGCACCTGGGCCGGCGCCAGCTCAATGCCGACGATTTCGCCCTGCCGGCACTGGCCGCGGCAAGCGACGGGTTCTCCGGCGCGGAGATCGAACAGGCGGTGGTGGCCGGGCTGTATGCCGCGCACGCCGAGCAGCGCGGCCTGGACACCGACCTGCTGATGCAGGAGATCCGCAGCAGCCGGCCGTTGTCGGTATTGATGGCCGAACAGGTCAACGCGCTGCGCGAATGGGCGCGCGGGCGCACGGTCAGCGCCGACGAATAACCCCGGGCATCTGCGCCGGCGCGTGATGCGCGGTGCCTGCACCTGCGCGATGGAACGTGGCGCTACGTGGCTCAACGGGTGAGGCCCCAGGCGACTTCAAGCGACGTCAGCCCACCGTAACCGTGCAACTTGGGCAGCCTTTGGAGGGCTGCCATTCGCCGCTGCCCCATCCGCCGCCCGCACCTCCACCACTCCAACCGCCACTTTCCCCGCCGCCACCAGCGCCGGGACCTCCACCTGCCGGACCGCCAGGATCAGACTGGGTGCCCGGCACAGGAGTTACGCAAACCGAACCGGTGATGCACACAACCTGGGCCTGCTCCTTGCTGCCGTCTTGCCACGTCACCGCAATCACATCGCCGATGGCGACGCTGCCCTGCCCATACGTTGCGCGATACATGGCTGCCAGTGCCGTCAACGCGTTGATGCGCACCTCCACAATATCGGCAATTCCTACGTCTTTCGCGGCAGGAACGGCGGAAAACACACCCGATCCGGCGTTGATGCCGACCGTCTTGGCCACGACGACAAATCAGACAGCAATAAATTCCAGCACCAACAAGTGACGTTCCAGCGCTTTTCCGTTCACAGTAAACTCCTTTCTGATCCGGCCAGAATCTCGCCTACTTTTTCGATATTTCGCTCCAGCAAGGTCCTATCGTCCTTGCCGACAAGATGCTCTTTCACAAATGACTCGAAATTATCGCTTGAACACCCTCCTGTATTGAGGCAGATCGAATTCATGAGGTCCGAGCCTGCAGCACAGTCGAGTCCCCTGCGGCATGCGGCAATGCTCCACGCGTATCCCGCCACCGGACCCGACGCCAGTTCGCCGTAGTCGTCCAAGCCACTGGAATCACTATTGCCGGCAAGCAATTGCCCCAGTTCAAACACCGCCAGCGGGTCATTTCCCTCTGCCATCCGGTCCATGAAATCACGCAACTCCTGGCCTTGCAGGCGCTTGGCCGATGCCATCTGCAACCGCGCCTGCGCGACCAGATCACCGCCTTTTTCGGCCTGTTCCAGCCATAGGCTCCTTGCCTCAAGGGGTACAACGGCACCCTCGTCCACAACGGCGCATTGCGCTACGTAGGCTTGCGCGACACGCAACAAACCGGCTGCGTTTTCGGACGATGCCGCCTGTGCTGCGATGGCATCGTAAGTGGAGAGAAACTTCTGTGGATTTCCGTTCACCGCCATGCAGCGCCCATATGCCTCGGCAAGATCTCTCTGCGCCGCTGCGTCGCCCTGGTTTGCGCGCGACTTTATCTCGAGAAAGGCCTGGAGCAGCTCCGCTTGCCTATCAACACCTCCACCAGAATCAACTTCAACCCGGACAGGATGGGTTGAGCCACTGGGCACGTCCCGCTGACCTGCCGATACCCCCACCGATGAACCAGGTTGCTGCGCAACCTCCTGCCAAGGCCCCAGCCGGAGTACCGCCAACAATGCGGCTGCAGCCCCCATTATTGAAAGCAATGCGAGCTTTCTGTTCATGTCGGCTCATATCGAAAGGGTGATGTTGTGAACAGATCATCAGCATGGAATCTTGCTTACGCATGCTGGGATGCAGGGCTTCCGGCGTCAATTCCAAATATTCTATTGGTGCGCCACGACCCATTGACCGGCATTTACCATGCAGTCGCAGCAGTGTGCTTGAGGACGTTTGCGATAAGCACGACGGCAGCATTGGAAGGTGCCCGTGCAACTTTCTCCAGATTACCTACGTCGCTTCATCGGCATGCCAATTGACGGCCCGCGGGCGCACGGCCAGCACCGACGACGCGATGCGCGTCGCGTCGTCGTGTCGGTAGGTGGCCGGCGCATGGCGATGTGGTCCCCACCATGGCGCCCCAAATTCCCGGGGCGCGATGGAACCCGGTGCTACGTATGCAATGCCGTGGCCGGGCCTTACGGCCAGGCCGGGGGCTTGGCCGCCCAGGCCTGTTGTACTTCGGCCAGGGTGGCGCGCTCGCTGTCGCGCCAGCCTGGCAGCAACTGGGCATGGCGGCTGCTGTCGTTCCACAGGCCCGGTTCGGTGCGCACCGCTGCGGCATACCAGCGCACCGCCTCGTCCTTGCGGCCCAGCGTCCACAACGCCAGCGCATAGGTCGGTGGCGCCCATGACGGGTTGCCGCGCATGCCGCCCACGGCCGCGTTCCATTGCGCCAGCGCGGCCTCGGCCTGGCCCAGCCGGAACAGGTCCCATCCGTAGTTCCAGCGCACGGTCCGGCCCGGCACGGTAGTCGCCGGCGCGGTGGCCAACGCCTCCTGGTACAGCGTACGGCCCAGCTCCGGCCGGCCCTGCGCCATCGCCACGCCGGCCAGCTGCACGGTCGCCTCCAGCGCCTTGCGGCCGCGCTCGCGCTGCTTCATCAGCTGGTCGACCAGGTCGTCGTCGCTGCCGTGGATCAGCACCATCGGTGCGGCGGCAGCATCCTTGTCGAAGTAGAACTCCTGCAGCGCCGGCAGCGATTGCGCCGCCGCCCCGAATGCCATCAACGCCACCGTCAATCCTGCGGCCAGCATCATGCCGGCCCGCTTGTGTCTTGCCATTGCCATGCAAACTCCCCCGGGTTGTCACAACAACCTCCCCTCACGATCCTAACCGCTGGGCGCGGCCTGGCGCGAGTGCCGGCTGGAAGATCCAGCCCAGATTGCCGGTCGGCGGCTGACCAACAGCCGGCCCTACGGCCCGCGTTGCCACAGCCGCAGCCGGTTGTTGGCCGGCATCGCCACGTCGTCGACCAGGCGCAGGCCCTGCGCGGCGGCCAGGGCATCCACCGCTTCGGCATCGCGGATGCCTGCGGCAGGGTCGCGCGCCTTCAGCCATGCATCGAACTGCCGGTTGCTGTCGCTGCTGAACGCACCGGCATGATTGAACGGCCCGTAGATGCACAGCAGGGCATCGTCGGCCATCACCGCCGGCAACCCGGAAAACAGGGCCTGCACGTGCGCCCAGCTCATGATGTGCAGGGTGTTGGCACTGAACACCGCATCGAACCCCAGCGGCGCCTGCGGCAACGGGCCCAGCCCCGGCACCGGCGACAACACCGCCTGCAGCGGCCAGGGCGCCGGGGCATTGGGCAAGGCCGCCGCGGCCAGGCGCTGGGCGATGCCGGGCAGATGGTCGGGATGGTCGCTGGCCTGCCAGTGCAGCTGCGGCAGCTCGGCGGCGAAGTACGCGGCGTGCTGGCCGGTACCGCTGCCGATCTCCAGCACCCGCCGGCGCTGGCCCAGGTGCTGGCGCAGCACCGCCAGGATCGGCGCGCGGTTGCGTTCACAGGCTTCGGACCACCGCTGCTGGCTCATGGCATGCTCAAGATGAATTCGACAACGCCCATCCAACCATGACTGCAGTCACTTGTGCCACCGGCGGGCGCCACCGAAAGTCGGGGACTTGTCCACTGCAGCGGTCTTCGGGCCTGCTGCCGTACCCGGGGAACCGCAAGCTGTGCAACGCCGTGAGTTTTTGACGCTGTCTGGGATGGGCCTGGCGGGCCTGATGTTGCCGCACTCGCGCCTGATCGCTGCCGAGCAGTTGCTCGAACCGGGTGACGTGGGCCGCAGGAAGGCATTGGCCGAGGCTGCCCTGGGCGCAGCCAGGCGGCTGGGCGCCAGCTACTGCGATGTGCGCATCGGCCGTTACCTCAACCAGGCGGTGATCACCCGCGAGGCGCAGGTGCAGAACGTCACCAATAGTGAATCCTCGGGCATCGGCATCCGGGTGATCGTCAACGGCGCCTGGGGCTTTGCCGCCACCCACCAGCAGACCCCGGCGGCGGTGAAGGCCACCGTCGAGCAGGCCGCGGCCATCGCCCGTGCCAATGCCGGCATCCAGACCCGCCCGGTGCAACTGGCCCCGGTGACCGGGGTCGGCGAAGTGAGCTGGAAGACCCCGATCCGCAAGAACGCGATGGCCGTGCCGATCCAGGACAAGGTCGACCTGCTGCTGAGTTTGAACGCCGCCGCGCTCAATGCCGGGGCCGACTTCATCAACTCCACCCTGTTCCTGGTCAACGAACAGAAGTACTTCGCCTCCAGCGACGGCTCGTTCATCGACCAGGACGTGCACCGGATCTGGCTGCCGTTCACCGCGACCGCGATCGACAAGGCCAGTGGCAAGTTCCGCACCCGCGCCGGGCTGTCCTCGCCGATGGGCATGGGCTACGAGTTCCTCGATGGCGATGCCAGCGGCAAGGTCGCCCTGCCCGGCGGGGTGGTCGCCTACCGCGATTCGTACGACCCGGTCGAGGACGCCATCGCCGCGGCGCGGCAGGCGCGCGAGAAACTCAAGGCGCCGTCGGTGAAGCCGGGCAAGTACGACCTGGTGCTGGACCCGTCCAACCTGTTCCTGACCATCCACGAGAACGTCGGCCACCCGCTGGAGCTGGACCGCGTGCTGGGCTATGAAGCCAACTACGCCGGTACCAGCTTCGCCACCCTGGACAAGCGTGACGCCGGCTACCGCTGGGGCAGCGAGCGGGTCAACTTCTTCGCCGACAAGACCGCCCCGGGCAGCCTGGGCGCGGTGGGCTACGACGATGAAGGCGTCAAGACCAAGCGCTGGGACCTGGTCAAGGACGGCATCCTGGTCAACTACCAGGCCACCCGCGATGAGGTGCATCTGCTTGGCGAGACCCAATCGCATGGCTGCAGCTACGCCGACTCGTGGTCCAGCGTGCAGTTCCAGCGCATGGCCAACGTGTCGCTGGCCCCGGGCAAGGCGCCGCTGAGCGTGGCCGAGATGATCAAGGACGTGGAGAACGGCATCTACATCCACGGCCGCGGCTCGTACTCGATCGACCAGCAACGCTTCAACGCGCAGTTCGGCGGGCAGCTGTACTACCAGATCAGGAACGGCCAGATCGCCGGCATGGTCGAGGACGCGGCGTACCAGATCCGTACCCCGGAGTTCTGGAACGCCTGCAGCGCGATCTGCGATGAGCGCGACTTCCGCTTCGGTGGCTCGTTCTTCGACGGCAAGGGCCAGCCCGGCCAGGTCTCGGCGGTGTCGCACGGGTCCTCGACCGCGCGCTTCGATGGCATCAGCATCATCAACACTGCGCGCAGCCTGGGATGAGCACACCCTGCCAGACCCGCGATGGCTGTCCTGTTTTCCGCTACACCCCACCGCCGGCAGCGGCCTGATCGTGCCTGCGGTGGCGCCAATCCAGACGTTTCCCTGCCACCCCCACACCGACGTGGAGAGCTGCCTTGCAAAGACGTGACTTCCTGGCCCTGACCGGGCTTACCGCTGGCGGTCTGATCGTGCCGTCGTTCTTCGGCAAGGCGATCGCCGCCGAACAGCTGCACAGCACCCTGGACCTGGGCCTGAAGAAGCGCCTGGCCGATGCGGCGCTGGCCGCCGCCCGCCAGGCCGGCGCCACCTACTGCGATGTGCGCATCGGGCGCTACCTGCGCCAGTTCGTGATCACCCGCGAGGACAAGGTGCAGAACGTGGTCAACACCGAGTCCACCGGTGTGGGCATCCGGGTGATCGTCAATGGCGCCTGGGGCTTTGCCGCCACCAACCAGCTCGGCACCGCCGACGTGGCCCGCGCCGCGCAGCAGGCCGCGGCGATCGCCAAGGCCAACGCTGGCGTGCAGACCGCGCCGGTGCGCCTGGCCGCCACCCCGGGCGTCGGCGAGGTGAGCTGGAAGACCCCGATCCGCAAGAACGCGATGGACGTACCGATCAAGGAGAAGGTCGAGCTGCTGCTGGACGTCAATGCCGCCGCCCTCGGCGCCGGCGCCAGCTTCGTCAACTCGATGCTGTTCCTGGTCAACGAGCAGAAGTACTTCGCCTCCACCGATGGTTCCTACATCGACCAGGACGTGCACCGCATCTGGGCGCCGATGACGGTCACCGCGATCGACAAGGCCAGCGGCAAGTTCCGCACCCGCGAGGGCCTGTCCGCGCCGATGGGCATGGGCTACGAGTACATGGACGGCGCCGCCGCGGGCAAGGTGCTCACCCCCAATGGGGTGGTCAACTACAGCTCCTCCTACGACATGAAGGAAGATGCGATCGCTGCGGCCAGGCAGGCACAGGAAAAGCTCAAGGCGCCCTCGGTGAAGCCGGGCAAGTACGACCTGGTGCTGGACCCGTCGCATACCTGGCTGACCATCCACGAATCGGTCGGCCACCCGCTGGAACTGGACCGCGTGCTCGGCTATGAAGCCAACTACGCCGGCACCAGCTTTGCCACCCTGGACAAGCGCGAACAGCGTTTCCAGTACGGCAGCGACAAGGTCAACATCTTCGCCGACAAGACCCAGCCGGGCAGCCTCGGCGCGGTGGCCTACGACGACGAAGGCGTGCAGACCAAGCGCTGGGACCTGATCAGCGACGGCAAGCTGGTCGACTACCAGACCATCCGCGACCAGGCCCATATCCTGGGCAAGACCGCCTCCGATGGCTGCTGCTATGCCGATTCCTGGTCCAGCGTGCAGTTCCAGCGCATGGCCAACGTGTCGCTGGCGCCGGGCAAGACCCCGCTGAGCGTGGCCGACCTGGTCAAGGACGTCGAGAACGGCATCTACATCATCGGCGACGGCTCGTTCTCGATCGACCAGCAGCGCTACAACGCGCAGTTCGGCGGCCAGCTGTTCTACGAAATCAAGAACGGCAAGATCACCCGCATGCTCGAGGACGTGGCCTACCAGATCCGCACGCCGGAGTTCTGGAACGCCTGCAGCGCCGTGGCCGATGAGCGCGACTACCGCCTGGGCGGTTCGTTCTTCGACGGCAAGGGCCAGCCGGGCCAGGTCTCGGCGGTCTCGCACGGCTCGTCCACCGCGCGCTTCAACGGCATCAACGTCATCAACACCGCGCGCAGCCTCGGCTGACCGGTCAGGAGCCTACCAACCATGAGTATCTTCACCGAAGCACAGGCCAAGGCCATCCTCGACAAGGTCATCGCGCTGTCCAAGGCCGATGAGTGCACCGCCGTGCTGGGCGGCTCGATCAATGGCAACATCCGTTTCGCCCTGAACAACGTGTCCACCAGCGGCATCGTGGACAACACCGAGCTGGCGGTCACCGTGGCCTTCGGCAAGCGCGTGGGCACCGCCTCGATCAACGAGTTCGACGATGCCGCGCTGGAACGGGTGGTGCGCCGCGCCGAAGACCTGGCCCGGCTGGCCCCGGAGAACCCGGAATTCCTGCCGGCCATCGGCAAGCAGACCTACACCCCCAGCCCGACCTTCAGCGCCTCCACCGCCGCCATCGACCCGGCATTCCGCGCCAAGGTCGCCGCCGACTCGATCGCCCCGTGCCGCGGCAACGGCCTGATCGCCGCCGGCTTCCTGGAGGACGGCCAGGGTTTCTACGCCACCGCCAACAGCAACGGCAACTTCGCCTACCAGCGCAGCACCAGCTTCGACTACACCTGCACCGTGCGCACCGAAGACGGCCGCGGATCGGGCTGGGTCGGCCGCAACCTCAAGGATGCCGCCGACTTCAAGGCCGACCAGGACATCCGCATCGCGATGCGCAAGGCCACCGAATCGCAGGAAGCCAAAGCGCTGGAACCGGGCAAGTACACGGTGATCCTGGAACCGGCCGCCGCCGCCGGCCTGATCAGCTTCATGATGAACTTCTTCAGCGCCCGCTCGGCCGACGAAGGGCGCAGCTTCCTGTCCAAGAAGGGCGGCGGCAACAAGCTCGGCGAGCAGGTCTTCGACCCGCGGGTGAACATGCATGCCGACCCGTGGCACCCCGAGGCCCCGGTGCTGCCGTGGGACGGCGAAGGCCTGCCACGCACCAAGCTGCCGATCATCGAGAACGGCAAGATCGCCAACCTGGAGTACTCGCGCTTCTGGGCGCAGAAGCAGGGCAAGACCGCCAATGCCACTCCGGGCAACCTGCTGATGAGCGGCGGCGACAAGAGCACCGCCGAGCTGGTCCGCGGCACCCAGAAGGGCATCCTGGTCACCCGTACCTGGTACATCCGCATGGTCGATCCGCAGACCGTGCTGCTGACCGGCCTGACCCGCGACGGCACCTTCTACATCGAAAACGGCCAGATCAAGTACCCGGTGAAGAACTTCCGCTTCAACGAATCGCCGGTGATCATGCTCAACAACATCGAAGAACTGGGCAAGCCGGTGCGCGTGGCCGGCGACGAGTCCAGCTTCGTGATGATGATTCCGCCGATGAAGCTGCGCGATTTCACCTTCACCTCGCTGTCCGACGCGGTGTAGGCGGGAGACGGAACGGCGCATGCGATCAATGACCACGGCCGCTCCGTTCCTGCAAGGCCTGCGCGCGTGAACCGCGCCCGGTTCCTGCGGCTGATGCTGGGCAGTGCCGCCTTCGCGGCACTGCCCACCGGCGCGCGCGCCCAGGCCGGGCGCTACGACTTCTGGTTCACCCGCCTGAAGTACGACTCCGGCGACTGGGACGTGGACGCGCGCATGCCGTCCAACCTGATCACCTCGCTGATCGACTACACCTCCCTGCGGGTGGACCCGAACGAGCATGTGCTCGCACTGTCCGATCCACGCATGCTGCAAGCGCCGTTCTGCTACCTGGCCGGGCACAAGCTGGTCGAGTTCAATGCCGCCGAGCGGCAGAACTTCGTGCGTTACGTGCGCAACGGCGGCTTTGTGTTCGTCGATGACTGCAACCACGACATCGACGGTCTGTTCGCCAAGTCCTTCGAAGCGCAGATGGGCAAGCTGTTCGGCGCCGGCGCGCTGAAGAAGCTGCCCAACTCCCATGCGCTGTACCGCAGCTTCTTCCGCTTTCCCGACGGCCCGCCGGCGACCGGCTTCGAGCTCAACGGCTGGGGCGACGACCTGGTCCACGACTACCTCAAGGGCATCGAGGTGGACGGCCGGCTGGGCCTGCTCTACAGCAACAAGGACTACGGTTGCGAATGGGATTACGACTGGCGCAACAAGCGCTTCCTGGCCGAAGACAACACCCGCTTCGGGGTCAACATCGTGATGTATGCGTTGAACAACTAGGTTCCTTCCCGCTTCTTCAGCCACGCATGGCGTGGCTCTACGCCGATTTTCCGCGAGTGCCCTATGAATACCGACAGCCTTGACGCCCTCCTTCCCAAACTGCAGCAGCTGCGCGCCGCGCTGGGCCAGGCCGTGATCGGGCAGCACGCCGTCGTCGAACAGTTGCTGATCGGCCTGCTGGCCGGCGGCCACTGCCTGCTCGAAGGCGCGCCCGGGCTGGGCAAGACCCTGCTGGTACGCTCGCTGGGCCAGGCCCTGGAGCTGCAGTTCCGGCGCGTGCAGTTCACCCCCGACCTGATGCCCAGCGACATCCTCGGCACCGAACTGCTGGAAGAAGACCACGGCACCGGCCACCGCCATTTCCGTTTCCAGCAGGGCCCGATCTTCACCAACCTGCTGCTGGCCGACGAACTCAACCGCACCCCCCCCAAGACCCAGGCCGCGCTGCTGGAAGCGATGCAGGAGCGCACCGTGAGCTATGCCGGCACCACCTACGCGCTGCCGGCGCCGTTCTTCGTATTGGCCACGCAGAACCCGATCGAACAGGCCGGCACTTACCCGCTGCCCGAAGCGCAGCTGGACCGCTTCCTGCTGCACGTGCGGGTGGACTACCCCACCGAGCAGGAAGAGCGCGACATCCTGCTGCAGACCACCGGCAGCAGCAGTGGCACGGTGCCGCAGGTGATGCATGCCGATGACGTGCTGGCGCTGCAGGCCGCGGTGCGCCAGGTGCATGTCAGCGATGACGTGCTGACCTGGATTACCCGGCTGGTGCGCGCCAGCCGACCCGGCAGTGGCGCACCGGAGGCGGTCAACCACTGGATCAAATGGGGCGCCGGCCCGCGCGCCGGGCAGTCGCTGGTGCTGGCGGCCAAGGCGCGGGCGTTGCTGCAGGGCCGTTTCGCCGCCACCCGCGAGGACGTGCAGGCCCTGGTCGCCCCGGTGATGCGCCACCGCCTGCTGCTGTCCTTCGCCGCCGAAGCCGAACAGAAGGGCGCCGATGATGTGATCGCCGCGCTGCTGCAGGCTGTGCCGTTCCCGGCCTGATCCGCACGCCCGTGAACCGCCACGCCCCCATCGCCATCCCCGCCGATGTCCGCAACCGCCTGAAGGCGCTGCGGCTGGCGCCGCGGCGCGCGTCCGGGGCGCATGGCATCGGCCAGCATGCCAGCCGCAGCCGCGGTGCCGGGCTGGAGTTCGCGCAGTACCGCGCCTACGAGCCCGGCGACGAACTGCGCCAGATCGACTGGAAACTGTACGCGCGCTCGGACCGCTTCTTCGTGCGCGAATCCGAACGCGAGAGCCCGGTCACCGCATGGGTGCTGGTCGACGCCAGCGCATCGGCGCGCCAGCACGACCGCGCGCGCCCGGACTGGTCGCGGCTGGACCATGCCTGCGCCACCGCCGCCTGCCTGGTCGAACTGGCCCTGCAGCAGGGCGACCGCTTCGGCGTGATCGCGCTCAACGGCGATGGCGTGCAGCTGCTGCCCTCCGGCAGCGGCCTGCGCCAACGCGACCGCGCGCACCTGCTGCTGCGCCAGCTGCGCGCGCAGGGCGGCTGGCCGGACGTGGCCGCGCTGCGCCCGGTCTGGGAACGCGTGCACGCCGGCGACATGCTGGTCGCGCTGGGCGATGGTTTCGATGAAGCCTGCACCGCGCTGCTTGAACGCCTGGCCGGCGCACGCCGCGATGTGTACCAGGTGCAGCTGCTCAGCGCCGAGGAACGCGATTTTCCGTTCACCGACGGCCATCGCTTCCGCGACCCGGAAACCGGCGAGGAGCTGCTCGGCGACGGCCGCGCGCTGCGCGCCGACTACCTGGCCCGCTTCGCGCAGGCCCAGCGCGCATTGCAGGCGCGGCTGCAGGCCGGTGGCATCGCCCACGCGACCGGCTACCTGGACCAGCCGCTGGACGCGCCGCTGCGCGCCCTGTTCGGCAGCGGCGGCATGCGATGAGCCTGGGCCTGCTGTTCCCGCTGGGGTTGCTGGCGCTGGCCGCCTGGCTGGTGCCGCTGTTGATCCACCTTGCCCGCCGGCAGCACGACACACCGCTGGAGTTCGCCGCGCTGCGCTGGCTGCGGGCCAAGGCCCGCCCGCGCCAGCGCATCCGTTTCGACCAATGGCCGCTGCTGCTGGTGCGCTTGCTGCTGCTGGCCGCGCTGGCACTGCTGCTGGCACGCCCGCTGCTGCATGGCGGTGCGGCCGACACCCACCCGGTCACGGTGGTCGCCCCCGGGCTGGACGGCGCGGCACTGCGCGGTGACGACCGCGACGGCGACTGGCGCTGGCTGGCGCCCGGCTTCCCTGCGCTGCAGGCAGCATCGCCGGCGGCCACGCAACCGCTGGCCAGCCTGCTGCGCGAACTGGACCAGACCCTGCCGGCCGGCGCGCCGCTGACCGTGTACGTGCCCGACCCGATGCCCGGACTGGATGGGGAGCGCCCGCGCCTGTCGCGCCCGGTCACCTGGCGCACGGTGTCGGCCGCCTTGCCCGCCACGCGGACCAGCAGGCGTGGCGTGCAGCTGCAACCGGGCGGCGCGCCGGCCGATGCACAGGCCCTGCGCGTGCTCGATGCGCTGCAGCGTGCGTGGACCGGCCAACCGCTGGCAGCGCAGCGCGCCGACGGCGCGCCCCCCGATGACGTGCAGACCGGTGTGTGGCTGTCCGATGCGCCCTTGCCGGCAGCCTGGCAGGCGTGGCTGGAGCGCGGCGGCACGGTGCTGACCACGCCGCCCGCCCCCCGTCGCGACGCGGCCTGGTCGGTGCTGCTGCGCGACACCGATGACCTGCCGGTGCTCGAACAACGCACGGTTGGCGCCGGCCGCCTGCTGCGCTTCACCGCCCCGCTGGTGCCTGCCGAACTACCGGTGCTGCGCGAGGCAACGTTCCCGCAACGGCTGCTGGCCATCATCAGGCCGGCCACGGCGCCGCAACTGGCCATGGCCGGCGCGCATACCCCGCTGACCGGCGCAGCCGCGCCCCGCGCACAGCCGCGCGAGCTGGCGCCGTGGTTGCTGTTGGCGATCGTGCTGTTGTTCGCGCTGGAGCGCTGGCTGGCCACCGCTCCGCGCCGCAGGGCCAGCGCATGAGCCCGGCGGTGGAGCAGGCCTGGCAGCGCGCACGCCAGCGCCAGTGGTGGACCGGCATGCTGATCGGCGTGCCGGTTGCGCTGGCGTTGACCGCGCTGGCGCTGCGCCTGGGCGGCTTCAATGCGGCCACGGCGGTACTGCTGCTCGGCCTGCTGGCCACCGCCTGCATCGCCACCTGGCGCGTGCGGCGGCTCGACCGGCGCTGGCTGGTGCGCCAGCTGGACACCCATGCCATCGCGCAGGACAGCGCCGACCTGCTGTTCGCCGCACCGGACACGCTCAACCCGCTGCAACAGCGCCAGCGCGCACATGTCACCAGCGCGCTGCAGGCACGCATGCCCGACCTGCGCGCGACCTGGCCCGGGCGCGCGTTGCTGCTGGCCTGGACCGGCGCGCTGCTGCTGGCGACACTGGCGCTGGGCTGGCCGCACGCCGGCGGCCCATCACCCCTGCTGCCCGCCAGCCGCGCCCCCGCCGCCACCCCGGCGCAGCCGCCGCGGCTGCAGTCCACCCGCCTGCAGATCGACGCACCGGCCTACACCGGCCAGCCCACGCGCGTGCAGAGCACGCTGGATGCCAAGGTGGCGCAAGGCAGCCGGCTGCAATGGGTGCTGCGTTTCAGCGCGCAGCCGAGTGCGGCCGTGCTGCAGTTCCACGATGGCCAACGCGTCGCACTGCAGCGCGACGGCGAGCAGTGGCACGCGCAGTGGGCCGCGGCGCACCCGGCGCTGTACCGCATCGTCACCACCCCCGCACTGCGTGACAGCCGCCTGTACCGGCTGGACGTTGTGCCCGACCAGCCGCCTACCGTGCGCGTAATCACCCCCGACCGCAGCCTCGTGCTGGGCACGCCCGGCCAGCGCCAGTGGGCGCTGGCGTTTGAAGCCAGCGACGACCACGGCGTGGCTGCCAACGCCGAGCTGAAGGTCACCCTGGCCCAGGGCAGCGGCGAGAACATCAGCTTCCGCGAGCAGCGCTTCAGCCTGTCCGGCAGCGGCCCGGCCACCCAGCGCCGCTTCGCGCGCACGCTGGACCTGGCCGCGCTGGGCGCGGCGCCGGGCGACGATGTGATCGCACAGCTGCAGGTGCGCGACAACCACGCCCCGACCGCACAGACCGCGCAAAGCACCAGCCTGATCCTGCGCCTGCCCAGCGCCGAGCAGATCCAGGGCACCGACCTGGAGGGCATGGTCAAGAAGACCCTGCCGGCCTATTTCCGCAGCCAGCGCCAGATCATCATCGACGCCGAAGCACTGATCAAACAGCGCCGCCAGCTGTCGCCCGGGGAATTCACCCGGCGCGCCGATGCAATCGGCGTAGACCAGCGCATCCTGCGCCTGCGCTATGGCCAGTTCCTCGGCGAGGAAAGCGAGGGCGCCCCCCAGCCCCCGCCTCCGACCAGCGACGCATTGCCGACCAGCGACACGCCCGCCGCGGCGCATGACGACAACGACCACGCGCATGACGATGGCCACGACCATGCGCAGGCCGGCCACGACGACCACGGCCATGGCCCGGCCAAGGGCGAGGCCACGCCGGTATTCGGCAGCGCCACCGACGTGCTGTCCGAGTATGGCCACACCCATGACCACGCCGAAGCGGCCACCCTGCTCGATCCCAAGACCCGCGCCACCTTGAAGGCCGCGCTGGACCAGATGTGGTCGTCCGAAGGTGAACTGCGCCAGGGCCATCCCGAACGTGCCCTGCCATTCGCCTACAAGGCGCTGGGCTTCATCAAGGAAGTGCAGCAGGCCGAACGCATCTACCTGGCGCGGGTAGGACCGGAACTGCCGCCGATCGACGAAGGTCGCCGGCTCAGCGGCGACCGTACCGACCTGGCCAGCCGCACGTTGACCGTCACCGCCGTGGCAGCGCCGGATCCGTCGATCGTGGCGGTCTGGCAGCAGCTGGCCGACAGCGCTGCCGCGCCGGACCTGGATGCGTTGACCCGGTGGTTGCACGGCAACCAGACGCGCCTGCCCGACCCGCTCAGCCTGGCGGCGGCGGTCGAGGAACTGCGCGCGGCGCCGGACTGCGTCCACTGCCGCCAGGCCCTGCGTGCGCAGCTGTGGCGCGCCCTGCTGCGGCCGCTGCCACAGGTGTCGCGGCGCACCGCGCCCGGGCGCATGGGACAGACCTACCTGGATGCACTGGAGGACAGCCGATGAGCATGCCGCACGGGATCGCCCTCGCGCTGGCCGTGATCGTGCTGCTCGGCAGCACCCGCCTGCTGTGGCCGCCGCGGCCAGGATCGCGCCTGCGCTTGGCTGCCCTGCTGGTGCTGCAGGCCGCCAGCGCGGCGCTGCTGTATCTCTCGCTGGTGCCGCCGTCGGTCACCGCCGTCGCCCACCGGTTGACGGTGCTGACCGCCAACGCCGCTGCGTTGCAGGCAAGGACGACGGTTGGCGACACCGTCATCGCCCTGCCCGAAGCAAGGCCCGGCGCCGGCAGCGCGCGCGCGCCCGATCTGGCCACCGCGCTGCGCCAGCACCCGGGCACCCGGTCGTTGCGCGTCATCGGCGATGGCCTGCCCGCGCGTGATCGCGATACCGCGCTGCCGGCGCAGGTCAGTTGGCTTGCCTCCGCGCCGCCGCGCGGTTGGGTGGCGCTGCAGCCACCGGCGCCCACCGCACCGGGCGCGGTGTTCGTCGCGCGCGCGCGTGCGCAGGGCGTGACCACCGCCAGTGCCGAGCTGTTGGACCCGGCCGGCGTGGTGGTAGATCGCGCGCGCATCGCCGACGACGGCCGCGTGCGCCTGCAGGGCGTGGCGCGCGCCGGCGGGCGCAGTGAGTTCAGCCTGCGCCTGCTCGATGCCGGGCAGCACGTGGTGGACACCGTGGTGGTCCCGCTGCAGACCGTGGCCCAGCCCGCACCGCGCGTGCTGATCGTGGCCGGTGCACCGGGACCGGAACTCAAGTACCTGCGCCGCTGGGCCACCGACACCGGTCTGGCCGTGCAGGCACAGGCCAGCGCCGGTGGCGGGGTCATGCTGGGCGATGCCCCAGTCGCGCTCAACGCCGCGCGCCTGGCGGCCAGCGACGTGCTGATCCTCGACGAACGCAGCCTGGCCGCCCTCGATGGCGCGCAACGTAGCGCCGTGCAGCAGGCATTGCGCAGCGGCCTGGGGGTGTTGGTGCGTACCTCCGGGCCGCTTTCCGACGGCGCGCGCCAGGCGCTGCGCCGCTGGGGCCTGGCGGTAGGCGGCAGCAACCAGAGCACGCCGTTGACCCTGCCGGCCGATCCCGATCCGGCGCTGCTGCAGGCACGACGCGGCCCGCAGCGCCCGGCCAGCCAGCGCACCGCCCATACCGACGAGGCCGACACCGCATCACGCAGTGCCACCGCCCCGGCGCTGGAACAACTCACCCTGCGCGCGGCCGATGCCGGCGCGCTGCTGCACGATGCCAAGGGTGCGGCGATCGGTGGTTGGCGCAGCATCGGCCAGGGCCGGTTGGCGCTGCTGCCGGTCACCGACAGTTATCGGCTGGTACTGGCCGGCCGCGATGACCGCCATGCCGAACTGTGGAGCAGCATACTGACCACGCTGGCCCGCCCGCTGCCAGCCAGCGCCACGGTCCGCCCAGGCAGCGAAACACCCTGGGCCGGCGAACGCATCGCGCTGTGCAACCTGCGGGGCCCCACCCAGGTGCGCGCCCCGGACGGCAGTGGCACCGCCCTGGCCATCGACCCGTCCAGCGGTGCCGAGCACTGCGCCGGCTACTGGCCGCAGCAGCCGGGCTGGCACCAGCTGCAGCACGGCGATGCCATCCAGGCGTTCTACGTCTACGATCCCGCCGGCGCGCAGGCGCTGTACCGCCAACAGCTGCGCGACGCCAACGCCGTGCACCTGGGTGGTGCCGGACATGCCCCGGCGGCCACCCACCGCGTGCCCGGCCCACGCTGGCCGTGGCTGCTGGCCTTCGTGCTGGTCAGCGGCCTGCTGTGGTGGCTGGAGCGGCAGCGGCCGCGCGCGGATTCAACGCCGGCCTAGTTTCCGGGCGGCGCCGCGCAATCCCCCTGCGCGCACAACTGCTGCGCGCGACGTCGCTGGTCGGCGCTCAGCTCCGGCGGCGGACGGGCGATGGCCGGCTGGATCTGGTCCGGGCCGCCGCTCAGCTTGTGCAGGCCCTGCGCCGCCTTGGACAGCCCGTAGTTGATGCCCATCATCAGGTAGCCGCCGCTCAGGCTGACCTGCTCGGGCGTGGGCGGTTCGCTCCAGCTACGGCTGAAGCGATTGGGCGGTGGCTGCACCGGATTCCGGAAGCGGTACAGATCCAGTGGCTGGTCGTCCTCGGGCTTGAGCGCGCGGACTTCGCCCAGGGTGGTGACATCGGCAGGCACAGCGGCCGGCGCTGCAACCTCCGCCGCGGGCTGGGTCTGCGGCGGTGGCGGCGCTGCGGTCTGCGCGCCGGCCGTACCTGCCATGAGCAGCGCGCTCAGTACCACTGCCTGGGATCCACGTCGTACCACGGCCGATCATCCCTGCGCGTTGAATGCTGCGCCCAAGGATACGGATGCAGGCTTCAGATTTCGTTGGTTGCCTTGGCGGTCACGGCGCCGGGTGCTTGCCGGCCTGGCGCCGGTACACGCCGTTGAAGCGCACGTTCATGCCGCCGCAACCACTGTTGTCGGACACGATCAGATAGCCGCCCAGCAGCCGTGCCTGCAGTTGGCAGCCCTCGTCATCGCTGTCGACGAAATCCACCACCGCGCCGCGCGGGCGCGCGACCGCGTCGATCTGGCCCAGGTTGGGCCCGTAGGGCCGCTGCGGGGTAGGCTTGGCCGAGGGCCAGAAGGCCTCGCCGGTGACGGCCAGTTGGCCGTCACGCACGCGCAATACCAGGCTGTCGTCGCCATTGCTCCAGTGGCCGGCCCAGTCGCGCAGGGCGGGCGCGGCCTGCACGGGCAGCGGCTGCAGGCGGGCGGCATCCACCCAGCCGGCACTGCCGCCCACCGCGTTGGGGAAGAACGCGCAGCGGTAGCTGCCGTGCGTGCGCCCGGTGATCACGGTATCGCCGGCCACCACGTAGCTGCGCTGGCGGCACGCCGGTTCGCCCTTGGCCGGGCAGCCGTCGAGGTCGCCCAGCAGGTACAGCCGCGCCCCGCCGGTCACCCTGGCCACGGCGAAGTCGCCCTGTTCGGTGGGGAAGGCACCGTTGCGGCAGGTGCCGCCGTCGGCGCTGTGCTGCGCCAGCGCAACGCCTGGCAGGGCGGACAGGGCCATGAGGAAGAACAGACGCTGCATGCGCGATGGAACTCCGGTCGGGAAAGACTGCCGGTGCGCCCCGGACATGGATCGGAGGCGCAGGGCACCTGCCTATACTGCCGCTTTCCAGACCAGGGCGCGTCCGCGACGCGTTCGACGACGCGGTCAAGAGGCCAGGCGCGGCCGACGCACCACCGCGCTGAACCATTCACGCGTCGATCCGGCCGTTCTCAAACATTGAGACGTCGTTGTGCTTCCATGGCGTCCTTTGCAGACCGTTGTTCCCATGGCCTACGAACTTGCCAAGCGCACCGAAGACGCCGAGCGCCGCCTTGCCACCACCGACGGGCTGCCCTCGCGCAACGGCGCACTGCTGACCGCACGGCTGCAGCAGCGTTACGCCGACCGCATCACCGGCAGCTTCACCATTCCCGGGCGCGACGGCCGCTATGCGCCGATGCCCGCCGACGTGCCGGCGGCATTGGCGGCCGCCTTGAAGGCCCGTGGCATCGAGCAGCTCTACAGCCACCAGGCGCAGGCCTGGGAGGCCAGCCAGCGCGGCGAGCACGTGGCCATCGTCACCCCCACCGCCAGCGGCAAGTCACTGTGCTACACCCTCCCGGTGGTCAGCGCGGCGATGCAGGGCAAGGCCAAGGCGCTGTACCTGTTCCCGACCAAGGCGCTGGCCCAGGACCAGGTGGCCGAGCTGCTGGAACTCAACCGCGCCGGCGATCTGGGCGTGAAAGCCTTCACCTTCGATGGGGATACGCCGGGTGATGCGCGCCAGGCGATCCGGCTGCACGGCGACATCGTGGTCTCCAACCCGGACATGCTGCACCAGGCGATCCTGCCGCATCACACCAAGTGGGCGCAGTTCTTCGAGAACCTGCGCTACGTGGTCATCGATGAAGTGCACACCTACCGCGGCGTGTTCGGCAGCCACGTCACCAACGTGCTGCGCCGGCTCAAGCGGATCTGCGCGTTCTACGGGGTGGAGCCGCAGTTCATTCTGTGCTCGGCCACCATCGGCAACCCGCAGGCGCATGCACAGGCGCTGATCGAAGCGCCGGTCACCGCAATCACCGAATCGGGTGCGCCCAGCGGCCCGAAGCATGTGCTGCTGTGGAACCCGCCGGTGGTCAATGCCGACCTCGGCCTGCGCGCCTCGGCGCGCTCGCAGAGCAACCGCATCGCCCGCATCGCGATCAAGTCCGGGCTGAAGACGCTGATCTTCGCGCAGAGCCGGCTGATGGTCGAAGTGCTGACCAAGTACCTCAAGGACATCTTCGACCACGACCCGCGCAAGCCCGCGCGCATCCGCGCCTACCGTGGCGGCTACCTGCCCACCGAACGCCGCGAGACCGAACGGGCGATGCGCGCCGGGCAGATCGACGGCATCGTCAGCACCTCGGCGCTGGAGCTGGGCGTGGATATCGGCAGCCTGGACGTGGTGGTGCTCAACGGTTACCCGGGCAGCGTGGCCGCCACCTGGCAACGTTTCGGCCGCGCCGGGCGCCGCCAACAGCCGGCGCTGGGGGTGCTGGTGGCCAGCTCGCAGCCGCTGGACCAGTACGTGGTGCGGCATCCGGATTTCTTCGCCGAGGCCTCGCCCGAGCATGCGCGCATCGCGCCGGACCAGCCGCTGATCCTGTTCGACCATATCCGCTGCGCCGCCTTCGAGCTGCCGTTCCTGGCCGGCGACCCGTTCGGCCCGATCGACCCGCTGGTGTTCCTGGAAGCCCTCGCCGAAACCGAGGTGATCCACCGCGAGGGCGAGCGCTGGGAATGGATCGCCGACAGCTACCCGGCCAACGCGGTCAGCCTGCGCTCGGTGGCCGACGGCAACTTCGTGGTGGTGGACCGCAGCGACGGCAAGCAGCAGATCATCGCCGAGGTGGACTATTCGGCCGCCGCGCTGACCCTGTACGAAGGCGCCATCCACATGGTGCAGTCCACGCCCTACCAGGTGGAACGGCTGGACTGGGACGGCCGCAAGGCCTATGTCACCCGCACCCACGTGGACTACTACACCGACAGCATCGACTTCACCAAGCTCAAGGTGCTGGACCGCTTCGACGGCTGCATCGCCGGTCGTGGCGATGCGCATCACGGCGAGGTGCACGTGGTGCGCCGGGTGGCCGGCTACAAGAAGATCCGCTATTACACCCATGAGAACATCGGCTACGGCCCGGTCAACCTGCCCGACCAGGAGCTGCACACCACCGCAGTGTGGTGGCAGTTGCCGCAGGCGCTGCTGCTGACCGCGTTCGACAGCAAGCAGGAGGCGCTGGACGGCTTCCTCGGCGCCGCCTACGCGCTGCACATCGTCGCCACCGTGGCGGTGATGGCCGATGCGCGCGACCTGCAGAAGGCGGTCGGCAATGGCGATGGCGCCTGGTTCGCGGTGGCCGACCAGAGCGGCCGCGGCCAGCTGCGCGGCGCCGAGTTCGATGCCAGCGCGATCGAACTGCAGCAGCAGTTCGTGCCCACGGTATATCTGTACGACAACTTCCCCGGCGGCGTGGGGCTGAGCGAACCGCTGTGGCTGCGCCAGGCCGAGCTGCTGCTGCGCGCGCGCGAACTGGTGCAGGGTTGCGACTGCAAGGGCGGTTGCCCGGCCTGCGTCGGCCCGGTGCTGGCCGGCCAGGAAGACGATGCCACCACGCCGCGGGCGCTGGCGTTGAAGGTGCTGGACCTGTTCGACAGCGCAGCGTTGGCGTCCGCGGCCGAACGCGAGCGCCAGGGCGCCGAGGTGGTCGGCCCGTGAGCCTGAGCCTGGACAAGTTGCGCCTACTGCGCCGGCAGGCCGGCGATGCGACGGCGGCGGCGCCTGAAAACCCGGTAGGTGCCGACCGTTGGTCGGCACACCCCACCGAACCCGCAGCCCCCCTTCCGGCCGCCGCCAACGACGCGCGCGTGCGCAAGCCCGCACCCGCATCGGTGTTCGGCTGGGTCGAACAGGAAATCCGCCACAAACCGACCGGCGCAGCCGCATGCGGTCCCGCATCGGCGGCTTCCGCCACCCCGGTACCGGCGCTGCGCAAACCCGAGATCGGCGGCCTGCGCCGTCTGCTCGGGCTGCGCGAACGCGGCAGCAGCGCGGCCGCACCGCGCGAGAACGCCAAGGACCGCCACGTGCCCGGCGAGGAAATCGCACCGGGCCTGTTCCTGATCGAATCGTTCGTCGCCCAGGCCATCCCCACCGAACCGCTGTCGCTGGCTTTCGCCAAGCGCGAGGGCGAGCAGGTGCAGCCGCGGGACCTGCTGTTCTTCGATACCGAGACCACCGGCCTGGCCGGCGGCACCGGCACCCGCGCCTTCATGATCGGCGCCGCGGACTGGCACACCCATCCCGGGCGCGGTGACGGCCTGCGCATCCGCCAACTGCTGATGACCACGATGGCGGCCGAAACCGCGATGCTGCGCGAGTTCGCCAGCTGGCTACAGCCCACCACGGTGTTCTCCAGCTACAACGGCCGCTGCTACGACGCCCCGCTGCTCAAGACCCGTTATCGGCTGGCACGGCAGCGCTGCCCGATCACGCCGCTGGATCACGTCGACCTGCTGTTCCCCACCCGCCGCCGCTACCGTGGTACCTGGGAGAACTGCCGGCTGGCCACCATCGAGCGCCAACTGCTGCAGATCGTGCGCGAGGACGACCTGCCCGGCTCGGAAGCGCCGGCGGCGTGGCTGAACTACCTGCGCGGCGGCAGTGCGGTGAACCTGCGCCGCGTGGCCGAGCACAACCACCAGGATGTGGTCACCCTGTCGCTGCTGATGCTTCGGCTGGTGGCCGAGCAGCAGCGCGAGCGCGAAACGCTCGCGCTGCAGCCGCAGTAGGGCCGCTCAGGGATCGCGACGGAAGGTGAACCAGTGTTCGCCCGGCCCGATCGCCTTTTCCACCTTGACCAGGAAGGTGGCGCTGGGTACCGCATCGTCGCCCGGCATGCCCGGCTGGCGGTAGACCCGGCACAGCGCATGGAAGGTCGCCGCAGTCGTGGCGGCCGGTGCGATGTCCAGCTTGGTCCAGCGCAGCCAGTGGCGGCCATGTTCCTCGTAGACCAGCCCGTCGCCGGCCACGCCGGGCACGCTGATATCGCGGTCGTTGGCCGCCGCATAGCCCGGCGGCAGGGCAGGGAAGTTCAATGCGACACACACCGAGTCGGCCAGTTCATCGCCGGCCGGGTCGGCCAGCGCCGGGGCCGTGCCGGCGGCCAGCGCCAGCAGTACGGGGATCAGCACGGTTTTCATGGGCAGCCTTGTTGGAGGTGGACCTGTGTTGTAGCCGGCCCGGCGCGGCCAATCCATCGGAATCCATGCAATTGCCGTCCCGCATCCGGCGTTGACGCCGGCCGACGGCGCCATCGGCCACACTGTAGGCCTACACCCGTCGGAGTCCCTGCCATGCGCTTGAATATCCTGCTTGCCCTGGGCTGTGCGCTGCCGTTGGCGGCCTGCAGCCAGCCACACAAGAGCACCGCAACGCCCACCGTTTCCGCCGACCCGGTGGCCGCCGGTGCCGATGCCGGCGCACGCTGCGACCCGGAAAAGCTCACCGGCCTGGCCGGCCAGACCGCCACCGAGGCGGTGATCAAGAAGGCCGTGCAGGACAGCGGCGCGCGCCACGCGCGGGTGTTGAAGCCGGGCATGGCGATGACCATGGATTTCCGCGAAGACCGCCTCAGCATCGAAGTGGATGCGCAGAACAAGATCGTGCGCGCCAACTGCGGTTGATCCTATCGTGATGGTGACCTGCGGTTCGCCGCAGGCCACCTATCGACGCCGGATGCTCAGTCCAGGCGCTGCGCCTTGCCGCTGGACAGCGCCTGGTCGATCGCCACGCGCACCGCACGTGCGGCACGCGCCGAGGCGACCGCCTGCTGCCGTGCCAGGCGCGCCTGCTCCATGCCCAGCTCGGCCTGCTGGCGGGCAATCCGCGCGATCTCGCGCTGATCCAGCGCGCGGCGCGAGTCCTGGCGTGCCTGCTGCGCGGCCCGGTTGGCGATCTCGGCGACGTCGACCGAGGCCATGACATCGGCGGTCACATCGACCGACATCGCTGCGATGCGCTCGCCCAGCGCGCCCTGGCGCTCGCCGATCTGCCCCTGCCGGGTGCCGAGCGCGCCGACCTCGGCATAGGCCTGGGACAGCTGCTGCAGCACTGCCCGGTCGCGGATCAGGTAACGCTGCTGGCCGCGGCGCACCCACAGCGCCGGGTCGCCGTCGCCGGCATCGCGCCGGGCCTGCTTGAGGTCGGCCAGCGAGGCATCGACGAAATTGTCGCCATCGCCCATCAGCACGAACGCCTGCGCCGGCTGCCGTGACAGGTCCAGGCGACCGTGGGTGACCAAGCCATCACCGCTGTCGGCATGTTCCTCGTGCTGCTCATGTTCCTCATGCGCATCGGGCTCGACCGGCTCGGCTGGGTCAGCCGCTTCGGCCACTTCCGCTGCTCCAGCCGGTGCGGCGGGCGCAGCCGGTGCAGCGGGCGCCGGCCGTGCGGCCGCTGCCCTGGGCGGGGCCGGCGGGGCCGGCGGCGATGGCGGTAGCGGCGCGCGCGGCACCGGCGGCGGCGGTGGCACCGCCGCGACCAGCCGCAGCGGCGCCACTCCGACCAGCACGAACACCGCCGTAATCGCCAACGCAGCCACGCGTGGGAAGCGGCGGGTGTGCTGCAGGCTCAACAGGCGCCGCTTCAGGCTGCGGAAGTTCGGCGACGCGCTGGCCACCCCCAGCGCAGGGCGCGGTGCCACCCCCAGCTGCAGCAGCAGCCGGCCGTAGTCGTGGCGGCAATGCGCATGGCCGGCCACTACCGCGCCGTCGCAGGCTTCTTCGCGCGCCAGTGCATATTCGCGCCCCGCCAGGTGCACCAGCGGGTGGAAGAAGAATAGATGCTGCGCCAGCGTGGGCAGCAGGCCCCACCACAGGTCGCGGCGCTGCAGGTGGACCAGTTCATGGGTCAGCGCCATGTCCAGCGCATCGGCGCTCATCGCCGGCAGTTCACGGGCGGGCAGCAACAGCACCGGTTGCCACGGGCCGATCAGCTGCGGCGAATGAATCTGTGCGGAAATCTTCAGCCGTGGCGCATGGCGCAGGCCGTGCGCTTCGGCTGCCAGTTGCAGTGCCTGCTGCAGGGTGGCATCGGTGCAGTCCACGGCGCTGCGCAGCAGCGCGCGGCTGTGCCGGTACTGCCGCAGGGTGTGCAACAGCATCAGCAGCACCCCGGCCGCCCAAGCCGCCAGCAGCAGGGCCGGCCACGACCACAGTGCGGACGGCGGCGCGACGGGGCTGGCCGCATCGAGCGCGGCCGGGGCCACCGTCAGTGCGCCCTGCACCGCCGGCAGTGCCAGCGGGTGGATGGCATACGCCGCCGGTGCCGGCAACACGGCCAGTTCCAGCGGGCTGCTCCAAACCAGGCCGAGCACGGCCTGCGCGGCCACCAGCCACCACAGCCGGCAGCGGGTGGCCGCCGGCAACGCCGGCAGCACCCGGCAGACGGCCCAGACCAGGGCCACCAGCAGCACGCTCTGCACGCTGGTCCAGCCCAGCCGCGCCAACGCTTCGGCAATCATGGTGTGCATGCCTCAGCCCTCCCGCTTGCGCGATTGCAGTTGTGCCACCAGGGCTTCCAGCTCGGCCAGTTCCTGGTCGCTGACTTCGGCCTTGTGCGACAGGAAGGCCACGAACGGCGATACCGAACCCTGCAGGGTCTTTTCCACGAAGCTGGCCACCGCCCCCTGCACCACGCTGTCCTGGCCGCGGGTAGCGGCGTAGCGGTACAGGCCGGCGACCTGGCTGCGCTGCAGATACCCCTTGCTGCGCAAGCGTTCCATCATGGTCAGCACGGTCGATCGGGCCAGCCCGCGTTCCTCGCCAAAGCCGGCCGCCACCTCGCCGACGCTGGCACTGTCGTGTTCCGCTACGTACTGCAGCAGGGCCAGTTCCTGGTCCCCGATGGTCTTGCCGCGCATGACGCTCTCCGATGACTACACGTGTCGCTACCGTGCCCGTGACTACACCTGTCGTCAAGTGCCGGACGGTAGCGCGCCGACGAACGGTCATTGCGCCGGCAACCGTCCTGCCGTCCGCCTCCCGGTGCCGTCCGTCGCGCCACGTGCAGCGAACCAATGGCACCGCCGGTGCGGCGCCCCGGCGGCCGTACCGGTGCCACGACATGCTCCCGGGGCGGTAGCCGGATCGTGTCCGGCAGGACGTCATTCCGAAGATCGCCGCCTTCCATGGCGACCGCCCCACCCTCAACCGTGCGGCCCGCCCATCACCGGCAGGATCACCCCGCTGATGTAGCTGGCGGTGATCGGCGAGGCCAGGAACACATAGGCCGGGGACAGTTCCTCCGGCTGCGCCGGGCGGCCCATGTCGCTGTCCCTGCCGAACTCGGCCACATCGGCGGCCTGCTTGTCGGCCGGGTTGAGCGGCGTCCAGACCGGGCCGGGGGCCACCGCATTGACCCGGATCCCACGCGGCAGCAACTGGCTGGCCAACGCCTTGGTAAACGCATGGATGGCGCCCTTGGTGGCCGAATAATCGATCAGCGCCTTGCTGCCGAACAGGCCGGTCTCCGAACCGGTGTTGATGATGCAGTCGCCCTCCTGCAGGTGCGGCAACACCGCACGCGCCATCTGGATGTAGCCGGCGATGTTGGTCTGCAGGGTTTCCTGCAGATGCGCGTCCTCCAGGTCTTCCAGGCGCTGGCAATGCAACTGGAAGGCGGCGTTGTTGACCAGGATGTCGATCCCGCCGAACGCCTTGGCGACCTGCTTCACCGCCTTGTCGCAGAATTTCGGATCGCGTACGTCGCCGGCAATCACCACGCAGCGGCCGCCTTCGGCTTCCACGTGCCTGCGGGTGAGCTGCGCATCGGCGTCTTCATCCAGGTGCAGTACCGCCACATCGGCGCCTTCGCGCGCGAACAGCACCGCCACCGCGCGGCCGATGCCCGAATCGGCGCCGGTGATGATCGCGCGCTTGCCCTGCAGCTTGCCGCTGCCCTGGTAGTCGGGGGCAAGGAACTGCGGTGCCAGCCGCAGGTCGTGTTCGTTGCCCGGTTTGGCCAGGTGCTGGGCGGGCATCTTCTCCGGTTGCCGGCGGCTGCCGGCCTGGGTGGCCTTCTTGCCGGCCTTGTTCGACGCGGCGCGTGCGTCCTTGGCTTTTTCCTGGTCCTGCAGGCGTCGCTGGCGCGCGGCGACGCGGCCGGCACGCGGATCGCCGGCGGCTGTCTTGCCGGTGGCGGCCTTGGTCACCGGGGTGCGTGCCGTCTTGGCGGCCTTGGCGGCCGTGGCGGGGCGTTTACGGGTCTTGTTGGCAGTGGCCATCGTCGGCTCCTTCAGGCGGGGGGCATCAGGCGCGATCGGCCACGCCCTGGACACCGGCGTGGCTGGCGCAGTGCGCGCAGCAATAGATGGCCCCATTGCCCTCGCTGCCGTGACCGATGACAGCGCACTGGCAGTGTGCGCAACGGGGCGCAAAGGCATGGATGGCGCATTCGAAGGAATCGTAGGTGCCGCTGCGTTCCCCCTGGGTCAGGGTGAAACTCTTGTCGTAATCGTTGCCGCAGACATCGCAGATGGCCATGGGTGTTCTCCACGCATGATGGTTGCCTACAGTGTGGTCAGGCGCCGGCGCGCACCCGGTGAATGCAGTGTGGGTGCGGTGTAAACGACATTCATCCGCTGCATACGCCGGCCGCTGCACCCTGAGTGCCAGAACCCCGTTGGAGTCATCCCATGTATCGCCCCCTCTTCGCGGTTGCCGCGATCGCCAGCCTGGCCGCCTGCAGCAGTACCCCGGTCGCCCAGGTGCAGCCGATCGACGGCGTCATTTCCGGCCAGTGCCATGTCGACAAGGTGCGCGGCGCGGTCGGCCTGGCGGCTTCGGCCGCCACCATCGAACGCGCGCGGGTGGACAGCGACAGCCTGCAGGTAGCGGTGGTGCGCGGCCAGCGCCGCGAGAGCGGGCCGACCGCCAGCGGCGCGGCCGACCCCAGCCCCGGCGCGCAGGACGGTGGCGAGCGGCTGACCATCGAAACCGGCGCCACCAACAACATCACCGCGATCTACTGCGGCTGATTGCCGCGCCGGCTCAGCGCGCGCGCCGGCGCGCGCTGCGCAGGAAGCGCAGCGCCGCCTGTTCCCACTGGCGCTCGCCGCGCAGCCCGGCCAGGCTGACCAATGCGCCGGCCCGCCAGCCCTCGAACACGCACGGGTCGATATAGGCCTTGCGGCACACCGCCGGGGTATTGCCGAGCACCTTGGCCACCTCGCACACCGCCTCCTTCTGCAGCGCCGCCAGCGCACGTTCGCTTGGCGGTTCGGGCAGTGCGGTGGCCGCCAACTGGCGCAGCGCCGCCACCGTGCCGCCCCAGGTCCGGAAATCCTTGGCGCTAAAATCGCCCCCCATCGCCGCATGCAGGTAGTCGTTGACCTGGCCCGAATCGACCGGCTGTACCGTGCCGTCATCGTCGCGGTACTGGAACAGCGCCTGGCCGGGCAGCTGCTGGCAACGCCGGATCAGCTGCACCAGGCGGCGGTCGTCCACGTCCACTTCCTGGGCCTGCCCGGATTTGCCGCGGAAACGCATGCGCGCCCGGCCGCCCTTGAGCAGGGCCAGGTGGTGGTTGCGCAGCGTGGTCAGCCCGTAGGAACGGTTGTCGCGGGCGTAGGCGCTGTTGCCGATGCGCACCAGGGTGCCGGCCAACAGGGCGACCACGATCGCCAGCACCTTGTCGCGCGGCAGGCCGGGCAGCTTGAGGTCGCGCCGCAGGCGCCGGCGCAACGCCGGCAGCGCCTTGCCGAAGGCGATCACGCGGTCGAACTTGCCCTCCCCGCGCACCCGCGCCCAGTCGGCGTGGTAGCGGTACTGCTTGCGCCCGCGCGCGTCGCGGCCGGTGGCCTGCAGGTGGCCGTTGGGCAGCGCGCAGATCCACACATCGGTGTAGGCCGGTGGAATCGCCAGGGCGCGGATCCGCGCCAGCGTGGCCGCATCGCGCACCGCCGCGCCATCGACATCGCGGTAGGCAAAGCCCTTGCCGGCGCGGCGGCGGGTGATGCCGGGCTGGTCGTCGCTGACGTAGCGCAGACCGGCCTGGCGGGCGGCGGCGGCTTCGGGGCTTGCTGGGCTAGCGGGGCGGGGTGCTGTCATGGGCGGCGCAGGTCGGAAGTGACCGGCAGTGTGGTCGCTGCCACTGCGGCAGCGCGTCAATAACGCAAGACAAACACCTCGGCGGCCACCAGCGGATATGCTCCATCGTTTCCTGGTTGGAATGTCTGGAGTTCCGATGTCGTCATTGTCGTTCCGCCGCATGCGGCGTTCCATGGGGCTGATGGCCCTGTTCCCCGCCCTGCTGGTCCTGTCGGCCTGCCAGGCGCCGCCGATGGACGAGCAGGAAGCCGTCGCCAGCCATGCCCAGAAGGCTGCCGAAGCGGCCGCTGCGCCCACCGACGAAACCGGCAAGGCGACCGAAGCGCCGCCGGTGGGCAGCTGCGATGCAACCCAGGTGCAGAGCCTGGTCGGCCAGCCCTACACCGACGCGATCGGCGGCCAGGCCCAGCAGGATGCCGGTGCCAAGGAAAAGCGGGTGCTGCGTCCCAGCGATATCACCACCATGGAGTTCGTCGGTGAACGGCTGAACATCGAAGTGGACGAAAAAGAGACGATCAGCGGCCTGCGCTGCGGCTGAATCGGGGCGGCGGGAGGCAGGATCTGCAGGGGGTTGGTTGCGCCTGCAACCGTGTATTGCGGCGTTGCAGCAACTATGCTCTAGTCGAGTCATCCGGTGCCTCCAGATGCGCTCAACGGATTGAGCGGGGACGAGTGTCGCCGCTCACCCGACATTGAGGCAGAGATGGCCCCCCGCAACCGCCAAGGGCTTTACGACCCGCAAGATGAGCGCGATGCCTGTGGTTTCGGCATGGTCGCCCAGCTCGACGACCAGCCGTCCCGACTGCTGGTCGACACGGCTATCGCCGCACTTTCGCGCATGACCCACCGCGGCGGCGTTGCCGCCGACGGTGTCACCGGCGACGGCTGCGGCCTGCTGCTGCGCCGTCCGGATGTATTCCTCAAGGCACTGGCCGCCGAAGCCGGCATCGCCCTGGGCATGCGCTTCGCCGCCGGCGTGGTGTTCCTGCCGCACGAGGACGCCGCTGCGCAGGCCTGCCGCGACACCCTGGAACAGCAGTTGCACGATGCCGGCTGCCAGCCCGTGGGGTGGCGCCTGGTGCCGACCGATCCCAGCGTCTGCGGCCAGCTCGCACGCGACACCCTGCCGCGGATCGAGCAGGTGTTCGTCGATGCCGGCGCCGGCCAGGACGAGGCCGCCTTCACCCTGGCCCTGTTCCTGGCCCGCCGCCGCAGCGAGCAGCAGCTGCGCGCGCACGCCGACTACTACGTCACCACGCTCAGCCCGAACGCGATCAGCTACAAGGGCATGGTGCTGCCGGACAAGCTGAGCCGCTTCTACGTCGACCTGCAGCGCAACGACCTGGCCTCCAGCGCGGTGGTGTTCCACCAGCGCTTCTCGACCAACACGCTGCCGCGCTGGCCGCTGGCGCACCCGTTCCGGATGCTCGCCCACAACGGCGAGATCAACACCATCGAAGGCAACCGGCGCTGGGCGCAGGCGCGCAGCAAGGTGTGGAAGACGCCGCATTTCGACATCGGCCAGTTCGACCCGGTGATCTCCATGCATGGCTCGGATTCGCAGAGCCTGGACAACATGCTCGAGCTGATGGTCAGCGCCGGCATGGAACTGATCCAGGCGCTGCGCATCCTGGTGCCGCCGGCGACCCAGTCGCTGGAGTTCAAGGATCCGGACCTGGCCGCGTTCTACGAGTTCTACGGGCTCAACAGCGAGCCCTGGGACGGCCCGGCCGGCATCGTTGCCTGCGACGGCCGCTATGCCGCCTGCACGCTGGACCGCAACGGCCTGCGCCCGGCGCGCTGGATGCTCACTTCCGACCGCCACTTCCTGGTCGCCTCCGAAGCCGGGGTGTGGGAAGTGCCGGCCGAGCGCGTGGTGCGCAAGGGCAAGCTCGGCCCGGGCGAGATGATGGCCATCGACCTCAAGCGCGGCGACCTGCTCGATTCGGATGCCATCGACCGCATCAACCGCGGCCGCGCGCCGTACAAGCAGTGGCTGCAGCAGGGCGTGACTTACCTGCAGACCGAACTGATCGATCCGTCGCTGGTCGAGGAGCCGTTCGACGAGCGCACCCTGCGCAGCTACCACAAGCTGTTCCAGCTCAGCACCGAGGAAGTCGAACAGATCCTGCGCCCGCTGGCCGAAACCGAGCAGGAAGCCACCGGCTCGATGGGCGATGACACGCCGATGGCGGTGCTGAGCCAGCACAGCCGCCCGCTCTACGATTATTTCCGCCAGGCGTTCGCGCAGGTCACCAACCCGCCGATCGACCCGCTGCGCGAAGACTGCGTCATGTCGCTGACCACCCAGCTCGGCAAGGAGACCAACATCTTCCATGCCGGCGCGGAGACGGTGAACCACGTCATCCTCAACTCGCCCGTGCTCAGCCAGCGCAAGCTGCGCCAGCTGATCAAGATGGAGCAGTACGCCGACAGGAACCGGCTGATCGACCTGTCCTACAGCCTGGACGAAGGCCTGAAGGCCGGCATCGAGCGCATTTGCGCCGAGGCCGAGGCGGCCGCGCGCGAAGGCATCGTGATGCTGCTGCTGAGCGACCGCTACCCGGTGGCCGACCGCCCGATGGTGCATGCGCTGCTGGCCACCAGCGCGGTGCACCACCACCTGTCCAACGCCGGGCTGCGCTGCGAGGTCAACCTGATCCTGGAAACCGGCACCGCGCGCGATGCGCACCACATGGCCTGCCTGCTCGGCTTCGGTGCCACCGCGGTGTACCCGTACCTGGCCTACCAGACCCTGTTCGACCTGGGCCGGCGCGGCATCCTGCAGCTGAGCAAGGGCGGCGAGCAGTCGCAGATCGGCCGCCGCTATCGCAAGGGCATCTACAAGGGCCTGTCCAAGATCATCTCCAAGATGGGCATCTGTACCGTGGCCAGCTACCGCGGCGCGCAGTTGTTCGAGATCGTCGGGCTCGACGATGAGGTGGTCGACCTGTGCTTCCCCGATACCGCCTCGCGCGTGGCCGGGGTCGGCTTCGAGCGGTTGGACCATGAAGCGCGCGAACTGACCGTGCGCGCCTGGAACGACCTGCTGCGCCCGGACGTGGGCGGCGTGCTCAAGTACGTGCACGGCGGCGAATACCACATGTACAACCCGGACGTGGTCATGACCCTGCAGCGTGCCGCGCGCAGTGGCGAGGCCGCGGACTGGCAGCGTTACTGCGAGGCCGTGCACGGCCGCCCGGTGTCGGCGCTGCGCGACCTGCTGCAGCTCAAGGCCGCGCCCACGCCGACCCCGCTGGAGGAAGTGGCCCCGGCCGAAGACCTGTTCCGCCGCTTCGACACCGCCGCGATCAGCCTGGGCGCGTTGTCGCCCGAGGCGCACGAAGCGCTGGCGATCGCCATGAACCGTCTCGGCGGGCGCAGCAACTCCGGCGAAGGCGGCGAAGACCCGGTGCGCTATGGCACCGAGAAGCGCAGCAAGATCAAGCAGGTGGCCTCGGGCCGCTTCGGCGTCACCGCCGAATACCTGGTCAACGCCGAAGTGCTGCAGATCAAGGTGGCCCAGGGCGCCAAGCCCGGCGAAGGCGGCCAGCTGCCCGGGCACAAGGTCAACGAACTGATCGCGCGGCTGCGCTATGCCAAGCCGGGCATCGGCCTGATTTCGCCGCCACCGCACCACGACATCTATTCCATCGAAGACCTGGCCCAGCTGATCTATGACCTCAAGCAGGTCAATCCGACCGCGCTGGTCTCGGTGAAGCTGGTCAGCCATGCCGGTGTCGGCACCATCGCCGCCGGCGTGGTCAAGGCCGGCGCCGACCTGATCACCGTATCCGGCCATGACGGCGGTACCGGCGCCAGCCCGGTCAGCTCGATCCGCTATGCCGGCGTGCCGTGGGAACTGGGCGTGGCCGAATCGCACCAGGCGCTGGTGGCCAACGACCTGCGCGGGCGCACCCTGCTGCAGACCGACGGCGGGCTGAAGACCGGCCTGGACGTGATCAAGGCCGCACTGCTCGGCGCGGACAGCTTCGGCTTCGGCACCGCGCCGATGATCGTGCTGGGCTGCAAGTACCTGCGCATCTGCCATCTCAACAACTGCGCCACCGGCGTGGCCACCCAGGATGAGCGCCTGCGCGCGCAGTACTTCACCGGCCTGCCCGAGCGCGTGGAGAACTTCTTCCGGCTGCTGGCCGAGGAAGTGCGCGGCTGGCTGTCCTATCTTGGCGTGCGCTCGCTGGACGAGATCGTCGGCCGCACCGACCTGCTGCAGCAGCTGGAGGTGTCCCCGCGTCCGGGCGTCAAGGTCGACCTGTCGCGCCTGCTCAACCCGGCCCGGTATGACGGCAGCCACTGCGCCGCGCAGCGCCTGTACGAATCGCCGGACAGCCTGGCCACGCAGATGGACGGCCTGCTGGCGCCGGCCATCGCCGGCAAGCTGGGCGGTGAACACCGCTTCCTGATCCACAACACCGACCGCTCGATCGGCACCCGCCTGTCCGGCGAGATCGCGCGCACCCATGGCAACCAGGGCATGAGCGATGCACCGCTGACCCTGCGCTTCCGCGGCACCGCCGGGCAGAGCTTCGGCGCGTTCAACGTCGGCGGCCTGCAGCTGGAAGTGGAAGGCGAAGCCAACGACTATGTCGGCAAGGGCATGGCCGGCGGCCGGCTGGTGGTGCGTCCGCCGCGCGGCGCGCGCTTCGAGGCGCGCAACACCGCGATCATCGGCAACACCTGCCTGTACGGCGCCACCGGCGGCGAGCTGTTTGCCGCCGGCCGTGCCGGCGAACGCTTCGGGGTGCGCAACTCCGGCGCGCTGGCGGTGATCGAAGGTGCCGGCGACCACTGCTGCGAATACATGACCGACGGCATCGTGCTGGTACTGGGCAAGGTCGGGCTGAACTTCGGCGCCGGCTTCACCGGCGGGCTGGCCTATGTGCTGGATATCGACCGCGACTTCGTGGACCGCTACAACCACGAGCTGATCGACATCCACCGCATTTCGGCCGAGGGCTTCGAAAACCATCGCCAGCACCTGCATACGCTGATCAGCCGCCACCGCGAACTGACCGGCAGCATCTGGGCGCAGCAGATCCTCGACGAGTTCCGCGACTACGTCGGCAAGTTCTGGCTGGTCAAACCCAAGGCGGCCAGCATCGAATCGCTGACCGACTCGCTGCGCCGCGCCGCCTGACCGGCACCACACGTTCCCACCGCTGTAGTGCCGGCCGCTGGCCGGCAAATCACCATTCCAGGGCCCACCCATGAGCCGCAAGCAAGCCTTCCAGTTCCTCGACCTGCCCCGGACCATGCCGCAGCGCATCCCGGTCGAACTGCGCACCTCCGGCGACTGGGGCGAGCTGTACGGCAAGTTCGGCAAGGAAGAGGCGCAGTTCCAGGCCGGCCGCTGCCTGGACTGCGGCAACCCGTACTGCAGCTGGAAATGCCCGGTGCACAACGCCATCCCGCAGTGGCTGCAGCTGGTACAGGAAAACCGCATCCACGAAGCGGCCACGCTGTGCCATTCGACCAATCCGCTGCCGGAAGTATGCGGCCGGGTGTGTCCGCAGGACCGCCTGTGCGAAGGCAGCTGCACGCTGGAGGAGTTCGGCGCGGTCACCATCGGCGCGGTCGAGAAGTACATCGTCGACACCGCGCTGGCCACCGGCTGGCGCCCGGACATGACCGCGGTGGAGCCCACCGGCAAGCGCGTGGCGGTGATCGGTGCCGGCCCGGCCGGGCTGGCCTGCGCCGACCAATTGGCCCATGCAGGCATCCAGGCGGTGGTCTATGACCGCTATGAACAGATCGGCGGGCTGCTGCAGTTCGGCATTCCCAGTTTCAAGCTGGACAAGGCGGTGATCAGCCGCCGCCGCAACGTGCTCGAAGGCATGGGCGTGCAGTTCCGGCTCGGCGTGGAAATCGGCCGCGATGTCAGCGTGGACCAGCTGCTGGCCGAGTACGACGCGGTATTCGTCGGCACCGGTGCCTACCGCTACACCGACGGCGGCCTGCTCGGCCAGGACCTCAAGGGCGTGCTGCCGGCGCTGCCGTTCCTGGTGCAGAACAGCCGCATCGTCGGCGGCAGCGACGCGCACGGCCGGCCGATCGCCGGCTGGGAAGACCAGATCGCCCTGCCCGACCTGGACGGCAAGCGGGTGGTGGTGCTGGGCGGTGGCGATACCGGCATGGACTGCGTGCGCAGCGCGGTACGGCTGGGCGCGGCCAAGGTCACCTGCGCCTACCGCCGCGACGAAGCCAGCATGCCCGGCTCGGCGCGCGAGGTGGCCAATGCGCGCGAAGAAGGCGTGCGCTTCCTGTTCAACCGCCAGCCGCTGTCGATCGAAGCCGGCGCCGACGACGAGGTGATCGGGGTGATGGTGGTGGAAACACAACTTGGCGCGCCCGACGCCAGCGGCCGCCGCAACGCGGTACCGGTGGAAGGCAGCGAATCGCTGCTGGAAGCGGACGTGGTGATCATCGCCTTCGGGTTCTCGCCGTCGACGCCGGCGTGGCTGACCGAGCGCGGCGTGGAGGCCGGCCACAACGGCCGGATCATCGCCGGCGGCCAGGGCCGGCTGCCGTTCCAGACCGCCCACCCGCGCCTGTTCGCCGGCGGTGATGCGGTGCGCGGTGCCGACCTGGTGGTGACCGCGGTGGCCGAAGGCCGCGATGCCGCCGCCAGCATCGCCCAGCTGTTGTCGGCCTAGCGCGCGCCCCGGATACCCCACGGCGGGGGAGTGATGGGCGCGTCGCCACGCGTCCGGCCGGTGAAGGACCCGCTGTGCATGTCCGGCTGTTTCACGCCACGTTGGACAGCAACGGCGCGGTCCGCATCCCGGCGCGCTCGATCTCCAGCGCCAGCAACAGCTCGATATCATCCAGCTGGGCGCGGATGCTGGCATTGCTGGCACGGTCTTCATGGCCACGGTCGATATGCGCATCGAGCATGCGCGCCAGCCCGGCCAACAGCACGTCGGCATCGCCGTGGGCGGCATGCCGCAGCAGGCGGCCCAGCGCCTGGATACGGGCGCTGCGCTCTTCAACGGTGGGGGCGGTGCAGGCAGGCGTTGCCATGGAGATTCCTTGGTGGACGAACGGCCTCTACTGTCGGTTACGGCCTTGAAACCTGCCATGCAAAAAATACGAAAAATTGTGAAGGCGATGTGTAGGGCCAGCCGCCGCGCTGCAACCCGAGCGGCTTACACTGGCGGCCGGACCGCCTCCTTACCGCCCTTACGGAACCCTGCCCATGCGCATCGGCCTGGCCGCCAACCGCCTGCACCACCACGACAAGCACGCCGCGCTGTTCCGCTGGCTGCGCGCCTGCGATGCCGGGCTGCGCGAGCTGGGGGTGGAACTGCATGCGGTGGGCCGTACCTTCGATGCGATCCAGCGGCTCGGTTTCCTGCCGGACTTCGCGCCGTTGCAACGCTATCCCAACGGGCGCCAGGGCGGGCTGATGAAGCTGGTCGCCGAAGTGGTCGGGATGGGCACGCCCGAGCGTACCCTGGACGGGGCGATCTACCTGATGGATCCGGTCGACCCTTCCTCGATCTTCCCCGAGGCCACCGCGCTCAAGCGCCAGTGCGTGATCCACGGCAAGCCGTTCATTTCCACCGTGGCCACCGCGCGCGACTGGATCGAGGTGGAACGGGTGCACGCCGGCCTGGCCGCCGATCCCGGCGCCGATGACCTGCATGCCTTCGGTGCGCAGACCCTGGCCCTGATCGCCCACGATGCGATGAAGCCGGCGATGCTGGCCTTCGCCGATGAACACTTCGACCTGCTGTCGCGGTTCGGCCACCGGGTCGGCACCGGCACCACCGGCCAGCGCCTCAACGAACTGGCCTGGAGCCGTGGCTGGGCACGGGACCAGGAATGGGTGACGCGCTACCAGAGCGGCCCGATGGGCGGCGATGCGCAGATCGCCGACCGCGTGCTGGAAGGCCATTGCCAGCGCGCGATCTTCTTCGAAGACCCGCATGTGGCCCGCCAGCACGAAGCGGACATCCAGCTGCTGGAGCGCGCGGTCACCACCGTCACCGACCAGGCGGTGTGCATCACCGCCCCGCGCGTGGCCGAGCGCTGGGCGCAGGCGGCGGCGTTGCGGATGGGGAACTGACGGAAACATCGCCGGAGCACGTCGCACGTCGCGTAGATCCACACCATGCGTGGATACCGCGCGCCAGCGCGGCACATCTCTCCGGAACCGGATCATCGACCCGTTGGCCGAGCGACCGACGTTGAAACCCGACCGAAGACCTGCATCCAGCGTCCATGGCGCCCGGGCGGAACCCAGCCACGCATAGCGTGGCGTTACCCCGCCGGGGTCAGCATCTGCCGCAGCATTGCCTTGAGGCGCCGCCCTTCGAGCTGGAAGTAATCGCGCTCGGCGCGCCATGCCGGGAAGCGCTGCTCCACCTCGGCCCAGAACGCCGGCGAGTGGTTGGCCTGGATCAGGTGGCAGAGCTCATGCACCAGCACGTACTCGAACGCCGACGGTCGCCCCAGCACCAACGCCAGGTCCAGCGCCATGCTGCCGTCAGGGGCCAGCGAGCCCCATTGCGAGGACATCACCTTCAGCCGCAGCCGCGCCGGTGCGCGCGGCAGGCCCGGCAGGTAGCGCGGCAGCCAGCGGCCCACGTCGGCGCGGGTCTGCGCTTCGTAGAACTCGCGCAGGGTGCGCCGCAAGGTGGCCTCGGTGCCGCGCGCCGGCCAGTGCAGGCAGGCGCCGTCGGCATCGATCTCCATGTGCGCATAGCGCCCGGTTTCCCAGCGCAGCGGCAGCAGTTCACCGCGCAGCGGCAACAGCCCGGGTGCACCGATCACCAGCGGCGGCGGCAGGTTCTGCGCCTGGTAGCTGCGCAGCTGCAGCGACAGCCAGTCGCGGTGCAGCTGCAGGAAACGTTCGCCCATCACCAGGCTGGCCCGCGGCGGCAGGGTCAGGCGCACGCCGCGCTCGTCGACGCTGAGCTTGATCCGGCGCGCACGCGGATCGCGCACGCGCAGGACGTCGATCTCGGTGTCGTCCAGGCGCAGTCGTACCGTGTCGCGCTGCAGGGTGGGGGCAGCCGGCGAAATCAGGCGGCGGAGGAATCCGGACATGGGTACAGCATAGCGCCGGCCGTGACCGGCGCATGACTGGGGACCAATCGGACCCGATCAGTCCGCCTTGCTGAGCTTGAAGGCCTCTTCCAGCAGCAGGAACAGGCGCCGCACTTCGCCGCTCTGCAGCGCGAAGCGGGCGTCCAGCTCGGCGCGGCGGCCATCGTCGTCGGCGTGTTCGAGCTGGTCCAGCGCTCCGTCCAGGAACTTCAGCTTGCGCACGATCAGGTCATCGCCAAGCACGAAGGACAGGTTGTCCTCGAACACCAGGGCCAGCTTGGTGACCTGCTTGCCGGCATCCAGGTGCTTGTCGATCTCGTCGCAGCGCAGTTCCTGGTGCTGGCACTTGACCACCGCGCCGCCCTCGGCCGGGTCCTTCATCTCGCACTCTTCGCCCAGGCTCAGCCCGGTCGGCAGCGTTTCGCCGGCGATCCAGCCGGTCAGGATCGAGCGCGGCGCCACTTCGGCGTTGAGCGGCATCGCCGGGAAGCTGCCGAGCAGGCCGCGGATGTCGGACATCATGTTCTCGCCCTTCTTGCTGCTCGAGCAGTCCACCGCGACGTAGCCGTGGGTCAGGTCGATCAGCGCGTCGGTACGCGAGCTCTTCACGAAGGCGCGCGGCATCAGTTCGTGCAGCAGGTCGTCCTTCATCCGCTTGCGCTCGCGGCCGCCGGGCTTGCGCCCTTCCTTCTCCTCGATTTCCTCCAGCTTGCGCGCCAGCAGGTCGTTGACCACCGCGCCCGGCAGGATCTTGTCCTCACCGCCCACGGTCAGCCACAGCGCATCGCCGACGCGGTGCGAGAACACGGCCTTTTCCTCGCGGCCGAACGGGGAGATGAAGCCTCGCGAATTCATTTCGAGCGGGCCGACCGGCTTGAGCAGCACCTGCGGCAGCAGGGTATCCACCTCGGAGAAATCGGTGGCGGTCGGGAAACGGAACAGGGTCAGGTTGCGAAAGAACATGGAAGTCCGAAGTAGGTCGTGAAGGGAAGGCGGGGCGTTGGCCGGCTCAGGCCGGCGCGGACGCGCCGCCGCTGTCGGGGGTGACCTCGGTCCAGGCCGAGGGCGTGGGCGGCGCCGCGCTGGCGTCGGCGCGGCCCAGCGCCATGAAATCGAACAGGGCCGGGTCGGCCAGCTGCGAGGGGTGGATGTTGCCCAGCGCGCGCGCGATCTGGTCGATCCGGCCCGGATGCTGCTGTTCCCACTGCTGCAGCATCTGTTCGATCTGGCGCCGCTGCAGGTTGTCCTGGCTGCCACACAGATTGCACGGAATGATCGGGAACGCGCGTGCCTGCGCATAGGCGGCGATGTCGGCCTCGGCCGCGTAGGCCAGCGGGCGGATCACCACGTGGCGGCCGTCGTCGCTGCGCAGCTTGGGCGGCATCGCCGACAGCTTGGCGTGGTGGAACAGGTTGAGGAAGAAAGTGGCCACGCTGTCGTCGCGGTGGTGGCCCAGCGCGATCTTGCTGAAGCCGTGTTCGGCGGCATGGCGGTACAGCGCGCCACGGCGCAGCCGCGAGCACAGCGAACACATCGTGCGGCCTTCGGGGATCACCCGGCTGACCACCGAATAGGTGTCCTGCTCGATGATCTGGTAGGCCACGCCAATCGATGCCAGGTACTGCGGCAGCACGTGTGCGGGAAAACCCGGCTGCTTCTGGTCCAGGTTGACCGCGACCAGCTCGAACCGCACCGGGGCCTTTTTCTGCAGCTGCAGCAGCAGGTCCAGCAGGGTGTAGCTGTCCTTGCCACCGGACAGGCAGACCATCACCCGGTCGCCGTCCTCGATCATGCCGAAGTCGGCAATGGCCTGGCCAACCTGCCGGCGCAGGCGCCGCGCCAGCCTGTCCTGCCCAGCGTCGGCCGCGCGCGCGGCGCAGGCACGCGGGACGGGATCGGGCAGGTGGATGACGGCGGCGCTCATCCACGCATTCTACCGGCTGCCACGCCCCCTCACAGGGCCGAAGTAGTGACTGCGTTCACTCCCGGGGGCCGGTGCGGATGTGTATGCTCACAGGCTGTGGATACCCTTACGCCCGAACAGATCAGTGCCCGCCTTGCCGAGTTCCGGCAGGAACACCGCGCCCTGGACGAACAGATCCAGCGCATGGCTGCCAATGGCGAGGACGAGCTGGAAGCCAAGCGCCTGAAACGGCGCAAGCTGCAGTTGAAGGACTGCATCGCCAAGCTTGCGGACATGCTGATTCCCGACGAGCCGGCTTAGCCGGTGTACCGACCAACGGTCGGTACCTACCGACCGTGGTCGTCAATCCTGGGCAACCGGTTCCTCGGGCTTGGCCGCTTCCGGGCTGACCCGTTCGATGGTGTGGCGCAGTTCGCGGCCGAGAATGAACTTGGCGTCCTTGGCCCAGGCATCGAGGCGGTCGTCGAACAACAGCTTGCTGTTTTCGTCCGGCCATACCAGGCGCAGCTCGCGCAGCTTCTGGATGAAGCCACGGAACAGGGTGCGGTCGAAGAATTCCGGCGCGGCCGGCGCATAGAGCAGGCTCAGGCGCTGGGCGGCCTGCTGGCACAGGCTTTCCAGCTCGGCCGCACCCAGGATGCCCGGGCCGTTCTTGACCAGCACCGAAATGGCGATGTAGTACCGCTCGAACGCCTGCTGCAGCGAATGGCCGATCGCACGCAGGCGGAACACCTCGTCGGTCTGCCCGGTATTGCGCGCCAGGATGCCGCCGTCGTCGTCGTTGACGTTCTGCAGCAGCCCTTCGCGCACGAACACGTTGATGGTCTGCTCGATGCGCTGGGCGAACTCGTCCTCGGTCCATGGCAGGAACAGCTCGGCCTGCAGGAACGGGTACACCGTGCGGCCCAGCTGAACCAGCCCGGTGCGGCTCATGCGGCGGTTGTTCTGGAAACAGCACGCCACCCACGAGGAGGCGGTGAACAGGTGGATGACGTTGTTGCGGAAGTAGCTGAGCAGCACCGCGGTATCGCCGCTGACGCTGAGCACATCGCCCAGCGGGTGCTTGATGCGGGTCAGGACGTTGATTTCCTCGGCGTGGGCGATGATCCGCTCCGGCGAGTGCGGGGTCACCGTGACCCGGTCCGAATACGGCATTTCCACCAGCAGGGTCTTGCACAGCTCGATCTGCGCGATCAGGTCGGCCTCGCCCATCGCGTGCTTGGGCGTGGACAGCAGCGCCAGCGCCAGCAGGTTGATCGGGTTGACGTCGGCGGCGCCGTTGATGTGCACCTGGATGCGTTCGGCCAGATGGTCGACCGTGCCGGACAGCCACGACGGCTTTTCGTCCTCGCCCACCGGCTGCCCGTTCCATTCCGGCGCCTGCCGGGCCAGCACGTCGTTGAGCGCGATCGGCTCGCCGAAGTTGACCACCACCTGGCCGTAGTTCTGCTTAAGCACCTTGGGGATGGACCACAGCAGCGACCAGATCGATTCCTTTTCCTTGGGCCGGCCGGACAGTTCGTCCAGGTAGCTGCCGCCTTCCATCAGCTTTTCATAGCCGATGTAGACCGGCTGGAACAGCACCGGCTTGCGCGGCTGGCGCAGGAACGCGCGCAGCGTCATCGAGATCATGCCGCCCTTGGGTTGCAGCAGGCGCCCGGTGCGCGAGCGGCCGCCTTCGACGAAGTACTCGATCGAATAACCGCCGGCCACCAGCTGCGCCACGTACTCGCTGAGCACCGCCGAATACAGCGCGTTGCCGCGGATCGAGCGGCGGATGAAGAACGCCCCGCCCTTGCGCAGCAAGGTGCCCACCACCGGCAGGTTGAGGTTGATGCCAGCCACGATGTGCGGCGGCACGATGCCGCGGTCGTACAGCAGGTAGGACAGCAGCAGGTAATCCATGTGGCTGCGGTGGCTGGGCACGTAGACCACTTCGTGCCCGGGCGCGGCGGCCTTGAACTTGTCCAGGTGGTGCACCAGCACGCCGGCGTAGATCCGGTTCCAGACATGGCTGAGCATGAAGCTGGCCGAACGCACCGTCGGGCTGGAATAGTCCGCGGCGATCTCCCAGGCGTAGGCATGCGCCTTCTTCCAGGCATCGGCCGGCTTGGAGTTGTCGCGCTTGGCCTGCGAGGCGATCGCTTCGCGCACGGTGTCCGCGTCCAGCACCTTGTCCACCAGCAGGCGGCGGGTGGACAGGTCCGGGCCGATCACCGATTCGCGGATGCGGCGGAAATGGGTGCGCAGGACGCGCTGCAGCTTGCGCACGGTGCGCTCGGGGTCCAGCCCCTCGTCGATCGTGCTGCGCAGCGAGATCGGCGGGGCGAACCGCACGATGGTGCTGCGGCCGTTGAGCAGCACCGCCAGCAGGCGGCGGAAACGGCCGACCAGCGCCCAGTTTTCCGAGAACAGCACCGCGAACCAGCCGCTCTGCTTGTCCGGCGCCCGGCCGACGAAGATCGACACCGGCACCAGGTGCACGTCCAGCTCATCGCGGGCGCGATGGGCCTGCAGCACCTTGGCCAGCGAATCGGAGTGGGTCTTGGCCCCACGCTGCTCGGGGATCAGCGAGTTGCTGCTGCTCCGTCGCGACAGCGCCACGTAGGCGCGCCGGCGTCCGGTCGGGTCGCCGGCGATCGGCACCAGTGGCGAGGGCAGGCCGGCTTCGCGGCAGGCCTTGTCCAGGATCAGCGCATTGGACAGGCCGTAGTCTTCCAGCACGTACACCACCGGCCGGCCATCGTTGTACTGGCCGGGGTGTTCGGGTTCGATCTTCAGCGACAGCCACGGCTCGACCAGCCGGCCCAGCAGGCGCGCCCACCACGGGCGGCGGCCCACCGGCGCACGCATGCCCGGCACGATCGCCGCCGGCGCAGCGGCGGCCGGTTCGGGGCTGGCAGGCGCGCTGTCGACGGCCTGGCCGGCCACCGGCGGCGCCTCGGCCGGGGTGCCGGCCACGGCCGCGGTGTCAGGCGCAGTGTTGGGCGACGCGGACGGTGCGTCCGGCGTCTTGGGCGGCTCTTCGCCGGGGAAAGGCAGGGGATTCTGGTTCGGCATCGGCTTCATTATGGCTTAGCCGGTGCAGGAGCAGCGTCCTTGACCTCGACGGCGGCCTCTGCTTCAGCCGCCTGCCGGGCGTCGTGTTCAGCTTGCGCGGCGTCGGCCGCCTGCAGCAGCGCGTCGGTGTCTTCCAGGGTGCGGGCCACATACCAGCGGCCATCACGGCGGGTCATGCGCACCTGCGCCTCGATCTGCTCGCCGGCCAGCGGGTACTGCACCCGTACCACCGCGTCATTGCCCAGCTCGGACACCACTTCGCCGCGCAGGTCGGCCAGAGCGGCATCCACCGACAGCCCGTAGCTGGCCAGCGCGGTCTTGAAGGCTTTGAAGAACGGGCCCAGCCGGCGCAGCGATTCCTCCATGCCGGCCTCCTGCAGCTGGGTATCGGTGGACAGCCCGGTGGTGCGCGCGGTGGCGGTCAGCAGGGTGATGGTGGTCCTGGCCCGCTGTTTGTCGGTCAGCGGCGCGGCGGCGGCCCAGCGGCTGAGCGCATTGACCACCTGGGTGTAGTGGGCACGCTCGCTGTCGCTGTACCCGTTCTGGTTGCGCAGGTACTGCGCGCCGAACACCCCGATGAAGTTCGCGGCCTGGCGCATCCCGCTGGCCTGGCCGGCAAGCTGGGTATCGAACGCGCGTTGCAGGCGCTGCGGCGCATCCGGCTGCGACAGCGCGGCCAGCATCGGCAGCCACTGGTCCTGCAGCGGCAGCTCGGTCAACGGCCAGCGGCTGTGGCCCTGCGCCCACGCCACCTGCAGCCGCTCGTACTGCGCCGGCGGCACCGAGGCACGGGCATAACCGAGCAGGTCGTTGTCGGCCGCATGGCGGGCCAGCTGCCGCAGCGCGGCGACCGGTTCGGGGGCCGGCGCATCCGGATCGATCCGGTCGCGCTGGCAGCCGCCCAGCAGCACCAGGCCACACAGCGACAGCGACAACACCCACTGGCGGCTACGCCCTGTCATCAACGGCATGCACATGAATTCGGACTCCCCGGGCCGGTCCGCATCTTGCGGCCTGCACCGGGAAGCGGCAAGCGGACCCCGGCCGCGCACGCCCCGTATCCATTCAACACATTGAAATATATGGAAACATCACCTCACCACCGGGATGACGCTCCAGCCCGGCACACCGCTAACGGCGGCCGTGCAGCGGCCGCATGGCCTCCAGGGTCAAGACCACCGCGCGCTGTTCGGCTACCGCCCTGCCCCCACCACCACTCAAAGCCAGCGGGGTCAGGATGTGGGGGCGGCCTGGACACGCCAGACACGGCCGGCGGTGCGCCTGCGCCACCGGCGGGGAACGGCACGCCGCCGGCAGCGCGGGCCCGCCTGGCCGGCCAGGCCGGGTCAGTCGCGCGTCCAGGTCGTGCCGATGAAATCGCGGATATAGCCATCGGACAGCCGCGCATACACGCCCGGGTAGCCGGCCTGCGCGCATCCGATCCCCCAGCTGACCACCCCCAGCACGATCCACTGGCCACGCCGCTGCACCATCAACGGGCCGCCCGAATCGCCCTGGCAGCTGTCGATGCCCTCCTCGCCGGCGCAGAACATGTTGCCCTGTTGCAGGTCGGGGTAGGCCTGTCGGCACGCCCGGAACGCGACGAACGGGGTCTGCACGGTCTGCAGCCGGGTCGGGTAGGTGGGGTCGCCCACCGCGCTGGTATTGCCCCAACCGGCCACCGTGAAGCGGCGCCCGGGGCGCAGCCACGCCCCATCCCCACCCTCGAGCAACGCGATCGTGGCCACATCGGCAATCGGCTCAGCCAACTGGATCAGCGCCACGTCATAGCCGTACCCGATGGAGGTATAGGCCGGGTGCACGTGGATCGCCTTTATGTTGGACGCGCGCGGGCCAGCCGTGGTGCTCAGCGTGGTCACCCCGCTGAGCACGGCATAGCCCTCCGGGCGGGCACCGTCCACGCAATGCGCCGCCGTCAGCACCCAGGACGCCGACAGCAGGCTGCCGCCGCACCAGTGGCGGCCGTGGTCGGAATCACCCAGGTTCAATCGCTGCAGGCTGATGATGAATGGATATTGCCCCGGCATGGCATTGATGCCGCCGATGATGCGGGGGGTTTGCCCATCCAATGGGGGCGGTATTGGCGCAGCGTCGGTCCGCGCGGACAGTGTCAGCGCCACCAGGACGGCGGCCAGGGTTTTCCAGATGACAGACATGTTGCACCTCGCTTGGCGTGATGGGAGTCGGGCCGGCGTCATGACCTTCCAGGTCGGATGCTCGGCCCGCCAATTCCATCGCGACGGGGCAACAGGTACTGCTTGCCAACGCACACTTCCAGTGCAATTGGGAGTTTCCCGATACGCAGACGCGGCGTAGACGCCGCTTCCTGCCATCGCCCCGCCGGGGCGGGGCCAATGCTCAGCGCGCGTGCAGCGCCGCGGCGATTTCCTGCTGGATCGCCTGGGCGGCGGCGCGTGGGTCGGCGGCCAGGCGGATCGGGCGGCCGACCACGATGGCGTCGGCGCCATCGGCAAAGGCCTGCGCCACCCCGACGGTGCGCTTCTGGTCATCGCCAACCGGGCCGCCCGGGCGAATCCCCGGGCACACGATCGAGAAGCCGGCGCCGGTGGCGGCGCGGATCGGCGCCGCCTCCTGGCCGGAGGCGATCACCCCGTCGATGCCGGCGGCCTGGGCGGCCAGCGCGCGCTCGACCACCACCTCCACCGGTGCGCGGTCGATGCCCATGCCACGCAGGTCGTCCTGGCCCATCGAGGTCAGCACGGTCACCGCCAGCAGGCGCATGTCGCTGCCGTTGGCAGCCGCGCAGGCCTCCATCATCGCCGGGTGCCAGCCATGGATGGTGGCGTAGCTGACCGGCCACTGCGACAGGCGCCTGATCACCGCCGCGGCGGTGGCCGGGATGTCGAAGAACTTCAGGTCGACAAACACGCGCTTGTCGCGCGCGGCCAGGGCATCGAGCACGTGGAAGTAATCGCCCGACGCCAGCAGCTCCATGCCGATCTTGTAGAACGACACCGCATCGCCGAGCCGGTCCACCCAGGCCAGGGCGTCTTCGCGCGCGGGTACGTCGAGCGCGAAGATCAGCCGCTCGTCATCGCGCAGCGGCAGCGGCAGCGGCGCGCGGCTCACGGTGCGTAGTCCAGCGCGGCACGCTTGGCATCGTGGCGGGCCTGGCGCGACTGGCTGTAGTCGTTGTTGAACTGGGCCGGCTCGAAGCCGCCGTAGGTCGGGTTGGGCAGCATCCACCAGCGTTCGCCGAACCAGTCGTGATACTGCTGCAGCAGCGCGTCACGGCCATCGTTGGTGTTGGCGGTGACTTCCACGAAGTCGCCCAGCTGGTCGCCGAACTGCATCAGTACGCGGTACTTCTGCCCGGCCAGGCGACGGCGGCAGTTCTTCTCGCTGCCGGCCTGCTCGCAGCCTTCCACTACCGTGCCCAGGCCCAGGAACACGCTGTCATCGGCCACCGGCAGGCCTTCGGCGCGCAGGTTGGCCAGGGTGGCCTCCTTCAGGTGCACGGCGCGGTTGGAGATGTACAGCAGGGTCACGCCACGGGCGTTGGCGGCCTTGGCGAAGTCGACCACGCCGGGGATCGCCCTGGCCTTCTTTTCGGCCACCCACTGGTCCCAGGTCATCTCGTCGTATTCCTTGCCGTCGCGCACCAGGCGCGCCTGGTAGGGCGAGTTGTCCAGCACCGTCTCATCCACGTCCAGCACCACCGCCGGCTTCAGGCCCTTGGCGGCGTTGCCGCGCTCTTCGGGCACCAGCGCATCCCAGTTGGCTTCCTTCAGCGCCTTGTCCAGGTGATCGGCGGCCGCGCGGTAGGTCTGCTCGGTGATCGCCCTGTATTCCTGCGAGCGCTGCACCCACAGCACCGCATTGAGGTTGTCATTGGCCGCTACGGCGGCGTCGCCGGTGGCCGCCGGGGCGCTGGCAGCGGCAGCGGCCGCCGGCGGGGCCGCTGCGGCCGGGGTTTCGGTGCGCTTGCAGGCACTGAGCGCCAGCACGGCGCAGGCAAGCACGGACAGGGAAACAGCACTACGACGCATGGTATTCACCGGCAACAGATTCGCGCCAGTTTACCGGCTTGGCCCGCGGCATTCATGCGGCAGGCGGGGCTCGGCTATGCTGCACGCCCCTGAAACACCCCGGAGCGCCCCATGACCGACGACACCCAGACCCCTGCCCTGCCCGTGCTCAGCGCGGCCCAGGCCCGCGCGTTGGGCTGCCTGATCGAAAAGGAGGCAACCACCCCCGACGCCTACCCGCTGACGGTCAACGCCGCCCAGGTGGCGGCCAACCAGAAGACCGCGCGCGAGCCGGTGATGGCGCTGTCCACCGGCGATGTGCACCATGCGCTGCGCCAGCTGGAGACCCTGGGCCTGGCCCGCCAGCAGTTCTCCTCGCGCGCCGAACGCTACGAACACCGCGCCGGCGCCGCGCTGGACCTGACCCGGCAGCAGCTGGCGCTGCTTGGCCTGTTGCTGCTGCGCGGCCCGCAGACCCTGGGTGAACTGCTGACCCGCAGCGAGCGCCTGGTCAGCTTCCAGGACACCGAGGAACTGCGCCACCACCTGGAGCGGATGATCCAGCGCGGGCTGGCGGTGCAGCTGCCGCGCGCCAGCGGCCAGCGCGAAGACCGCTACATGCACCTGCTGGCCGGCCCGGTGGATGTGCAGGCCCTGGCCGAGCAGTACCGGTCGGCTCCCTCCGGCGGCGGCGGGGCTGGCAACCCGGCGCTGGAGGCACGGGTGCAGCAGTTGGAAGCCACGGTGGCCGACCTGCAGGAACAGCTGGCCGAGCTGCGCGCGCAATTGGGCGGGTGAAGCAGCAGCCGAGCATGGCTCGGCGCTACCTTCAGGGCGCCGGCGCGCCCGGCGTGGCAAACAGCAGCACCACGTCCTCGCGCGGCGGCGGCAGGCGCAGGTCGCCGCGGTCTTCCATGCCCAGCTTGCGCAGCAGCGCGGCCGAACGCAGGTTGTCCGGCGAAACGATGCCGTACAGGTCGGTGTAGCCCAGCACATCGCGGGCGTAATGCAGCACCCCGCGCGCGGCTTCGAACGCGTAGCCGTTGCCTTCGTACTGCGCCAGCAGCGCATAGCCGATATCCGGCGCGGGCAGGCCCTCGCGGCGCACCAGCCCGGCATTGCCCAGCCAGGCCCCGTCCTCGCGGCGGATGATGGCGTACATGCCAAAGCCGTTGAGCGTGTAACTGCCCAGTACGCGCTCGGCAGTGTAGTCGCGGGCCTGGGCCAGGGTGCGCACGCCGCGGTCGGCGATATTGCGGATGAAGCCCGGCTCGTTGAGCAGGGCCAGCATGTCGGCCGCATCGTGGTCGGGGTCGATCAGGCGCAGGTGCAGGCGGTCGGTCTGGATCAGGGCGGACATGCGGGTACCGGTGGGTGGCGATACCGCGATTGTGCCGCAACGGCGATGGGTAGGTCCGACCCATGGTCGGATATTGCCGGTGGGCATCCGACCATGGGTCGGATCTACCGATGCTCAGTCGAACAATGCCTGGATCGCCGCCAGCCCGGCGCTGGCACGCTCTTTCTTGCGCGCCGCATCGGCGACCGGGTCGGCGCCGTCGCGCTGCATTTCCTCGGCCGGGATCTCATCGAAGAAGCGGCTGGGCTTGAGCCGCACGTGCTCGCCGAACTTGCGGGTGAGTTTGCTGTAGCTCATCCACAGCTGCACCTTGGCGCGGGTGATGCCCACGTACAGCAGGCGGCGTTCTTCCTGCAGGTTGCCCTCGTCCAGGCTGACCTGGTGCGGCAGCACGCCGTCCTCGCAGCCGATGATGAACACATAGGGGAATTCCAGGCCCTTGGAAGCGTGCATGGTCATCATCCGCACCTGGTTGCCGCCATCGTCCTTGTCGTTGCGCGACAACAACGCCAGCTGCGCGGCCAGGTCGGCGGTGGAGGCGCCGCGCGGGCCGCCTTCGAACCACTGCGCCAGTTCTTCCAGGTTGCCCAGCCGGCGCTGGTACACCGATTCTTCCTTGCACGACGCGCGCAGGTCCGAGACCAGCCCGGAATCCTTGACCAGCCGGCGCACCAGGTCGCCGGAGCTGAGTTTGGGCATCTCCGCGCGCAGGTCGCGCAGGATGTCGGTGAAGCGGCTCAGGCCATTGGCCGCACGCGGCGGCAGCTGCGACAGCGCGCCGATCGCTTCGGCCGCATGCGCCATCGGCAGCTCTTTTTCCGACGCCAGTTCGGCCAGCTTGGCCAGGGTGCCGGCGCCGACTTCGCGCTTGGGCGACTGCACCGCACGCATGAACGCGGTGTCATCGTCCGGGTTCACCAGCAGGCGCAGCCACGACAGCGTGTCCTTGACCTCCTGGCGTTCCAGGAAGGCGGTGCCGCCGGTGATGTGGTACGGCACGCGCACCAGCTGCAGGGCCTTTTCCAGCGGCCGCGACTGGAAGTTGCCGCGGAACAGGATGCAGAAATCGCTCCACGGAATCTGCTTGGAGGTGGCCAGGTAGGCGATCTCGGCGGCCACCTTCTCCGCCTCGTGCTCGCTGTTGCGGCACTCCCAGACGCGGATACGCTCGCCGTCGGCCTGGTCGCTCCACAGCTTCTTCAGGTGCTCGTGCGGGTTGTTGGCGATCAGCGCGTTGGCCGCGCGCAGCACGCGGTTGGAGCAGCGGTAGTTCTGCTCCAGCTTGATGATCTCCAGCGCCGGGTAATCGCGCGCCATCTGCTGCAGGTTTTCCGGGTTGGCGCCGCGCCAGGCATAGATCGACTGGTCATCGTCGCCCACGCAGGTGAAGTTGCCCTTGCTGCCGGCCAGCTGCTTGAGCAGGCGGTACTGCGCGTCATTGGTGTCCTGGCATTCGTCGACCAGCAGGTAGCCGATGCGCTCGCGCCAGGCCACGGCGATCTCCGGATTTTCTTCCAGCACCTGCACCGGCAGCCGGATCAGATCGTCGAAGTCGACCGCGTTGAACGCGGTCAGGCGCAGCTGGTAGCGCTCGTAGACGCTGGCCGCTTCCTTCTCGCGGTTGCTGCGCGCCGCCGCCATCGCCTGCTCCGGCGAAAGGCCGGCGTTCTTGGCGCGCGAGATCAGGTTCTTCACGTCCTCGATGTCATCGGGCTTGGCGCCGTACATCAGGTCCTTGACCTGCGCGGTGGAATCGTCGGCATCGAAAATCGAGAAACCGCGCTTGAGCCCCACGGCCGCGTGCTCGATCTGCAGGAACTTCAGGCCCAGCGCATGGAAGGTGCAGATGGTCACCTCGTCGGCGTCTTCCCCGCGCAGGCGCTTGGCCACGCGCTCGCGCATTTCCTTGGCCGACTTGTTGGTGAAGGTGATCGCCGCGATGCGCCGCGCCGGGTAGCGCTTGCTGGCGATCAGCTGGCCGATCTTCTCCACGATCACGCGCGTCTTGCCGCTGCCGGCGCCCGCGAGCACCAGCAGAGGACCTTCGCAGTGCATCACTGCCGCGTGTTGGGGGGGATTGAGACCGTGCATGCCATCTCCGGGGGAGGGGCATTGTAGCCGGCCGCCCGGCCGGGCCACAGGGTCGCCCGTGGACGGACAGCGCTGTCCGCCGCGAGCGGCCGCCAGCGACGGAAGCCGGCCGGGCGTCTAGAATTGGCCGATGGCCAAGCTCTATTTCTATTATTCGGCGATGAACGCCGGCAAGACCACCACCCTGCTGCAGTCGGCGCACAACTACCGCGAGCGCGGCATGCGCGTGGCCATCCTGACCCCGCGCCTGGACGACCGCGCCGGGCGCGGCGTGGTTGCCTCGCGGATCGGGCTGAAGGCCGACGGGGTGGCCTTCGACCGCGATACCGACCTGCAGCGGCTGATCGCCGGGGACCTCGATGCCCACGGCAAGCTCGGCTGCGTGCTGGTCGACGAGGCGCAGTTCCTGAGCCGCAGCCAGGTCTGGCAGCTCAGCGAGGTGGTCGACCAGCTGCGCATCCCGGTGCTGTGCTACGGCCTGCGCACCGACTTCCGCGGCGAACTGTTCGAAGGCAGCCAGTACCTGCTGGCCTGGGCCGACGAGATGCAGGAGATCAAGACCATCTGCCACAGCGGCAAGAAGGCCACCATGACCGTGCGCGTGGACGAACACGGCCACGCGGTACAGGACGGCCCGCAGGTGGAGATCGGCGGCAACGAGCGCTATGTGTCGGTCAGCCGCGCCGAGTTCAAGAAGATTACCCGCGGGGAAGGCAAGATCGAGCCGGCACAAGCGGTTTGAACCCGCATTCGCGTGTTCACCCCACGATTTGCGTTGCAAATCGTGGGCCCCGCCTCACCATCATCCTTATCCCCGCGCCTGTCGGCGCGCCCCCTTGAACAACAAGGGGGCTTGTTCCATCCGGAGGATGTCAGCCCGGATAATATGAGTCGGCGGTTGCCAGCGCCTTAATACAACGTGCGTTCCGGCGCGCCCTTCGGCGGCGGGCTGTACTGGTACAGCCAGGTTTCGGTAAGGGTCTTGCCGCCACTGCGCAGGTACAGGCGGATGTCGATCTGCTCGGTGGAATCGTCCGGCGGCACCAGGTCGAACATGGCGCGGTAGCCCTTGATCTCGCGCAGCGGGCGCGCCGAGACGATCTCGACCCGGCCGCGGCTGGCCTGCACCACCGCTTCCACCTCGCCCTTGTCGATCAGCGCGGCCAGTTCGCCGCCTTCGAAGTCGACCGCAAAGCGCCAGGAGAAATACCCGCGCTTCTTGCCGATCACCCCGCCCAGGCCGGTGCGGCTGGCCACGCAGTGCGCCAGCGGCGGGCGCGCCGGGGGCTGCGCGCCCCAGTACAGGCGATAGCCGAGCAGCACTTCCTGGCCCGGTTGCGGCTTGGCCTCGGGGTTCCAGAACGCCACGATGTTGTCGAAGGTCTCATCCACAGTGGGAATCTCGACCAGCTGCACCGAGCCCTTGCCCCACTGCCCCTTCGGTTCCACCCACAGGCACGGGCGCTTCTCGTAGAACACGCCATCGTCCTGGTAGTGGTCGAAGTTGCGGTCACGCTGCAGCAGGCCGAAGCCGCGCGGGTTGTTGTCCACGAACATGTTGAAGCGCAGGTTGTGCGGGTTGCACAACGGGCGCCAGATCCATTCGCCGCTGCCGGTCCACATCGACAGGCCGTCGGTGTCGTGGATTTCCGGGCGCCAGTCCCAGGCCATGCGGCGGTCGTTCTCGCCGACCTGGTACATGCTGGTGCACGGGGCGATGCCCAGCCGTTCGATCGCCTTGCGCGGGTAAAGCGCGCAGTCGATGTCCATCAGCAGCACATCGCCGTTGGTGATGGCGAACCGGTAGGCGCCGGCCACGCTGGGCGAGTCGAGCAGCGCATACACCACCAGGGTGTTGGAATCGGCCGCCGGCTGTTCCAGGTAATAGGCGATGAAGTCCGGGAATTCCTCCGGGCGGCCCATCCCGGTGTCGATCGCCAGGCCGCGCGCGGACTGGCCGTACTGGCCCTCCTTGCCGACCGCGCGGAAATAGCTGGCGCCCAGGAACGCGGCGAAATCGCGGTTGGTGTCCTGGCGGGTGTTGAGGCGGAACCCGGCAAAGCCCAGGTCGGCCGGCAGGTGGCTGCCCTTCAGGCCGCTCTTGCCGTAGTCGAAGGCGGCCGGGTCGTAGGCCAGTTCCTGCGCGGTGCCGTCGACCACGTCGTACATGCGCACCGGGGAATGGAAGTACAGCCCCAGGTGGAAGAACTTGGCCTGGTACTTGCCGGGCTTGTCGGCCCACAGCGCGTGGTCCTGGCGGTACCCGATGGATTGGTACTGGTCCCAGTCCAATGCCTCCAGCGGACCGGGCAGGGTGCGCTTGTGGCTCTGGTAGGCAGCCTGCGACAGCGCGCGCGCCTGGCCCTTGAGGGTGGCGAAATCGAACGGCTGCGGTTGGCCGAGCCGGCGCAGGCCGACCTGGGTGCCCTGTGCGGCACAGGCCGGCAAGGCCGGCAGGCCGATCGCGGCCAGGGCCAGGGAAGCAGTGCGGATGAAGTCGCGTCGTTGCATGCAGGCGGCGGTGGCAGGAAAGGGCCGGCCATCATAGGCAGGTCAACGTTAAATCGCCGAGGTGACGGCGGCGCGTCGTTCAGAAAGGCGCCGGCTGCGCCTCGCGGTAGGCCCTGTCGACCTCGGCGATCCGGCGGTCGGCCTGCTGCACCGCCGGATCCTGGTCGCCGCGCTGCGCGGCCTGCCACTGGCGCCCTTCGTGCAAGGCCGCCAGCGCCTCCTGCCAGCGCCCTTGCTGTGCCAGCGCGTTGCCGTAGTCGTACAGGCCCTGCGGCAGCAGGCCGATGCAGTCCGGCTGCCGCCAGATCGCCACGGCGCGCTGGAAGTCGGCCACGGCCTGGTGGCTGTCGCCACGCTGCAGCGCCAGCCGGCCCAGCGCATGCCAGCTGGAACCGGTGTCGCGGTGCTGCTCGCCCAGGGCTTGGCGGGTGCGCTGGTGGACCTGGTGCAGCATCGTCCCGGCCTGGGCCAGTTCGCCGCGCTGCAGGGCCAGTACGCCGCGCAGGCGCTGGATCGTTACGGTCTCCGGATGGTCCGGGCCATACAGGCGCTCGGCATCGGCCCAGGCGCTGTGCAGGGCCTGCCCGGCCCCCACCAGGTCGCCGTGCGCGGCCAGGGCCTGGCCCAGCTGGCGGTGCAGCGCGATGCGCTGCGGGCGGTACTCGGCGGCGCGGCCCTGCAGCAGCTGCAGGGCCTGCCGGTAGGCGGCCAGCGCGGCCTGCGGGCGGCCATCGTCGCTGTCCAGCGCGGCCAGATCGGCCAGGCTTTCGGCGGTGCCGGGCAGGTCGTGGATGAGGTCGCGGCGCAGCGCCAGGGCCAGCGCGAACGCCGCGCGCGCGTCACTGCGGTAGCCCAGTGCCTGCTGGCAACGGCCGAGCTGGGCCTGGTATTGGGCCACCAAGCCGGGCAAGGCCCGCTGTTGCCGGCCGGCCAGGGCCTGCATCGGCGCCATGTGGGCCACGCAGTCGCGCGAGCGGCCCAGCATGCGCAGCGCGCGGCCGCGCTGGGCGACCGCCTCCAGCTGCAACGCGGGCGGCACCTGGCCCACCTGTTCGAGCAGCGCACGCTGGTGGTCCAGGGTCTGCAGCGCCAGCTGGTAGTCGCCCATGCCGATCCGCAGCCGCCCGATCACGCCTTCCAGTTCGGCCAGCGCCAGCGGCTGGTCGGCCAGTTCGGCTTCGCCACGCTGCTGACCGGTGGCCAACAGCTGGCGCATGTCGAAGCTGCCATGGCGTACCCCGGCAGCGCGATCGAACAGCCCCACGGTGAAATCCTGCATGGCCTGCGCGCGCGCGACCTCGCGCCGCGCCTGTTGCATCTGCCACAGCGCCACCGCTGCCAGCGCGGCCAGGGCCAGTACCGCCAGTGCGCCCAGCGCCACGCCCCAGCGATGCCGGCCGATGTAGCAGCGCAGGCGGTACAGGCTGTGCTGCGGCCGGGCCTGGATCGGGCGTCCTTCGAGGAAACGCTGCAGGTCCTGGGACAGTGCCTCGACCGAGGCGTAGCGCTGCGCCGGCGGCTTCTCCAGCGCCTTGCGCAGCACGATGTCCAGGTCGCCGCGCAGCCGTCGCGCCAGCCGCCGGGTGGCCGCGTCGGGTGCCGCCGCCGGGCCGTCGGCGCGCAGCACCGCGGCGGACGCGCGCGGCACCTCGGCCTCCTGCACCGCACGTTCCCATTCGGCATCGCTGTCGCGGCGCAGGCGGTACGGCTTGCGGCCGGTCACCACTTCAAACAGCACCACGCCCAGCGAATACACATCGGTCAAGGTGGTGACCGGTTCGCCGCGCACCTGTTCCGGAGCGGCGTAGTGCAGGGTGAAGGCACGCACATCCGCCGGCGGATGCAACGGGCTGCCCTGTGCGGTGTCGTCGTCGAGCAGCTTGGCGATGCCGAAATCCAGCAGCTTCACCTCGCCCTGCGCGGTGACCAGGATGTTGGACGGCTTCAGATCACGGTGCACGACCAGGTTGGCATGGGCGTGGCTGACCACCGCGCATACCTGCCGCATCAACTGCAGGCGCCGCTCCAGCGGCAGTTGCAGGCGTTGGCAGTAGGCGGTGATCGGCTCGCCTTCGACATAGGCCAGGGCCAGGTAGGGCTGGCCCTGCTGGTCCACCCCGGCATCCAGCAGCTGGGCCAGGTGGGGATGCTCCAGCCGCGCCAGGATCTCGCGTTCGCGGCTGAAACGCTGGCGCAGCCCCGGGTCGGCGTAGCCGCTGCGCAGCAGCTTCAGCGCGACCTGGCGCTGGTACAGGCCATCGGCGCGTTCGGCCAGCCAGACCTCGCCCATGCCGCCTTCGCCCAGCGCGCGCAGCAGCCGGTAAGGGCCGACCACGCTGCCGACCCGGCTGTCCTGCGGTGCGGCGGTCCACAGCGGTTGGGCGAGGAACTCCTCGCTGGCGCGCTCCTGCGCGAGCAGCCGCTGCACCTGCCCGGCCAGGTCCGGATCGGCGGCGCGCAGCTGCGCCAACCGCAGCTCGCGCTGCGCTGCCGGCAGTTCCAGCATCTGGTCCAGCAGCCGGGACAACTGCTGCCAGCGCACTGCTTCCATCGACCCGCTCCCCGAACGATGTGCCGCCGCCCACGCCGCCACGCAGGGCCCTTGAACCGCCCCCGGATCAGTCCTCGCGCACCGACGCCAGCAGGAACATGCGTGCCTTCTGCCAGTCGCGGCGGATGCTGCGCTCGGAGCGATGGCACAACTCGGCGATTTCCTGCTCGGACAACCCGGCGAAATAACGCAGTTCGACCACCTTGGCCAGGTGCCCGTCCACGGCCTGCAGCCGCGCCAGCGCGGTATCCAGCGCCAGCAGGTCTTCGTCCAGACGTACCCCGCTGCTGCTGTTCTCCGGAATCTCGGCGACCCGCTTGAGATCACCGCCGCGCTTGCGCGCCAGCCGGTTGCGCGCGTAATCCACCACCACGCTGCGCATCGCCGAGGCGGCGTAGGCGAAGAAGTGGGCGCGGTCTTCGAAGCGGGCGCTACCGCGGGCACCGAGCAGTTTCAGATAGGACTCGTGCACCAGCGAGGTGGCATCCAGGGTGCGGCCCTGCTGCCCGGCCAGCTGACGCCGGGCCATGCTGTGCAGTTCCTGGTAAAGCAGGGTCAGCACCCGGTCCAGCGCGGCGCGGTCGCCCGCACGGGCCGAATCCAGCCATACGGTGATATCCGGGCCATCGTCCATCGCACACCCCTGCCGGTGACGTTGGGCGGACTATACCGCCGGCAGGGCGACGGGCGTGCGACGGTTCAGCGCTGGCAGTGCCCGCACCAGACGCTGGCACGCTGGCCGATGGTGGCGTGCCGCAGTGGCCGGCCGCATTGCCGGCAGGGCTGGTCTTCACGCCCGTAGACCAGCAGTTCCTGCTCGAAGTAGCCCGGCGCCCCGTCGGGACTGATGAAATCGCGCAGGGTGGTGCCGCCGCGGGTGATGGCGTGGCCGAGGATCTGCTTCACCGCCGCGGCCAGCCGCAGGTACCGCCCACGCGAGATCCTGCCGGCCTCGCGCAGCGGGTTGATCCCGGCCATGAACAGGCTTTCGGCCGCATAGATGTTGCCCACCCCGACCACGATGCCCTGGTCCATCAGGAAGGTCTTCACCGAGGCGCTGCGGCCGCGGCTGCGGGCGAACAGGTAGTCGCCGTCGAAATCGTCATCCAGCGGCTCCGGGCCCAGCCCGGCCAGCAGCTCATGGGTTTCCCCGGCCGGCTGCCAGAGCAGGCTGCCGAACCGGCGCGGATCGTTGAAGCGCAGCAGGCGGCCGTTGTCCAGGCTGATGTCGACGTGGTCGTGGGCGCGTACCGGGGTATCGCCAGGCAATACCCGCAGGCTGCCGGACATGCCCAGGTGCAGCAGTGCACTGCCGATGGCGGTATCCAGCAGCAGGTACTTGGCGCGGCGGCGCACGCCCTGAATCGCCTGGCCGGGCAGCAGCGCGCCGATCTCATCGGGAATCGGCCAGCGCAGGTCCGGCCGGCGCAGGATCACGCCATGCACGCGGCGGCCTTCCAGGTGCGGGGCCAGGCCACGGCGGGTGGTTTCTACTTCGGGGAGTTCGGGCATGGGGGGATTCTAAGGCGTCGCCTGATGAACTGCGGTAGAGCGGGGCTCGGCCCCGCTGCACGTCCAGACGAGGAACTCAGCGCGGCGGTGCCGCCAGTTCCTTCGCGCTCAGATACCCATCGCCGTTGGCATCCTGCTTGTGGAACCGCTGGGTCAGGGTCTGCCGCTGCTGTTCGCGGGTGATCGCCGGGCCCTTGCCGCCGGGCAGTTCATCGGCGCTGAGCACGCCATCGCCATTACGGTCCATGCGCTCGAACGCGTACAGCATCCACTGCAGGTATTCCTCCACGCTGACCCGGCCATCGCCGTCGCTGTCCATGCGCTGCAGGTAGCTGCCGGTGTCGGCCACCTGGGCCTGCGCGACAGTGCCGACGAGCAGCAGGACCAGGCAGGAAAAACGCCGCGCAAGGCGGCGTTTTCCGGAGGCGTTGGCCGCTTGCCGGCGCACCGCTCAGTGCGCCGTCAGTGCGTAGCCCTTGAGGCGTGCAGCGTAGGCCTGCAGCGCGGCGATGCCGCTGGCTTCGGCCTCGTGGCACCAGGCCTGGAGCAGCTTCAGGCGTTCGGCGGCATCGTTGCCGCGGGCCTCCAGCAGCGCGGCCAGGCGCGCGCGGTGTTCGACCAGCACGCGGATGCGCGGGCGCTGTTCCACCCAGGTGCTGAGCTGGGCGCGGCAATCGGGCTGGAGCCAGCGGCCGTCGTTGACCAGGCCACGGCGCATCCGCCGCGGCAGCAGCTTGCGCAGCTTGGCGCCGGCCATCGCGGCCTCTTCGCGCAGGGCCGGCACGAACACATTGCGCTGGTAGTCGGTCATCGCCTGGAAGCGGTGCGACAGCAACGCCTTGAGGGTTTCGGCATCGGGCACGGCGATGTTCGGGCGCACGTCCATGCTCGGCGCCACGCGCAGCACCTTGGCCAGGCGCAGCGCCTGCAGGCCGCGGATGGCCGCCCAACCGATGTCGAACTCCCAGCGGCGCATCGAGAACCGCGCCGAACTCGGGAAGGCGTGGTGGTTGTTGTGCAGTTCTTCACCGCCCACCCAGAACGCCCACGGGGTCAGGTTGGTGGAGGTGTCGGCCGACTCGAAGTTGCGGTAGCCCCACCAGTGGCCCAGGCCATTGATGACACCAGCCGCCCAGAACGGGATCCACGCCATCTGGATCGCCCACAGGGCCACGCCGGGCAGGCCGAACAGCACGCTGTTGATGGCCAGCAGCGCGACCGGGCCGAGGTTGGCGTGCGGGGTGTACAGGTGCCGCTCGATCCAGTCGTCCGGGGCGCCGCGGCCGTACTGCTCGATGTCCGCACGCATCGCGCGGGCTTCGCGGTACAGCTCCACGCCGCGCCAGAACACCATGCCGATGCCCTTGGTGACCGGGCTGTGCGGGTCTTCGTCGGTTTCCACCTTGGCGTGGTGCTTGCGATGGATCGCCACCCACTCCTTGGTGATCATCGAGGTGGTCAGCCAGGTCCAGAAGCGGAAGAAGTGCGCGATCACCGGATGGAAATCCACCCCGCGGTGTGCCTGGCTGCGATGCAGGTACAAGGTGACGGCGAAGATGGTGGCCTGGGTGAACACCAGCAGCACCAGCGCCATGCCCCACCAGCCGAGGCCGACAACACCACCGGACAGGAAGTTGAGGAGCGTATCGAACATCGCAGGACTCCGGGCCGTGGTCGGCCAGCAAGGAAACAGGAACACCTGGGGCCATGATGAGGCCTGACGTTGCAAACTTCACCCATCTGGTGCGATTTTTGCCAGGTCGTTCAGTTGATTCCCCCCTTCGTGAGCATGCCACCGCATTCATGACAGTTGCCGCCTCCCTGCCGGCCACGGCCGCCACCGCTCCCCTGATCGAGCTCGACCGCGCCTGCGTCATCCGCGGCCAGGTGCGGGTCCTGCACAACCTCAGCCTGCGCATCGCCCAGGGCCAGCACACCGCGCTGCTGGGGCCCAATGGCTGCGGCAAATCCTCCTTCATCAAGCTGATCACCCGTGAGCTCTATCCGCTGGCGCATGCCGACGGCAGCGTGGCGGTGCGCGTGCTCGGGCAGAACCGCTGGCAGGTGGACCGGCTGCGCGCGCAGCTGGGCATCGTCACCGGCGACCTCAGCAGCAACCTGGCCGACATGCCCGGGCTGACCGTGGAAGAGGCGGTGCTGTCGGGCTTCTTCGCCAGCTTCGTGGTGCCGGCCTTCCGCGAAGTGACCGCGGACATGCGCGCGCGGGTACGTGAAACCCTGGCCATGACCGGCGCCCTGCCGCTGCTGTCGCGTGGCTATGCCGAGCTGTCGGCCGGCGAGACCCGCCGCGTGCTGATCGCCCGCGCCCTGGTCAACCGCCCACAGGCACTGCTGCTGGATGAACCTTCCACCGGGCTGGACCTGGTCGCACGCCAGCACCTGATCGCCACCATGCGTGCGCTGGCCGCCCAGGGCATCACCTTGGTGCTGGTCACCCACCACATCGAGGAGATCATTCCGGAGATCGAGCGGGTGGTGCTGCTGCGCGCCGGAAAGATCGTCGCCGATGGTAGCCGCGCCGAGCTGCTGCGCGATGGGCCGCTGTCGGAGGTGTTCGGCGGGCCGATCCAGGTGCTGGAACAGGACGGGCGCCTGAGCGCCTTCGCCGGCTAGGCAACGCGCAGGGACGGAGGCCATGGCCTCCGCCCCTGCCTGGCTCAGAACGTCAGCGCCAGCGCACGCGATTCGATCGGCGCCATCCGGCTCTGGTCCTGCAGTTGCAGGTCGCGCAGCTCGAACGGTGCGGCATAGCCGCGCGGCAGTGCCACGCCGGCGAACCGCAGCGGCAGTTCACCGGCGCCGGCACGCTCGAACCACGCCGCGCTGTGCGCCTGGGCCACCGGCCGCAGCCGGCCGTCCGGGCCGGTGGCATACAGCGTGCCACGCACTTCATAACGCCCGGCCGCGCCGATCTGCAGCGGCAGGCGGACCGTGCGGCTGGCCGCATCGACCTCGGCCTGGCCAGCCAGGCGGGCGGTCGGCCGGGCCACCGCGAAGGCCACCTTGGCATCGCGCTGCACGCCGTTGGCACTGACGAAGGCCTGCAGTTCCCACAGGCCCTGCACCGTGCCGACATCGGTGGGAATGGCCACCTGCGCGCGCAACCCGTCCTTGCCGGCCACCAGCGGTACCGGCCAGCTGCGGCCGTCCGGGGCCACCAGCAGCGCCTCGCCGCCGGCCGGCAACGCACGCGCCACCGATCGGCCCGCCGCCAGCGCCGCGCGGCCGCCGTCGTCCTGCAGGCGGGCCTGCAGCACCACGCTGCCACCGGCCAGTACCTGCTGGCGGTCGGCCTGCAGGCGCAATGCGATCGAGCTGTTGGGCTCCAGCACCTGCACCACATAACGGCCCTGTGCCTGCGTGCTTTGCAGCCGGTAGGTACCGGCCGTCGCCGCCGCCCCGGTACGCACCATCGCCGTGCCCGGCCCGACCGTCATCCCGGCCGCACGCAGCTGCTGGGCATCCACCACTTTGTCCACCGCCAGCGCGCCGGCCGGGTCGCGCACCTGCCACTGTTGCGGGGACAGCGCCCGGGCGCCCTGCACCGGGCTGACCTGGATCACCGCATCGGGGGCGGTCAGCGGCAGGTCCATGCCGCGCTGCAGGGTGGCCGCGTCCACGGTGTCCCAGTAGCTGCGGCTGATGGCCGCCTGCGGGGCCGGTGCCGCCAGGGCCTGGTCCGGGTCCAGCGCCCAGGCGAAACTCAACGGCGCCCGTTCACCGGGCGTGGCCGGCAGCGGTGCGCGTTCCACCCGCGGCGCCACCTGGTCGGTGGCGCGGGCCGACAGCAACGGCTGCGCAGCCTGCAGCGGAAGCGCCATCACGGCGGTGGCCACGGCCACCGCAATCGTCAGTCTTGAAGTCATGGCGTGTTCCTCACAGGGTCAGGTCGTTGCGCAGGAGCGTGCCCAGGCCGAAGCATTCGCGCCGGCTCTGGTTGTGGCTGAGCGGTTCGGCGCCCTTGGTGCGCGCCTTGTCGGTGAACCACAGGGTGCCGGCCGCCTTCTGGCTGCTGCACTCCAGGAAACCGTCCGAGCAGCTGTCCAACCAGTTCTGGGTGAACTCCAGGCCGACGTTCTGCGCATAGCCGCCGCAGTAGCTGTTGCTGTCCCACACCGCCGATTCCACGTCCGAACCGACCACCACGCGGAACGGCCGCGGCAAAGCCGGGCGCCCCACCGTGCCGTACAGGTTCTGCGCGTTGTAGGTAGCCATGTGCCCCACCTGCTGCTGGCGCACTGCATCGCTCTTGTAGCCCAGCAGCCAGCCCACCGAAGATTCGAAGGCATTGCCGTTGAGCGCCGCATCGGCCAGCGGCGTGCCGGCCGAGGACGGGGCCAGCGCGGTGACCTTGCTGATGGTCTGGATCAACCGCGGATAACGGCTGTCATAGGTGGGATTGGACAGGATCCAGCGCAGCACGTTGCCGCCGTTGGAATGGGTGATCACCACCAGTTTGGTGATGCCACGGCTGTCGATGAAACCGGTCAACTGCCCGGCCAGGCAGCCGGCGGTCTCCGGCTTCCACATGTACTGCTCGAAATCGCAGTTGATGACCGTGTAGTTGCTGCTGTTGGGCAAGCCGGCGCGCACCGTATCGATGATCCCCGGTTGCCAGTAGTCGGTACGTGCATCGGTCTGTTTGCCGGTGCCGTGCACGAACGCCACCCCCACCACGTCGGCGGCGTGCGCGCTTCCACACGCCAGCATCATCACGCCCAGGGCCAGACCCCGGCCCGTCCTTCCCGCATTGCTTCGCATCCGCTGTCTCCATTGCAGGTGATCCCCCTGATGACCGGCGCTGCCGCATAGCCGTGGATGACATCCTTCCCCATCCCCATGACAGGAAGCCGCGCCTGCACAGAAGCTATGTCGGTTGTACATTGCATTCCGTGAACCAGTAGATGGTTTTGGCCACCAAGCGTGCCTTTTGCGTCGCACCATGCCGGATATGGCCACATGACCAACGGCCACCGCCGGTCCCCGGGAAGCTGCGATCATCGGTTTTTCCGTCCAGAGAGCCGCCGATGCCGTCCTTCACCGCCCCTGACGCCCTGCGCCCGTTGTTGAGCGCCGCCCTGCTGGCGGCCCTGGCCGGTTGCTCCACGGCGGCCGCTCCGCCTGCCACGGCGGTGGAAGCTTCGGTCACCGCCAAGGCGGTCGGTTATCTGGCCGCCGACGCCGTGCCGGCCAGCCTGGTCCTGGTACCGGCCCCGCCAGCGGCCGAATCGGCCGGCTTCGCGCTGGACGAGCAGGTCAGCCGTGAAGCCCGCAGCCTGCGCGGCAGCCCGCGTTTCGCCCAGGCGCACCGGGACGCCGAACTGGGCTTCCCGGCCGGCGCCAACCAGTTTTCCTGCGCGATCGACGTGGACGTGGACGCGGTGCAGACGCCGGCGCTGTACCGCCTGCTCGAACGCAGCCGGGCCGATGCCAGCGCGGCCACGCGCACCGCCAAGAAGCACTACCAGCGCGCGCGTCCGTTCATGGTCAACGGCGAACCGACCTGCTCGCCGGAAGACGAGCAGGAGCTGCGCGGCAACGGCTCCTACCCCTCCGGCCACACCTCGATCGGCTGGGCCTGGGCGCTGATCCTGGCCGAAATCGCCCCCGACCGCGCCGACGCGATCCAGGCACGCGGCCGCAACTACGGCGAAAGTCGCCTGGTCTGCAATGTGCACTGGCAGAGCGACATCCTCGAAGGCCGCTTCATGGGCGCGGCCGCCGTGGCGCGGTTGCATGACAATGCCGCCTTCAACAAGGACCTGCTGGCCGCGCGCAGGGAAATCGCCGCGGCACGCAAGGCCGGGCGGCATTCCAGCCGCGACTGCGCGGCCGAAGAAGCGGTATTGAAGGTGCGTCCGGCGAGCGCGCTGTAAGCCGAGCGTGGCGCGGCAGTGCCGGCCGCTGGCCGGCTCTGCATCCTGTTGACCGGTATCGTGAGGAGCATGCCAGCGGCCGGCATTACCGATACAGCGGCGACGGCAGCCGGGCAGAGGCCGGCGCCACGATGGAGGCATATATAGGAACGGCGCGGATTTCTCCGCGCCGTTCCATGTGGGTTCCGTGCACCCACCAACGGTGGGTGCCTACCGCATGACATGCATCAGAACTTGGCGGTGAACTCCACCCCGAACGTACGCGGCTCGTTGAGGAAGCCGGTCAGGTTGTTGAAGTCGATCGCACCGACCACCCGCACCTGGTCGGTCAGGTTGCGCCCGTACACGGCCACATCGTACTGGCCGTAATCCCAGTTGTAGCCCAGCCGCAGGCCGCCTTCCAGCGACGAACGGCTGCGGAACTCCGGCGATTCGTACAGGAAGAAGTTGACTGCACTGCGATAGGCCCAGTCGGTGTACACGTACAGCTCGCTGCCGTCGGTGACCGGGAAGCCGGCACGCAGGGTCAGGTTGTGGATCCACTTGGGCGCCTGCGGCAGCGCATTGCCGTTGACCAGCGCATAGGTGGCCCCATCGATCACCGTGGTCGGGTCGGTGATGGTGCAGCCGCCGCCACAGATCGCCACCGCCAGATCCTTGTCCTTGATCTCGGTGTCGTTGTAGCTGCTGCCCAGGGTCAGCAGCACGTGGTCGGTCAGGTAGGCCTCGAAGTCCAGCTCGGCGCCCTGGCCGATGCTCTTGTCGGCGTTGAGCAGGGTGGCGGTGTTGTTGCTGCCCCCCACCGCGATCAGCTGCTGGCCGTCGACGTTGTAGCGGAACACGTTGAAGCCCAGGCGTGCGCGACGGTCGAACAGGTCCGCCTTGATGCCGGCCTCATAGGAGATCACCTTCTCCGAATCGGCCTGCGATACGCCACCGAAGGCCAGCCGGCCCTGGATCGACGGGGCGCGGAAGCCCTTGGCCACGCGCGCGTACGCGTTGAGGTTGTCGGTGATCTGGTACACACCGCTCAGGTCCCAGCTGACGTCGTTGACATCGGTCTTGGCCACGTACGGACCGCTGACCGGGGTACCGAACGGCACCGCCTGCAGCACGCTGGCGCTGAAGTCCTTCTTGTCCTGGGTGTAACGCACGCCACCGCGCAGCTTGAAGCGTTCGGTCACGTCGAAATCGCCGGAGGCGAACGCGGCCCAGGCCTTGTTGCGCTGCTGCTGGACCGCATGGCCGGTCTGCGGGTTGCCCGGGGTCAGCGAGTCGTAGTTGAAGCTGTCGATGGTGACGTCTTCATCGAAGTAGAACACCCCGGCCTGCCAGTCGAAACGGCCCCATTCGTTGGATTCCACGCGGAATTCCTGGGTCCACTGGCGATGGTGCGGCAGGCCGTCGGCCGACTCGGAGGCGAACGGGATGAAACCCGGGCCGGAGTTGCCGGCGCCCAGGAAGCTGGCGCCGTAGCCGCCGTCGATGTCGCCATGGTTGAGCGATTCGGCGGTTTCATAGCCGGTGATCGAGTGCAGGGTGACCCGGCCCAGGTTCCACTGCAGGCGCGCGCTGCCGCCCCAGGTTTCCAGCTCGGAGAAGTTCTGGCCGTCGACCGAAACCTCGTCGCGGTCGAAGTTCTCGACCAGCTGGTTGGTGCCCGGCTTGAGGATGTTGGCGCGGAACAGACGCGCGGTGCCGTTGAGCTTGCGCTTGTGCAGGTTGAACAGGGCTTCGAAGTCGTCGCCTTCGTACAGGAACTGCACGCGCCCGGCCGCTTCGTCATAGCCCTCAAAACCCTGGGCCGGCGCATTGGCGCGGGTATTGGTGACCCAGTTGTCGCGGCGCTGGTACAGCGCCGACACGCGTGCCGACCAGCGGTCGGTCAGTGGGCCACCGTAGGCGGCCTGGGTGTTCCAGGTGTCGTAGCTGCCGTAGGCGACCTTGATGTAACCGTCGGCATCCTGCGAGGGACGCGCCGAATCGAACTTGACCACGCCGGCCGGGGTGTTGCGCCCGAACAGGGTGCCCTGCGGGCCGCGCAGCACTTCCACGCCGGCCAGGTCGAACAGCGGGAAGCCCTTCAGCAGCGGGCTTTCCTGCACCACATCGTCATACACCAGCGAGACCGGCTGCGATGCATTGAGATCGAAGTCGGTATTGCCCAGGCCGCGGATGTAGAAGCGCGGGAAGGCACGACCGTAGGACGATTCGATGTTCAGGCTGGGCACGCGCGCGGACAGGAAGCGGATGTCGTCGCCGGCCGAACCGAGCACATCGAGCTTTTCGCCCTGGATGGCCGAGATCGATACCGGTACGTCCTTGGCGTTTTCTACACGGCGCTGTGCCGTTACCTGCAGGGTGTCCAGGGCAACCGGATCCTTGGCGGCCGGGGCGTCCTGGGCTGCGGCCGTCAGCGGCAGCAGAGCGGCGAGGGCGATGACGAGCGGGTGCACGGACGGAAACCGGCCGTGGGCAGTGCGGTTCGGGAACATGGCGATTAGGCTGTGTTGGGAGGGGTGGTGGACCGGCGCTACCAGACAATTGTTGCAGTACAACAACATGGCCGCAAATTGCGGTCATTCATTAGCAGACTTCGGCCAGGCACGGTGGGACGCGCTTCCCGGTTTCGAGCGCCGCCGGCCCAGCGGCTGAACATCGATCGCCCCGCCCCGCCCTGCCCTGCGGCCGCTTCGGTATGCTGGCGCCCTTCGATGCCCATTCACCTGCAGACACCCTGATGAAACCACTGCGCCGTACCCGCCTGACGCTGTCCGTTGCCCTGCTCGGCCTGCTGGCCGGCTGCGGCGGCGACCCGGTCCGCCCGACCCCGCCGCCGGCGGCCACCCCGGTGGCGCAGGCCAAGCCGGTCAGGATCGGCATCGCCCTGGGCGGCGGCGCGGCCAAGGGCTTTGCCCATATCGGCGTGATCAAGATGCTCGAGGCCAACGGCTTCGAGCCGGTGGTGGTGTCCGGCACCAGCGCCGGCAGCGTAGTCGGGGCGCTGTATGCCAGTGGCATGGATGCCTTCCAGATGCAGTCCAAGGCGGTCGCCCTGGACGAAGCCAGCATCCGCGACGTGCGCCTGTTCTCCGGCGGCCTGGTCCAGGGCCAGAAGCTGCAGGACTACGTCAATGCGCAGGTCGGCAACCGCCCGATCGAGAAGTTCAGCAAGCCGTTCGCCGCAGTGGCCACCCAGCTGGAAACCGGCGACCGCGCGATCTTCGTGCGCGGCAATGCCGGCCAGGCGGTGCGTGCATCCAGCAGCATCCCCGGCGTGTTCGAGCCGGTGAAGATCGGCAAGGGCAACTATATCGACGGCGGCGTGGTCAGCCCGGTGCCGGTGGACGCCGCACGCCAGCTCGGCGCCGACTTCGTGATCGCCGTGGACATCTCCAGCAAGGCCAGCGGCAAGGCACCGACCGGCATGCTGGGCATCGTCAACCAGTCGATCTCGATCATGGGCCAGCGCCTGGGCGAGCAGGAACTGGCGCGCGCGGACATCATCGTCCGGCCCAAGGTGCTGGACATCGGCGCGGCCGATTTCAGCCAGCGCAACAACGCCATCCTGGAAGGCGAGAAGGCCGCGATGGTGGTGATGCCGCAGATCCGCGCCAAGGTGCAGCAGTTGCAGCGGGCCCGCGCCGCCGCCCTGGCCCCGCCGCCCAAACCCAAGTGCGAAGCGCCGTCGCGGGTGGGCAGGCTGATGGGCCGCAAGGAGAAGTGCGAGGGTTGAGCGCCGGGTAGCGCCGACACTCGGTCGGCCCTGCCCCGGCATCCTCAGATGTGCATCGACGGCGCGGCGCGCACAGCGTTGTCCTGCTCGCGCTGCAGCTGCTGGGCCTGCTCGCGCGCGCGCTGCTGATCCACAACCAGCAGTTGCTGGAAGGACTGCTCCGGCGGCGTGGCGGACGCCTGTTCGGTCGGCATGTGTGCGCGCTGATGCGCCGGGTCGCCCGGATCGCCCTGCACCACGAATACCCGCTGGCCGGGCGCGGTGTCGCTGCCCTGCACGCTCAACAGCACATGGTCCACGCGCTCCAGGCCGCTGCTGGCGGCCAGCGTGGTCAGGCTGGCGGCCATGCAGGCGCTGTGCGCGTCCGGTGCCCGGCCCAGGCGTGCATCCAGCACGTGCACGCCCTCGACGCACTGCTGGTACAGCGCGTGCCGTGGATGCCCGGCCTGGGTCGGATCTATTGGCGCTGCGGCGCGGGCCTGCAATGCCTGGTTCGAGCCTTCCTGCGCAGGGCCGGCGTCGGTGAACAGCCACGGGCTGGCCTGGATCGGACGGTCGCGGTACGGGTCGTCCGGGTGGAACTGCGTGCGCAGCTGCTCGCGCTCCTGGCGCAGCGCGCGGCTGTCATTGAGCGCGTCGACCAGCGCCGGGTCGGTCACCGGCACCTTGATCGGTATGCGCGACTCGATCGGTGCCGGCCCGCGCCACGTACCGGACTCGGCGTGGAAACTGTAGGTCTTGCCGTCGCGGTCGATCGTGTCCGGATCGGAATTGGGCGTGGGAAACAGGCCTGCGTTGGTCCGGGCCAGGCCCATCGCCGCCACATATGCGGTGGCGTCCAGTTTTTCATCGTTGTAGCGGTAGGCGAGGTTCTCGGTGGTGCTTGCGCCACGGGCGAGCCCCAGCAACTGGTTGTCCAGCATCATCGACCAGACTTTTTCCGCCTCGGGCTCGCCGCCATGGCGACGGGCGGCTTCGAGCAGCTGGCGTGGCGTCCAGGCGTCGGGGTTGATATTGCGGCCGTCGAAAGCTACATCGTGTGCCGTCTGGACGTCCTTTACCGGCAGGTTAAGAGCCAGATCCGGACGCCTTGCCGCAAATTGAGCCTGACGTAATGCGACGTCATTTCTCATCAGCTCAACTCCAAACTCCTGCCAGTCCCGCTCACCGTAGGCAAGTCCATCCTTACGAGCTTGATCCTGCGCGAAGTGATTGGCGGTCGCGCCAGGTGCGTTGTCATTACGGACGACACCTAAAGCCAGCAAACCGTACCCATCGCTGCCATCCTTCTGAGCGAGATAATTGAAGTACAGCTCGCGGTTACCAGCTCTGGCGTAGTCCGCAAGAATATTCATATCTTGTTGGTTGAGGCCTGCCATGGTTAGGCCTGCTTGCCGGGTTTGATGAAGGAGTCGGCCAACAACTGTCGAGCACGTTGCTCAATCCGCCGCCACTGTGACCTGCCCTCTCTGGGATACTTGATCCTAATGATGGTATCCAGATCAGCAATCATGAAGGTGTGATCACATCGCGCAACACCGATGCCCTTGCTCTTGACCATTTTTCCATCGCGATACTCAACACCCGACGCGGTAATCTCATCTGGCGTGCATTTGATTACAGTGCTCACCTCACCTTTTTCGTCGCGGGCAATGAACCAATCAGTGTGCCAATTTATGTTCATCACAGGCGCGTTTTCCCGAAATCCCTTCGTGTGATAGTGCGAACGAACTTTGTCCATGTCCACATGGTAGGGGGTCAGCCCACCCACGGCTTTTCCTTGAATTCGCGACTCCAGCGCCTCTTCAGGATCACCCCGCAAGTACTCCATGGGTGTATATGTGCGGCGTAGCACCTCGCGGACGTCTATTCGGTCAATGTAGGTGTAGTCCACCGTAACCGTACGCACGGACACATCTACTTTCAGATTCATCCGCTCACCCGGCTTGAACGGTTGCAGCGACGGGTACTCCAACGCCAGCGCAAAGCTGCCGTCGTGCTCGGTGCCGATCTGGTTGTAGAAGTAGTTCTGCGGGATCTCCAGCAGATGCGGCCCCAGGCAGGCCTGCTTGAGCGGCGCGGGGTCGGCGAACGGATCCTGCGGGCCGATGCTGCGCTGGCGGATGCAGCCCTGCTCATTGGTCTGGGTACGCTCCACCGGCTTGGGTTCCGGCTGCCGCGCACAGGCGGCCAGCGGCAGCAGTACCGCGATGAGCAGGCTGTGTGCAGGTAACGCCATGCGGGGGCATCCTCCGATGATGCGTGGTGCGCACAACTCTAGTCGATCATGGCCTGGACTACCCACGATCGGCGTCGCAGATGCCGATACTGCCGAAGCCCGCAACCTGGAATGGAGCCGATCACGTCAAGCTCATTCCAGCTGCGACAGCGGCAGCGCGCGGAATTCCTTCACCGTGCGCAGCACGAAGCTGGAATTGACGTCGGCCACGCCGGCGGCGTTGAGCAGCTTGTCGAGCAGGAAGCGCGAGAAGTGTTCCAGGTCGCGCACGTAGATCTGCAGCAGGTAGTCCATGTCGCCGGTCAGCGCATGGCAGGCCACCACTTCATCCCATGCCACCACGCTCTGGGCGAACACGCCGATGGCGTGCTGGTCGTGCTTTTCCAGCTGCACGCGGACGAAGGCCTGCAGGCCCAGCCCGATCTGGCGTGGTTCCAACCGCGCGCCGTAACCGGCGATCACCCCTTCGCTTTCCAGCCGTTGCACGCGGCGCAGGCAGGCCGACGGGGACAGGTTCACCCGGCTAGCCAACTCGGCATTGGTGGCGCGGCCATGCTGCTGGATTTCCGCCAGCAGGCGCAGATCCGTGCGGTCGAACTGGGTATCTCCGGCCATTGCTGCCCCGCAACATTAGGTGGACGCAATGATCTTGCGCCAGAAGCGCATATCCGCGCAACTTTGCAAACCTCTTGCGTGCGCCCTGCCCTAGCATCGACAGATGACTTCCCAGGAGACCGCCACGATGGAAACCGCCACCGCCCCCCGCCGCGTCGAACACCAGCAGACCGACAAGGGATACGTGCCGGTGTACACCACCGCGGTGGTGGAACAGCCCTGGGACAGCTACAGCGCCGACGACCATGCCACCTGGAGCACGCTGTACCAGCGCCAGCGCGCGCTGCTGGAAGGCCGGGCCAGCCGGGAGTTCCTGCAGGCGCAGGACGAGATGGGCATGAACGCGCAGATGATTCCGCGCTTCGACCAGCTCAACGAGGTGCTGGGCGCGGCCACCGGCTGGACCCTGGTCGGGGTGGAGGGCCTGCTGCCGGAACTGGACTTCTTCGACCACCTGGCCAACCGGCGCTTCCCGGTCACCTGGTGGATCCGCCGCCCGGACCAGATCGACTACATCGCCGAGCCGGACATGTTCCACGACCTGTTCGGCCACGTCCCGCTGCTGATGAACCCGGTGTTCGCCGACTACATGGCCGCCTACGGCCGCGGCGGCGTCAAGGCGCATGCGATCGGCCCGGAGGCGCTGCAGCACCTGACCCGGCTGTACTGGTACACGGTGGAATTCGGCCTGATCAATACCGATGAAGGCCTGCGCATCTACGGCGCCGGCATCGTTTCGTCCAAGGGCGAATCGCTGTACTCGCTGGAATCGGCCGCGCCGAACCGGATCGACTTCGACCTGGAGCGGATCATGCGCACCCGCTACCGCATCGACACCTTCCAGAAGACCTACTTCGTGATCGACAGCTACGAGCAGCTGATGCAGGCCACCGCACCGGACTTCACCCCGATCTATGCCGCGCTGGAAACGCAGGAACATCTGCCAGCCGGCCAGGTGCAGGACGGCGACCGCGTGTTCCACAAGGGCACCGGCGAAGGCTGGGCAGACGGCGGCGATGTGTGACTAGCGCAGGAGCGCCGTGAATCATCGAAGGCGTCGCACCAACAGTGCGGCGCCTTTTTGCTATGTTCACAGCCTCGCATTCCGCAAGGTTGGACCACATGCCGCTGTCCCTGCTGCGCATCGATACGCTGCACGTCGACGCCACCCACGTCCACCTGCAGCTGGTCAACGGCATGCAGCTCAGCGAATCGTTGAACCGCCATCCCCACCTGCAGAGGGCATCCAGCGCGCAGCGCGCGCAATGGGTGCCGACCGACACCGGCTTCGGTGCCAACTGGCCCGCGCTGCTGCCGGCGGAGGAGGCCGGTGTGGTCTACGCGCTGGACCTGCTGTGGGACGCGCGCTACGACAATGCGGTGAAACGGCTGCATGCACTGGATTGGAACCTGGCGGCGCTGTCGCCGCAGGACCAGCAGCTGGTGGCGCTGTGGCGGATGGAGGCGGACATCAACAACGGGGGCTTCATGCAGTTCCTGTGCAACTGGGGCGACCGGACCTGCCAGCTGGCGCTGCAGGCGCTGCGGGACATCGGCGCGGTGCAGACACATGCGGCGCTGGCGGGCATGCGCAGGCAGCTGGATCGGTTGGAGGACGATCCGTCGATCACCCGGCTGACCGACCTGTATGGCGCGATGACGGACGACGAGGAGCGGGCGCTGGGGGCGTTCGAGGATGCCTACGACGCACGGCCGGAGGACCTGGCCAGGCTGGGGCTGCTGCATTTCGGGCCGGAGCCCGCCGCAGCCGGCGCGTGATGCCTAGCGCGGGTAGGCGAGCAGCACGACCAGGTCCTCAACGCCTACCTGCTGCAACGCATGCGAACTGCCGGTGCGGGTGAGTAGTGCGTCGCCGGCGGCGACGTCGTACTGCTTGCCATCCAGCACATAGCTGCCCCGCCCGCTGACGATGTAATAGATCTCGTCCTTGTGCTGCGGGTGCAGGCCGATGCCGGCGCCCTTGTGCAATACGCGCTTGCGCAGCACGAACGGCAGGTCGGCGTCCTGCGCGAAGAACGGATAGGCGGTGGTCGGGCCCGCGCCGCCATGCGGGCCGGGTTGAGACACGGCGATATCGCGTTCGTGGACCACCTGCGAAGGTTTGCCCGGCCCATCGCCCTGCCCTGCGTTGCGTACCTCGCAATCGATGTCGCGTTTCAGCGCCTGCCTGAGGTCAGGCGTCAGCGCGACCCAATCGCGCATCACCAGGCACGCCACCGCCGTCGCACCGGCCACGCTGAAGTGCGTGCCGTCGGCCTTGTTCTGCTCAGGCACGAACAGGAAATAGGGCTTGGCGCCCTGCTCGCCCAGGGCGCGGATCCAGCGCGTGGAACTGTCGTTGAGGTCGATCAGCGCGACCTGTTCGCGCTGGGCCAGCTGCTTCATCGCCTGGGTGTACAGCGCGTGCGTGTCCAGCAGCGAACCGAAGTCATACAGCAGCCGGGCCACCGGGGTGACCAGTACCGGCGTGGCGCCCTTGTCGCGGGCCAGCTGCACATAGCGCAGCAGGTACTGTGGATAGGCGGTGGCCGGTTCGGTGTAGCGCGTCGGGTCTTCGCGCTTGGCGTCGTTGTGGCCGAACTGGATCAGCAGGACATCGCCGCGCCGGAGTTCGGCGGCGATCGCGTCCAGGCGTTTTTCTTCGATGAAGCTGCGCGTGCTGCGGCCGCCCTTGGCGTGGTTGCGGACTTCCCACGTGGCCGGATCGAGATAGCTCTGCAGCGCCTGGCCCCAGCCGGCCTGCGGTGCGCGCTCAGGGCCGTACTCGGCGGCGGTGGAGTCGCCGGCGATGAAAACGCGATGCGGGGCGCAGAGCGCGCTGGGTGCTGCAATCAGCAGGGACAGGGACAGCAGCAAACGCAGCATGGTCGTGCTCCTGGGTGGAGAGCTGCCGGCCAGCGGCCGGCACTACCGGGGTGCATCTGGGGGAAAGCCCCCTGTGCCAGGGGGCGATCGCGAAGCGGTGGGGGTTTGCAGGTAAAGGTCGCGCGGGCCCCACGGTCTGCAGCGCAAACCGTGGGAGCGCCAGCGCGCAGCGATGGCGTTACCGCGCCAGCCAACCGCCATCGACCGGCAGTACCGCGCCGTTGACGTAGTCCGATGCGCTGGATGCCAGGAACACCGCCGTGCCGCCCAGGTCTTCGGGGGTGCCCCAGCGGGCCGCCGGGATGCGGTCGAGGATGGACTTGTTGCGGTCCTGGTCGGCACGCAGCGCGGCGGTGTTGTCGGTGGCCATGTAGCCCGGGGCGATCGCGTTGACGTTGATGCCCTTGCTGGCCCACTCGTTGGCCAGCAGGCGGGTGATGCCGGCGATGCCGCTCTTGCTGGCGGTGTAGGACGGCACGCGGATACCGCCCTGGAAGGACAGCATCGAGGCGATGTTGATGATCTTGCCGCGGCCCTGGGCGATGAAATGCCGGCCGGCGGCCTGGGAGATGAAGAACGCGGACTTGATGTTGACGTTCATCACGTCGTCCCAGTCCTGCTCGCTGAAGTCCACCGCGTCGGCGCGGCGGATCAGGCCGGCGTTGTTGACCAGGATGTCCAGGCCGCCCAGGCCGTCGATGGTTTCGCGGATGACCCGCTCCACCGGCTCGATGCTGATCAGGTTGGCTTCGATGGCCAGGCAGCGACGGCCCAGCGCGGTGATGGCGGCGATGGTCTCGGTGGGCGGCTGGATGCCGGCCACGGCGACGTCGGCACCGGCCTGCGCCAATGCCACGGCGATGCCCTGCCCCAGGCCGGTATTGCCCCCGGTGACCAGGGCGACCTTGCCTTCCAGACTGAACGGATTAGCCATTGCGTATGTGGTCCTTGTCCAATGCGTAACAGACGCCGCCGGCGCGATGCCGGCGGCGCGTCGGGGTCACTTGAGCTGGCAGATGTCCAGCACGTGCATGTCGGTGTAATCCAGGTTTTCGCCGCCCATCGCCCAGATGAAGGCGTAGTTGCTGGTGCCGGCGCCCATGTGGATCGACCACGGCGGCGACACGACGGCTTCGTTGTTCTGGATGACGATGTGGCGCTGCGCGTCCGGTTCGCCCATGAAGTGGTACACGCGGTCGTTGGCGCCAAGGTCGAAGTAGAAATAGACCTCGCTGCGGCGGTCGTGCAGGTGCGGCGGCATGGTGTTCCAGACGCTGCCCGGCTTGAGCACGGTCAGGCCCAGCAGCAGCTGCGAGGACTGGCAGGTAGCCGGCACGATGTACTGGTAGATGGTGCGCTCGTTGCTGGTTTCCAGCGCGCCACGGTCCAGGGCGACGGCGTCCTTGATCGACAGCTGCTTGGTTTCAAAGCGCGCATGCGCCGGGGTCGAAGCCAGGTAGAACTGGGCCGGGGTGGCCGCGTCATCGGAAGCGAACACGACCTCCACGCTGCCCATGGCGACGTACAGGCCATCCTTCGGGCCCAGCGTGAACACGGTGCCGTCGACGGTGACGGTGCCGCTGCCGGCGCCGACGTTGATGATGCCCAGCTCGCGGCGTTCCAGGAACGGATGGCCGGCGGCCGAGGCCGGCTCGGTCTGCTTCGGGAGCGACAACGGGCCGTTGACCGGGGCCGCGCCCCCGAGCACGAAGCGTTCGTAGTGGGTGTACTTCAGCGTCACCGCATCGGCGTTGAACAGGCCGTCGAGCAGGTACAGCTCGCGCAGGTCGTCATTGCTGGCGCCCTTGATGGCATCGGGATGGGTGGCGTAGTGGGTCTTGCAGTACATGGCGTCTCCAGAGCAGGGGTGGGGCGATGGGGCGGCCCCGGCGCGATTGAAGCGGATTGTAGCCCGCTTGGTAACCGGTGTCATTTTGCAGCGCACGATAGGCAGGGTGGTCCGGGGGCGGGTCAGGACGGAAGGCGGCACGACCGGGGGAGGCGACACCAGAACAAGGGGGACGACCGAAGAAGCGTCATGACCAACGGTCGTGACCTACCGAGGATTGACGCCCGGGGCGTCAATCCTCGGGCGGTTGGCAGGAGTCGCGCACGATCAGGTGCGGGCGCACGCTGGCGATCTGCATCACCGCCTGGCCGTCGGGCTGGATCAGCATGGCCGCCGCGGTGCGGCCGGTGTCGCGGGTATGCCGGCGCACCGAGGTCAGCGACGGCCACAGGCGCGAGGCCAGCGGGCTGTCGTCGTAGCCGATGATCGACAGCTGGCGTGGGATGTTGATGCCAGCGCGCAGGGCCACCTTGTAGATGCCGGCGGCCATTTCATCGTTGCCGGTGAAGATCGCGGTCGGGCGCTGCTTGCCTAGCAGCAGCTTCTCGGCGGCGGCCACGCCCGATTCAAAGGTGTATCCGGCCTCGACGATGCGCGCCGGCGGCAGTTCGATGCCGCGCTGGGCCAGGGCGTCGATGAAGCCGGCGGTGCGCTCGTGCGCCGAGCGGTAGGCGCTGGGCCCGGTGACCAGGGCGATATCGCGGTGGCCCAGCGACAGCAGGTAGTCGGCCGCTTCGGCGGCACCGTCGCGGTCGTGGGTGACCACCATCTGCGAGGTGTCATCCAGCGGCAGCGCGGCGATCCGGGTGAAGCGGCAGCCGATCTCGTCGAGCATGTCCACCAGCGCCTGGTCCTCCGAGGCGCGCGGAACCAGGATCACCCCGTGCAGCTTCTGCTGCTGCACGAAGCGGCGCACGCCCTCGATATAGCCGGGGCTGCGCGAATCGCAGGGATGCACCACCAGCTCGAAACTGGAGCCGCGCAGCGCATCCAGCGCGCCGTACTGCATGTCCACGATGTACTGGGCGGTGGGGTTGTCGTAGACCATCCCGATCAGGAACGAGCGCCGGAACGCCAGCCCGCGGGCCAGCGGATCGGGCGTATAACCCACCTCGCGCATCAGTGCTTCGACCTTCTCGCGCGTGTCCTTGCGCACCAGCGGGGAGTTGTTGATGATCCGCGAGACGGTCTTCTTGGATACCCCGGACAACCGCGCGATGTCGTTGATCGTGGCGGCCTTGCCCTTGGTCAATCCATGCGGAGGCATCGGATCGGATTTGCTGCGCAATGACATGTCGTTCGAACCGGGATGAGTCGGAAGAGTCTACCGGGCCGCTCAGTCGAGGGCGCGGTAGCGGAAGTTGCGGAAACGTACCGTGCCGGTGCCGGCCGCGTACAGGGCCGGCTTGAGGGCAAGGAACTTCCCGGCCACATTGTGATGGTAGCCCGAGACTTCCATCTGAACCGGGTACTTCTGCCAGGTCTGGCCATCGCTGCTGGTGTGCAGGGTGACGATGTGGCGGTTGTTGGTCACCCGCAGCCACAGCGTGCCACCGCTGGCGCTGGGCGCCAGCCGGGTGGGGCGCTCCTCGCCATAGCGGTGCATGATGGTCTTCTCGCCATTGCTGCCCAGGCCCACGTACAGGCGGTCGCTGTAGAACAGCAGCGCCCCGCCCACCGCGCCGGGGGCGATCTCCATCTGCACCTCGAACTGGTAGGCCTGGTCGCCGGCGATGGCGGTCAGCGGCGAGGCGTCGCGAGGGGTGTCGCCCTTGCCCTGCAGCACCAGCCCGTCGCCGCTGAAGTCCAGCCGCCGGTACTCGTCCTGGCCGGGGTTGAAGAACGACCACTGCGCGCCCAGCGTGGGGCCGGCGAAATCATCGGACAGGGCCATGCCGTGCGCGCCGACCGACGCGCCCGCGGGTTTGGCCAGCGGCTGGCCCAGGTCGCCGCCCTTGGCCACGAACCAGCCATCGTCGGTCCATTCGATCGGCTCCAGCAGGGCCTGGCGGCCCAGCGTCCAGTAACCGTTCTCGTAGCCGTGGTAGATCATCCACCAGCGGCCGTCGGTGCCTTCGACCACGGTGGCATGCCCGCGCGACCACCACGGTTCGGTTGCCGAGCGGGTGCGGGTGATCGGGTTGTTCGGGGCGTTCACCCAGGGGCCGTGGATCGAACGCGAGCGCGCGGTGATCACCATGTGCCCGGTGGGCGGGCCGGCGGTACCGCCCACCGCGGTGGTCATGTAGTACCAGCCGTTGCGGAAGTTGATCTTCGGGCCTTCCTGCGCGTAAGCCTCCACGTCCCAGCTTTCCGGGTACTTCCAGCCGTCGTAGACATGCTTGGGGGTACCGACCACGCTCAGGCCGTCGTCGGCCAGCTGCACATAGGCCCCGCCGCTGAGGAACAGATAGCGTTTGCCGTCTTCGCCGACCGCATGGCCCGGATCGATGTAGCCGCCCAGACCGATGTCGATCGGCGCGCTCCACGGGCCGCGGATGTTGTCGGCCCAGACCACGAAGTTGCTGCGGCTTTCAGCGGTGCGGGCCGGGAAGTAGATGTAGTAGCGGCTGCCGTGCTTGACGATGTCCGGGGCCCAGATCGCGCCGACGTTGCGGGTGATCGCATGGCCCAGCGGCTGCCAGTTGACCAGGTCGCGCGAATGCCAGATCGGCAGGCCGGGGTAGGCGTCGAACGAGGACAGGGTCAGGTAGTAGTCCTGGCCGTCCTTGAGCACCGACGGGTCGGGGCGGTCGCCGGCCAGCACCGGGTTGAGGAAGGTGCCGTTGCCGAGGTCGGCCTGGCGCTGGTTCTCGATGCCGCGCTTCCACGGGGTGGGCGGGGCGGCCAGCACCGGGGTGGCCAGCAACAGGCAGGCGGTGGCGATGCCCGCCAGGATCGTGTTCAAGCGCATCGGGTCTCTCCGGAATCCAACGGGGGACGCGCGCGTGCAGGCCGCGTCCCGGCGGTGCGCTGCAGCCAGCGCAGGGGAATCAGGCTCAGGCGCGCAGCAATGCCGGCAGCCACAACGACAGGGCGGGGAAGAAGGTGACCACCAGCAGCACCCCCAGCGCGGCGAACCAGAACGGCCAGATCGAGCGCATGCTCTCGCCGACGCTGATCTTGCCGATCGCCGTGCCGATGAACAGCACCGAGCCCACCGGCGGGGTGACCAGGCCCAGGCCGCCGGTCAGCACCAGCACCAGGCCGAAGTGGATCGGGTCGATGCCATAGGCCTTGGCCACCGGCAGGAAGATCGGCGTGCAGATCAGGATCATCGGCGCCAGGTCCATGAAGGTACCCAGCAGCAGCAACATCACCACGATCATCAGCAACACCATGAACTGGCTGTGCGCGAACGAGCGCAGGAACTCCACCGCCGCGGCCGGCACTTCCAGGTAGGCCAGCAGCCAGCCGAACACCGCCGCGGTGGCGATCACGAACAGGATCACCCCGGTGCTGCGCGCGGCATGGGTGACCGTACCGAGGAACTCGCGCCAGTTGAGCTGGCGGTACAGCACGGTGGTCACCAGCAGGGCGTAGACCACGGCGATCGCCGCGCTTTCCACCGCGGTGAAGATGCCGGCACGGATACCAACGAAGATCAGCGCGACCAGGCCCAGGCCGGGCAGGGCCGAGACCAGCCGCAGCAGCACCGCGCGCCAGCCGGGGAACACTTCCACCCCGTAGCCACGGCGACGGGCGACCACATAGCCGGTGATCATCAGGGCCACGGTCATCAGCAGTGCCGGTACGATGCCGGCGGCGAACAGGTCGGCGATCGACAGCCCGCCACCGGCCGCGGCCGAGAACAGGATCAGGTTGTGCGAGGGCGGTACCAGCAGCGCCACCAGCGCGGCGGTGATGCTGACGTTGACCGCGAAGTCGCGGTCGTAACCGCGCTTGACCATCTGCGGAATCATGGTGCCGCCCACCGCCGAGACATCGGCGATGGCCGAGCCGGACACACCGCCGAAGAACAGCGAGGACAGGATCGAGACCTGGCCCAGGCCGCCGCGCAGGCGACCCACCAGCGAGGAGGCCAGCGAGATCAGGCGTTCGGAGATGCCGCCGCGCATCATGATTTCACCGGCGAAGATGAACAATGGAATGGCGATCAGCGACGCCGAGCCGGTGCCGGCGGAAATCTGCTGCACCAGCACCAGGGTCGGCAGGTCCAGGTACCACAGCGTGGCCAGGGCCGCGGCGGCCAGGGCATAGGCTACCGGCACGCCGAGCAGCAGCAGTACCGCGAAAACGGTAAACAGGATCGTGATACCCATGGTTCAGCGGTCTCCCTCGGCAACGGTTGCGGCGTCGGCGGGTCGCACGGCCTGCACCATCTGGTTCACGGCGAAGATCGCCATCAGCGCGCCGCCAACGGACAGCGGCAGGTAGTTGATGCTCTGCGGCAGGTTGGCGCCGGCGGCCTTGATATCCAGCCCGTCCAGCAACAGCACCGCCGCCCACCAGGCGATCACCCCACCCAGCACGGCCACCACCAGCGCGGAAAAGACCTCCACCGCGCGGCGCAGGCCCGGGCCCATATGCGCGGCCAGCAGGAAAAAGCCGAAGTGGCGGCGGGTGTGCACGCCGGTGGCCGCGCCCAGGCTCATCGCGGTGGCCAGCAGCAGCAGGGTGACCGGCTCGGTCCAGCTGGGCGAATCGTTGATGACGTAGCGGGCGAACACCTGCCAGCCCTGCACCACCACCAGCCCGAGCAGGGCCAGGACAGCGATGTGGATGGCCACCTCGGCGATGCCGTTGAGCAGGCGCTGCGGTGCGTTGGGGGGGCTGACGGTTTCGGAAGTCGGTTCGGACATCGCGGCGGGGCCTCAGGCGAAGTCGCGGATGCGACGGGTCAGGGCGGCCAGCGCCGGCTGCTGCAGGTAGCGCTGCAGGAGCGGATCGGCGGCCTTGCGGAAGGCCGGCATGTCGACCTCGTTGAATGTGATGCCGAAATCGGCGACGGCCTGGCGCGCGGTGCTTTCCGAGGCGTCCCACTGCTGGCGCATCACCTGCACCGATTCGCGCGCGGTCTCGATCACCAGGGTGCGATCGGCCGGGCTCAGCGCATCGAAGCTCTGCCGCGACATCAGCAGCACGTCCGGCGCATAGGAATGCTCGCTCTGCGACCAGTAATGCGCCGCCTCGAAGTGCCGGCTGGAATGGAAGCTGCGCATGTTGTTCTCGGCGCCGTCGATCATGTGGGTTTCCATTCCCGAGAACGTATCGCCCAGCGACATCGGGGTCGGGTTGGCGCCGAGCAGGCGCATCAGCTGGATGAAGATGTCCGAGGACGCCACCCGCAGCTTCAGGCCGTGCAGGTCGCGCGGTTCCACGATCGGGTGCTTGGTGTTGTAGAAGCAGCGCGCGCCGGAGTCGTAGATCGCCAGGCCGACCAGGTCGCGGCTTTCAAAACCCTGCAGGACGGCATCGGCGACACCGCCATCGAGCGCGCGGCGCATGTGCGCCACCGACGCGAACACATACGGCAGGCACAGTGCCTGAGTCAGCGGGAACGCGTTGTTGAGCGCGCCGGAATAGACCCGGGTGATGTCGATCGCGCCGAAGCGCGCCATGTCGATCGCCTCGGACTCGCGGCCAAGCTGGCCGGAGTGGTACTGGCGCAGCTTCAGGCGGCCACCGGTCCTGCGCTCCAGCTGTTGGCCGATCCACTTCACCGCGGTCACGGTGGGGTAGTCGGCAACGTGCACATCGGTGGCGGTCAACAGCCGCGCGTCGGCCGCGGCAACCCCGGCCGCGGGCGCACACGCCGACAGCAGGGGCACGCCAAGCGCGCCCACACCGGTGGCAAGGAAACTTCTGCGGGTAATCATCTGCGCCCTCCCAAGCGTACTCGCCATGTCCGCCAGACTTACCCGGCGGCGATGGCCTTGCAGGTAATGTCGCCGTAACCGGCGAAACGGATCAGTGCCTGTTGGCCTACGGCGATGTCGTGGATGCCGGTGGCGTTGCCGCTGGCGATCAGGTCACCGGCCTTGAGCGGCCGGCCACGCTGCGCCGACCGGCCCAGGGCGAACGCGTACGCGGTACGCAGGCCGCCGGGCAGCGCGGTGGCGCCACCGGTGCCGACCACCGCGCCGTCGATGCGGGTTTCGGCCCGCAGCTGCGCATCGTCCAGCGCGGTCCAGCCGGGGATTTCCGCGCCCAGCACCAGGCCGTTGTTGTTGCCGAAATCGGACACCACCACGCGCGGGCCGAGCTGGTTGATCGTGGCCAGCGGGCTGCTGGCCACTTCCACGCCGATGAACAGCCTGGCCGGCAGGGCTTCGGCTTCTTCGGCGGTCCAGTGCAGCTTGTCGGCCGGCGCATCTTCGCTCAGCTGGATCACGAACTCGGCCTCGACCGCGCCGAAGCCGCCGACGAACACCGGAATGTCCACTGTTCCACCGGTAGCATTCCAGAGCCGGCGCGCGAAAATCGGGCCCAGCAGGCGGTCGTCGCCGGCGCTGTCGCGCTTCTCGGCGGCGATGTAACCGACCTTCCAGCCCACCACCTGGTCGTCCCACAGGCCGATGGCCTGGTCCTGCACGCGGTAGGCGGTGACCAGGTCCGGCGGGATGATGCCGGGGAAATCAGGCAGCGCGCGGCCTTGCTGGCGGGCGCTGACGAAGGCGCGGGCGATCTCGCCCAATCCCTGGTCTGGCAGGTCCTGTATGCCGTGATCGTTGCTCAAGCGGATCTCCCGGAGAAATGTTGCACTGCCAATCGACAGCACGTGGATGAGCTGTATATGGTAAACCGGTGTCATTGGCAATGTGCAGCGCATCAGACCGCTGCGGCCGGGCACCATGACCCTCTGGATGACCCAAAGGACACCGCCGATGCCCCGTGCCGTCTCGTTGCTGCTGCTGGCCTGCCTGCTGGCCTGCCCCCCGTCGTTGTTGCAGGCCGCCGAACGCAGCGTGCCGGCGACCGAGCCCGGGCCGGGCGACCCGGACCGCATCGCGCTGTGGCCGGCCGGCCAGGTGCCGGGCCAGACCGGCGCCCCACGGGTGCCGCGGGTGATCGAGCGCAGCGATGACCCGGCCCTGCCGGACCGCTACATCGACGACGTCGACGCGCCCTACCTGGTCGCCTACCGGCCGGCGCATCCGGACGGCACCGCGTTGCTGGTGATTCCCGGCGGCGGCTACCAGCGCATCGTGCTGGACAAGGAGGGCACCGCCCTGGTGCCGGCCTTTGTCGACCGCGGCGGGGTGACCCTGTTCGTGCTGCGCTACCGGCTGCCCGCCGGGCGCAGCGACCGCCAGGCCGCCCTGGCCGATGCCCAGCGCGCGCTGCGGCTGATCCGCAGCCAGGCCGCGCGCTGGCAGCTGGACCCGGGCCGCATCGGGGTGATCGGCTTTTCCGCCGGCGGCCATGTCGCCGCCCGGCTGAGCACCGGTTTCGACCTGCCGGCCTATCCGGCACGCGATGCCATCGACGCGCACAGCGCGCGGCCGGACTTCGCCCTGCTGCTGTATCCGGTGATCGACATGGGCGCCCACGCGCACAGCGGTTCGCGCGCCCGCCTGCTCGGCGAGCATCCCGATGCGGCGCTGGCCCGGCAGTTCTCGATGCAGGACCAGGTCCGCGCGGACATGCCGCCCACCTTCCTGGTGCATGCGCAGGACGACAGCGTGGTGTCGGTGCACAACAGCCTGGTCTATTACCAGGCGCTGCTGCGCAGCGGCGTGGCCACCGAGATGCACCTGTTCGCGCACGGCGGGCACGGCTTCGGCGTGCGTATCGACCCCGCGCTGACCACCGCGCAATGGCCGGCGCTGGCACTGCGCTGGATCCACGCACAGGCCCGGGAGCCACGCCGATGAGCGGGGCACCGGCCGACCTGCAGCGCCGCCGCTTCCTGCAGGACAGCGCGCGTCATGCGCTGCTGCTGGGAGCGGCCAGCCTGCCGCTGCTGCCGGCCTGGGCCGGCGTGCCCGGGCCGCGGCATACCGCCGCGCCCCTGGCCAAGGTACGCAGCGGCCGCCTGCGCGGCCAGCGCGAGCAGGGCGTGAACGTGTTCCGCGGTATTCCCTACGGCGCCGACACCGCCGCCCGCCGGTTCCAGCCGGCGCTGCCCGAACCGGCCTGGCACGGCGTGCGCGACGCGCTGGAATACGGCAGCGCCGCCCCGCAGACCGGCACGGACGGACCGGGCAGCGAAGACTGCCTGTTCCTCAACGTGTGGACCCCGGCCCTGCGCGATGGCGGCAGGCGGCCGATCGTGTTCTACATCCACGGCGGCGCCTACAACAACGGCTCGGGCAGCGACCCGCTGTACGACGGCGGCGCGCTGTGCCGGCGTGGCGATGTGGTGGTGGTCACCGTCAACCACCGGCTCAACGTGTTCGGCTACCTGTACCTGGCACAGCTGGGCGATGCGCGCTTCGCCGATTCGGGCAACGTCGGCCAGCTCGACCTGGTCCAGGCCCTGCAGTGGGTGCGCCAGCACGCGGCCGAGTTCGGCGGCGATGCGCACAACATCACCGTGGTCGGCCAGTCCGGCGGCGGCGCCAAGATCGCCACGCTGATGGCGATGCCGGCCGCGCGCGGCCTGTTCCAGCGCGCCTGGACCATGAGCGGGCAGCAGGTCACCGCCGCCGGCCCGCGCGCGGCCACCCAGCGCGCGCAGATCGCGATGCAGGCCGTTGCCGCGGCCGACGTGCAGGCATTGCTGGACCTGCCGATGGAGGCGCTGCTGGCGGCAACGCGCGCGCGCGATCCGTCGCGGGTGGAGGACACCGGGCTGTATGTCGGCCCGGTGCTGGACGGCGGGGTCTTGCCGGTGCATCCGTTCTGGCCGGAGGCCCCGGCGCAGTCGGCCGGGATTCCGATGGTGATCGGCAACACCCGCGACGAGACCCGTGCCTTCCTCGGCAACGACCCGGCCAACTTCGCACTGAGCTGGGAGACCCTGCCGGCCAGGCTGGAGAATCAGCAGTACGTGGATCTGCTGCCGGCGGTGGTGATCGCCGAATACCGCCGCCTGTACCCGCACTACACGCCCTCGGAGGTGTTCTTCGCGGCCACCACCGCCGGCCGCTCCTGGCGTGGTGCCGTGGAGGAACTGGAGGCGCGGGCACGCCAGGGCGCACCGACCTGGGCCTACCAGCTGGACTGGGGCTCGCCATTGGATGGCGGCAGGTTCGGTGCCTTCCACACGCTGGACATTCCGCTGGTGCTGGACAACATCCGCCAGCCCGGTTCGCGCACCGGCGACGGCGAACAGGCCGAACGCGTCGCGGCGATGATGAGCGGGGCGCTGATCGCCTTCGCGCGCCACGGCGACCCCAACCATGCCGCGCTGCCGGCGTGGCAGACCTATTCGCTGGCACGCCGCCAGACCCTGCTGTTCGACGTACCGCCGCGCCAGGCCGACGACCCGCGCGGCGGCGAGCGCCGCCTGTACCAGCAGGCACCGTTCATCCAGCGCGGCACGTTCTGAGCGGGATCGGCAGGGACAAGGGCGCGTCTGCATTGATAGTTTTGATCAACCATTCCCGCGATTTTGATTGCTACTTCGCGGATCAGGTCGCGATCCACGTGAATCCCGTCAAACACGGTGTTCACCCTGATCGCCTAAACTGGGCGCATGCAAGAGCACTGCACTCCGTTTCCCCCGTTCCATGGCCGTGACCGACTGATCGCCGCGATCGACCATGCAGTCCAGCACGAGGACACCCACCAGATCGCCGCCACGCTGCGCACGGCGCTGCGCGAGGCGATCGCCGACAGCCGCATCCAGCTGCCGGCCTGCGTACACCACCCGATCAGCGACCACTACGCCCGCCGCGAGCTGTACCGCAGCCCGGCTCATGGCTACAGCATCGTGGCGATGAGCTGGGGCCCGGGGCAGGGCACCCCGCTGCACGACCACAGCGGCCTGTGGTGCGTGGAAGGGGTGTGGCTGGGCCAACTGGAGATCACCCAGTACCAGTTGCTGGAGCGCGACGGCGACCGCTTCCGGTTCCGTGCCGAGCCAGCGATCGTAGGCGACTGCGGCAGCGCCGGCAGCCTGATCCCACCGCACGAGTACCACACCATCCGCAATACCAGCGATGAAGAACTGGCCATCTCGGTGCATGTCTACCAGGGCGAGATGACCTGCAGCGCGGTGTTCGAGCCGGAGCAGGACGGCCACTGGTACCAGCGCCGCGTGCAGGCCCTGGAAACCGACGCCGCATAGCCCCCGGCGCTGCCCTGCGGCAGGCACACACACAGGGCGGCCACGCCACCGCATGCGTTGGCGGCCGGGCACGTATCGACGCGACCCCGTCCGGCGCGCATCATGCCGCCGATTGCCGGGAGACCCCTCGATGCCGCTTTACCCGTTCCTGCAGGTCAATGTGTTCAGCGCCGATCCCCTGCTCGGCAATCCGCTGGCGGTGGTGCTGGACGCGGCCGGCCTGGAGGACGCGCGCATGGCCGCGTTCGCGCGCTGGACCAACCTGAGCGAAACCACCTTCGTACTGCCGCCGACCGACCCGCGGGCGGACTACCGGGTGCGCATCTTCACCACGCTGGAAGAACTGCCGTTTGCCGGGCACCCGACCCTGGGCAGCTGCCATGCGTGGCTGGCCTGCGGCGGCGTGCCGCAGGGCGGGGAGATCGTGCAGGAATGCGGCATCGGCCTGGTGCGGATCCGCCGCAGCGATGCAGGGCTGGCGTTCCTGGCCCCGCCGCTGTTGCGCGCTGGGGCACTGGATGCGGCCCTGCGCGAACGCGTGCGGCGTGGGCTGGGCCTGGCAGCGGAGGCGGTGGTGGATGCGCGCTGGGCCGACAACGGCACCGGCTGGCTGGCCGTGCGCCTGCGCGACCGCGCGGCGGTGTTGGCGGTACAGCCCGACTACGCGCAACTGGAAGGGCTGAAGGTCGGCGTGTTCGGCCCGTGGCTGGCCAGCGACGGGACGGCGGCGCAGTTCGAGAGCCGCGCCTTCATCGCCGGCGATGGCGCGCCGGAGGATCCGGCCACCGGCAGCCTCAATGCGGGCATCGCACGCTGGCTGCTGGAGGAAGGGCAGGTGCCCGACCGCTATGTGATCAGCCAGGGCACCGCGCTGGGCCGCGCCGGGCGGTTGCAGGTGGAGCGGGTGGGGGAAGCGTTGTGGATCGGCGGCGACTGCGTCACCTGCATCGAGGGGACAGTGGCGTTGTAGACGGCGTCGGGACGCACGCTGCGTTCGGGGGCATGCCGACACCACCTCAGTCCAGCACCACCGCGTTGTTGCGCTGGGTCACCTCGCTGCCGCCATCGGCCAGCATCACCCGCACCCGCAGGCCGCGATGGTTGCCGGCCGGCAACGGCAGGCCCACGGTGGCGGTCTTGGGCAGCAGGTCGCGCGGCGCGGCCAGTGCGGGTACCTCGATGCGCGCCAGCTCGCGCCCGGTGGCATCTTCCAGCACTGCCGTCCCCGGCCCGGTGCCGACATGGCCCAGGCTGTGCACGGTGACCTGCAGCTGCCGCCCGTCCACGCGCACGTCGCCGCGGCCGATGCCCAGGTCCGGGCGCTGTTCCACCGGCGGCCCGGCCCGCACCAGTTCGAACTCGAACACCTGGCTGCGCCCCGGGGCGAAGCGCAGCGTGGTGGCTGCACTGCGCTCCAGGGCCAGCTCCCGCACGCTGGGCTTGCCGTCGATGCGGTCATCGCCATCGCGGTCGATGCCGCTGGTCATCCGCCATTGCCCGGCGGTGACGTTCCACGTACTCATCTGCGCATCGACCGCCCGCTTGCCCAGGTTCCAGCCGATCACTTTGAAACGTTCCGGCGAGGGCGCATGCACCAGCAGTGCCACCTGTTCGGCCGCCTCGGGCCGGTCGAAGCGCCAACTGACGGTATGCCCGGGCCAGCTCTGGTTGCGCTTGAGCGCGATGCCGCCCAGGCGCGCGCGCTGCAGGAATTCGCTGGGCGCTTCGACCCGGTCGGACCACCAGTGGCCCTCGGTGTTCATGTACTCGCGCTGCGCCTTGGCCTGGATGCCGTCGGCATGCAGGGCTTCCAGGTAGGCCTTGTCGCCGGTGGCCTGCCAGGCCATCAGGCTGGCAAAGCCGGTGTTGCCGGCATCGGCGTCGGCGATCAGGCGTGGGTTCCACTGCGCGCCACGGCCCAGCACTTCCACGTAGTTCTCGCCCAGGTTGGCCAGCGCACCCGGGCCGCCACGTTCAACGCGGTAGTCCAGCGCCTTGAGGTACCTGGCATCGCCGCTCCAGCGCCATGCGGCCCAGAAGGTGTGCATGACATCGCCAGCGCCGGAGCCCGTGTTGAGCTCGCCACCGCGGGTCTTGCCGGTGGCCCAGTGGATCTCGTTGGGCAGGGTCCAGCGGCCCTTGTCGTCGTTGTAGGCGTGGGCCAGGTAGCTGTCGGCCAGGCCGGTGACCAGCTTGCGGCTGGTCGCATCGGCGTTGTACTGGCCGACCAGGAAGGCCGGGTGCAGCGCCGGGAACGAGTACGGCTTCTGCCACTGCCAGTTCGGTTCGCGGTAGACCTTGTTGCCGCCGTACCAGTTGCTGGAGAACAGCCGCTGGCCCTGCGCGTTGGGCAGGATGATGCGCTCATCGAAGGCCTTCACCGTTTCCATCAGCCGCTCCAGGGTGAGCGGGTCGCCCCAGTTGAGGTAGAGCATGGCGCTGTTGGTGTTGATGCCCTCCTCGTAGGCATGCAGCTCATCGGTCTCGATGGTGCTCAGGCCGTTGCTGAACATGCCATTGCGGTACACCGCATCGGACAACGCGGTCAGCGAGGCGTTGAGCCGGTCCGGCTGCACGCCCATCAGCGCCAGCCCCGGCCATTGCTGGGTCAGGTCCGAATCGTCGGAGATGCCGCCGCCGAAGTCGCCGTAGGCGATCTGCCGGTGGTCGATCCACCAGTCCACGAAGCGGCGCACGTACTTGAGGTCTTCGGTCTGGGCGAACGCCCACTGCGGCACGCCCCTGGGCGCGACCGGCTGGGTGAACGGCGGTTTGCCCTGGCTGTTGTAGCTGATGTAGTTCCAGTACAGCCGGCCCAGTTCGTGGTCCGGGTCGACCCGCAGCAGGTCGGTGAGGTCGGCATACACGCGCGCATACAGGCGCTGGCGCTTGGAGGTGGTGTGTTCTTCGACCAGGAAGCCCCAGTTGTCGCGGGCCTGGTTGAAGCGGTCGGCCAGGTGTTCCTGCTTTGCCTGTTCGCGGTCCTTGTAGACCATGCGCAGCTCGGCGCCATCCAGCGAGGCGGCATTGAAGCCGGGCGCGGCCGAGGCGATCGAGATCCACAGGCTGTCGGCGGTAAGGATGCGGTCACGCAGGTCCAGCCACAGGGTGCGCTTCTCGCCAGGCCTCACCGACACCGACACGTCGATCATGTCGCGCGCCGGCCAGATCGGGTCCTTGATGCGGATATTGAGCGGGATCACGCCGTCGTGCGTGGCCGGCAGGTCCAGCGCGGGCAGGTCGATGGCCACGCCATCCAGCCCGTCATGCATGTTCTCCCAGCTGTAGGCCCAGCTGCGGATCAGCGGCTGGGCGGCCGGGGCGTCGCCCACGCCGGAGGGAATCAGCACATGCACGATCGGCAGCGGATGGGCGGGCAAGGTGTCAGCGCCGCGCCTTCGCGAACCGGCGCCCTTGGGCAGCGCCATCACCGTGCTGCGCTCGGCCACCGGGTAGCGGCCGTCGATGTAGTCGCGCAGCGTGGCGATGTTGAGGTAGTCGGGCAGGGCCTGGCTGTCGATCAGGTAGCGCTGCTTGACCGTGCCGGCGGGTTCGGGGGCATCGCTGACCTGGTAGGCCCAGATTTCCTGGATCGGCGTTTCCTGTTCGGTATTGTGGAAGTGCAGCACGCCACCGCGCTGGGCCGGAATATCGTCGACGCTGCGCACCACGCCCTGCCGGCGCTGCAGCAGGGGCGTCGCCGGCTGGCCGTCGCCGCTGGCGCTGAGCTGGCCGAACGCGGCGCCGCGTATTTCGATGCGGTTGACCGTCTGGCCATCGGGCACGGTCAGGTCCAGCTGCTGCCCGCCTTCCACATAGGTGTTCCAGTCCGGCAGCTGGAAGTAGTCGTTGCGGCCGGGCAGGCGCGAGCGGTTGTAGACGCCGGGCCAGGTGGTCTCGGCGATGCCATCGGTGGCCTTCCACATCCACTGCTTGTGGTCGCGGGTGTCGGCGAACTCGACCTTGCCGATGCTGGTGGTGGGCGTGGCCAGTACCGGCGGTGCGGCGCTGTCCCAGCCGAAGCGATGCCGCCACGCCCGCAACGGGTCTGCGGCAGCCACGGCGCTGGTGGGCGTTGCATTGCGCGCCAGCGCGGCCATGCCGGCCGGATCGAGCAGGCGGTCGTAGACGCGGATTTCGTCCAGGTCGCTGCCCCGCAGGAAGTTGTAGCGGCTCTGCACCTGGTAGGGCGCCATCACCCGGCCGGCCAGGCCGAGCTGGTCCAGCGCGGCATCGTAGTCGGCCGTGGTGTCCTGGCGTGCCACCTCCTTGCCGTCCACGTACAGGCGCACGCCATGGTCTTCATCCCAGCCGAAGGCGATGTGCTGCCAGTGCTGCGGCGCGGGATTGCGGTCCAGCGCGAACGACACCCGCGTGCGCGCCAGGTTGGCGTCGGTGACGAAGGCATCGAAGCCGTGGCCGTTCCAGTCGATGCGCAGCCAGGCCATGTCCCAGCTGCTGTGGTCGGCATAGCCCACGCGGAAGATCACGAACGGCGCTTCACCCACCGCGTAGCGCGGGCGCCAGAAGAAGCCCAGGGTGCCGCGCTGGGCCTGGATGTTGCCCGGCGCGTTCCAGGCAAGCACGCCGTCGTCTTCCCACTGGATCGCCGCCCCGCGCGCGCCATCGGGCACGCGTTTGACCTTGTCGAGGAAGTTGGGGACCGCATCGCCCTGCGCGGTGTCGGCGTTGAAGCCGGCGTCGGCGGAAACGTGGAACAGCAGCTGCGGCGCGTCCCCTGCCCAGGCGCCGGCGCTGCCCCCCAGCAGCAGCAACAGCAGGCTGGCAGAAAGGCGGGTGCGGCGGGGCGAACGGACAACGTGCAGCGGCATGGCAGGTTCCTTTCAACGGCTCAGCGGTGCAACGGTGGCGCAGGGAGCCGGAGGGAATGCGATGCCGGTGCGCTGGGTGCAGGCACGCAGCCTCCCCGCCACGTGCCAGGCACGCAACGCACGCTAGCAAAGCCGCCGCTCCCCAACATCTTGCGACGCAACAGCGGCGGCGCGATTGCCCGCGCCGCCGCGTGCTGGTGGCAGGTCAGAACTTGTAGCGCGCGCCGAGCATGAACTGCCGGCCGGTTTCGGTGTACTGCAGCGGCAGGCGACCGGTAGCCGGCGAGTACACCCACTCGTCGCTGGCTTCGTTGGTCAGGTTCATGCCTTCCAGGCTCAGCTCCAGCTTGTCGTTGATCGCGTAGCGGATCGAGGCATCGATGAAGGTGGTGCCGGTCATGCCGTGATAGCCGTCCAGGTTGAAGCCGGCTTCGGTACCGGTCACCTGGGTCAGGTAATCGTCGCGGTTGGTGGCCGACACGCGCCCGGAGAACACCTTGCCTTCATAGAACAGCGTCGCGTTCCAGGAATTGCGCGACAGGCCGGTGAGATCGGCCTTCAGCACCGGCTGGCCGCTGGAGTTGATGTACTGGATCTGCGAGTCGACCCAGGTGTAGTTCAGCTGCACGCCCAGGTTGGACCAGTTGCCGGGCAGGAAGGTGAACGGCTGGGTGTAGTTGACCTCCACGCCCTTGAGCTTGCCACCCGGGGTGTTCACCGGCTTGGTATAGGTGAAGTCGCTGTCCGGGCTGGCGCCGGTACCGATCAGCAGCGCATCGGGCAGGCCGCTGAAGCTGTACGGATGGGTCTCGCGCGTGGTCTGGATGAAGGTGTCGATGTCCTTGTAGAACAGCCCGACACCGGCCATGGCGCCTTCGGCGAAATACCATTCGAAGCCGAGGTCCACGTTGGTGGCGCGGATCGGGTCGAGGTCCGGGTTGCCGGTGGCGATGGTGCGCGCCGCGCCGGCCACGGCCACGGTGGAACCCGGGGTCAGGTTGCCCAGGCCCGGACGGCTCATCACCTTGGCCGCGCCCAGGCGGATCAGGAAGTCCGGGGTGATTTCGGCCACCAGGTTGAACGAGGGCAGGGTGTCGTCGTAGGTGCGGCTGGCGGTGGTGGACACCGTGGTGGTGGTCAGCGTGGACAGGCCGGTGGCGGTCTGCTTGGTGCGCACATAGCGCACGCCGAAGTTGCCCGAGAACGGGATGCTGCCCAGCTCAGTGGAGAACTCACCCATCAAATAGCCGCCGCGGTCCTCTTCTTCCACGCTGCGCACGTTGTTGGCGCGCGGGGCGACGGCGAAGGTGCCGGTGTTGCTGTAGATGTCGAACTGGTCGGCGATGGCGTCCAGGTTCGGCACCACCCAGTTGTTGGGGCTGCCGGTGATGCCCTTCAGGCCTTCCTGCTGGGTCATGTTCCCCGGCACGATCTTGCTGCCGTTGGGGAAGTTGGGCACGGCCAGTTCGCTGGCGCGGCGCAGCTCGACGGTCTTGAACGTGTAGTCCTTGGCCAGCACGCCACCCTTCAGGCGGAAGCCGGGACTGATGTTCCAGTTGAAGTCGATCTGGCCGGTGTCGAAGTCGTTGTCCACGTACTGCGGGCGCAGGCGGATTTCGGCCAGCTCCCAGCCCGCCGGGTTGGTCGGGTCGATGCCGTAGTTCAGCGTCGGCGCACGGCTGTTGCCGCGGTAGTCGTAGCTGTACCCGTCGACGTCGTACTTGTCCATGATGATGGTGGTCTGCACCGGGTTCTCGTGCTTGGAGCGCGAGATGCCGACCTTGCCGGACAGGGTGAACGCATCGCCGAAACGGTGCTGGCCGTTCAGCGCGATCTGCTTGAATTCGGTGCTCCACTCGTCATGGCGGTTTTCGGTGCGGATGTCGACGTTGTCGAACTCGCCGTAGACCAGCGCGTTGTCTTCGATGACGCCGTTCTTGACGACCATCGCCGGCTTGCCGACCAGGCGCGGGGTGGTGCTGGTGCCGCGGCTGAAGGAGATCGCCTCGATGTAGTGCTCGTCGCGCTCGGCGTCGATCTTGGAGTACAGCGCGTCCAGCGAGATCTCGGTGGCGTCGGTGGGCTTCCACTGCAGGGTGCCGGTCACGCCCAGGCGCTTCTGCTCGTGTTCCATCTGCACATAGCGCGGGAAGCGCGGGTGGTAGACGTTGGCGCCGCGCGCGGCCGTGAACGGCGAGGAGGCGCTGAAGTTGTTGTTGCTCGTACCGTTGGCCCAACGCCCGGTGTTGGAGCCTTCTTCCAGCGCCTGGCGCTCGGAGTAGGCCACCGACAACAACGCACCAAAGGTGCCGTCGGCGAAGGTGTTGGAGATCAGCGCGGCCACGCGCGGGTCGGCCTTCTCGGCCATGGCGTTGTAGCTGGCCTGGCCGCTGGCGGCAAAGGTGAAGCCGTCGTAGTCGAACGGGCGCCCGGTGCGCAGGTCCACGGTGGCGCCCAGCGAGCCTTCCTCGACGTCGGCCGAGGCGGTCTTGCGCACCAGCAGCTGCGAGAACAGGTCCGAGGCGAACACGTTGAAGTCGAAGCCACGGCCGCGGTTGGTGCCGCCGCTCTGGTCGCCGGCGCCCACGGTGGTCAGCGCCTCCATGCCGTTGATGCGCACCCGGGTGAAATCCGGGCCCAGGCCGCGCACCGAAATGTTGCGGCCTTCGCCGGCTTCACGGGTGATCACCACGCCGGGGATGCGCTGCAGCGACTCGGCCAGGTTCAGGTCGGGGAACTTGCCGATATCTTCGGCGACAATGGCATCGACCACGCCGGCTTCGCCGCGCTTGATGTCCAGTGCCTTCTCCACGCTGGCGCGGTAGCCGGTGACGGTGACCGTATCCAGATCGGTGGCGGCAGTGGCCGGGGCGTCCTGGGCCAGCGCGGTACCGCTCAGCGCCAGGCCGATCGACAGGGTGAGCAAGGTAACCGGTGTCTTTTTCCGCATGTTTCGAGATTGCATGTTTTCCCTCTCCCAAGGTGCTACATGAAACAGCTATCCGGCGACATGTCAGTGCAATGACACCGCTGGTCAGGGCGGACGTTAACAGCCCCTTGGAAACGGAGCATCTTGCACCGCAGCAGATTTTCAATGTCCCGTAGACGCTTGCAGGACAATGGCTTCGACAATCGGGCCAGGTACAGGGGAGGCGCTGCGGGGCTAGAATGACACCGCTGGTCAATAGATTCGGCCGTGGCCACCCGGGACACGGCCTCCACAAGGATCCACCACCATGAGTCGTGTCGTCTGTTTCGGAGAATTGTTGCTGCGCATGAGCGCACCGGGCCGCGAGCTGCTGCTGCAGACCCCGCAGCTGGCGGTGCATGCCGGTGGCGCGGAGGCCAATGTCGGGGTCTCGCTGGCCCACCTCGGGCATGAGGTGGCCATGGTCAGCACGCTGCCGGACAACCCGCTGGGCCGGTTCGTCGGCGGGCAGCTGCGCCAGTACGGCGTGGATACCGGCCACGTGCAGGTGCGTCCGGGCCGGATGGGCCTGTACTTCCTCACCACCGGGGCGGTGCAGCGCGCCAGTGAAGTGGTCTACGACCGCGCCGATTCGGCCTTCGCCAGCGGCAGCGCGGCCGACTACGACTGGGACACGCTGCTGGATGGTGCGCAGTGGCTGCACCTGTCCGGGGTCAGCCCGGCGCTCAACCCGGCGATGGCCGAGGCCACCCTGGTGGCGGCGCGCGCGGCCTGCGCGCGCGGGGTGCGGGTGTCGTTCGATGGCAACTTCCGCCCATCGCTGTGGGCACGCTGGCAGGGCGATGCCGCGCGCATCCTGCGCGAATTGTTCGACTGCGCGCACGTGCTGTTCGCCGACTACCGCGATATCGGCGTGGTGCTGGGCGGCAGCTTCGAGCAGGCTTCCCTGCACGAACGGGTCGATGCGGCCGCTGCGCAGGCGTTTGCCGCGTTCCCGCGCCTGCAGTGGATGGCCTGCACCCAACGCACTCCGCACAGCGTGGACAACCATGCGCTCGGCGCGATGCTGCTGGGCCGCGACGGCACCCGCGCGCTGGCCCCCACCCGCGAGATGGTCGGCATCGTCGACCGCATCGGCGGCGGCGATGCCTTCGCCGCCGGCGTCCTGCATGGCATGATGCGCGGCTTCGCACCGGAGGCGATCGTGCGCTTTGGCCTGGCCGCCGCCTGTCTCAAGCATTCGATTCCGGGCGACTTCAACCCTGTCGGCGAAGCCGACGTGATGGCCCTGACGGGCGAGGAGCGATTCGATGTCCGGCGCTGATCCGCGTGTACGCGCAGTCCTGAAACTGGCCCCGGTGATTCCGGTGTTCACCCCGGAGAGCGTGGAGGACGCGGTGCAGGTGGCGCGCGCCCTGTTCAACGGCGGCCTGCCGGTGATCGAAGTCACCCTGCGCACGCCGATGGCGATGGACGCCATCGGCGCCATGGTCGAAGCGGTGCCCGACGCCGTGATCGGTGCCGGCACCGTGCTGACCGCCGCGCAGATGGAACAGGTCAAGCGGGCCGGGGGGCGTTTTGCGGTGTCGCCCGGGGCCACCGCGCGGCTGTATGCCGCCGCGCGCGATACCGACCTGCCGTTCCTGCCCGGCGTGGCGACCTCCTCCGAACTGATGGCCGGCCTGGAGCATGGCCTGGACACCTTCAAGTTCTTCCCGGCGGTGCAGGCCGGCGGCACGGCGATGCTGTCGGCGTGGAACGGCCCGTTCGGCGATGTGCGGTTCTGCCCGACCGGTGGCATCAGCGCGCAGACCGCGCGCGATTTCCTGCACCTGCCCAACGTGCTGTGCGTGGGCGGCTCGTGGCTGACCACGCGCGCGCTGCTGCAGGCCCGCGACTGGGCCGGCATCGAGCAGCTGGCGCGCGATTCGGCGGCGCTGGTCGGCTGAGCCGGCACGGCCTGCCGCGTCAGTGGCGGCGGGCCGTGGCGCCGACGCGGCGATACAGCGTGCTGCGGCTGATGCCCAGCGCGCGCGCCGCCTGGGCGACGTTGCCTTTGCTGGCGCGCAGCGCAGCGCGCATCGCCGCTTCCTCCATCGCTTCCAGGCCTTCTGCGATGGACGGCATGGCGGCTGCGGGCGGGGCCTGCAGATAGGCCGGCAGCATGCCGCGCTGGATCACCTCGCCAGGCTCGCTGAGCGCCACCAGCGTGCGCAGGCACGAGCACAGCTGCCGCACATTCCCCGGCCACCCGTACGCGGCCAATGCTGCCAGCGCAGCGGCATCGAGTTGTCGGCCCTGGCCAAGCCGGTCCCACAGCCCCCGCACCAGCGCCGCACGGTCGGCATGCTCGCGCAATGCCGGCAGGCGCACGCCATGGTCGGCGATGCGGTAGTAAAGGTCGCTGCGGAACTGGCCGGCCGCCATGGCCTGGTCGAGATCGCGGTGGGTGGCGCAGATCAGGGCGAAATCCAGCTGTACCGGCTTGCCGCCGCCCAGTGGTGACAGTGTGCGCTCCTGCAGCACGCGCAGCAGGCGCGGCTGCAGCGCCAACGGCATGTCGCCGATCTCATCCAGGAACAGCACGCCGCCCTGGGCCTGACGCAACAGGCCGGTGTTGCCGCTCTTGCGCGCACCGGTGAAGGCGCCTTCCTCGTAGCCGAACAACTCCGCTTCGATCAGGCCTTCGGGCAGGGCGGCGCAGTTGACCGCGACGAAGGGCTTGTCGGCGCGCGCGCTACGCCGATGCAGTTCGCGCGCGAAGACCTCCTTGCCGGTGCCCGTCTCGCCCTGCAGCAGCACCGGCAACTGCGCGTCCAGCACGCGGCAGGCACGCTCCAGCACCTGCTGCTGCGCCGCGTCGAACAGCGGCGTGGCATCGGCCCGCATGGTGGCGGGGCCTCGCACCGGTGCCACTGCCGGGGACCGCGCCGCCGAGCGTCCCGTGCCACCACTGGCCGCCCCCAGCTGCCCGTATAGCGCGCGCCCCTGGCGGTCGATCAGTGCGCCATCGTCGTGCAACCGCGACAGCGGGCCATCGAACAGCGCCTCGTAGGGCGCCCGACCGATGTCGCCATGGTCCAGCCCGAACAACGCCAGCCCGGCCCGGTTGGCCGCGACCAGGCGGCCATTGCGGAAGCCCAGCACGCCCTCGCGCGCGGTACCGAGCAGGCCGGCGTCATGGTGCAGGCGGACCACCTCGCAATCGCCCAGCCCGGCCTCGAAGTAGCGGTGTTCGATATGCGCCACCGCCTGCCTGGCCAGCACGCGCGCATGCAGGTGCTGCTGGCGCGCATCACCGGAGATGTCGAGCACGCCGACACGCTGGCCATACGGATCGAAGATCGGTGTTGCCGAGCAGGTCAGGATTCCGTGCGGGGCGAAGTAGTGCTCGCCGCCGCGCACCTCCACCGAGCGGCCTTCGACGATCGCGGTGCCGATCGCATTGGTGCCCACCGTGGTTTCGTCCCAGCGCACGCCCGGCATCAGCGCCACGCGGCCGGCCTTGTCGAGGAAGCCCGGGTTGCCTTCGGCATCGAGGATCCAGCCGGCCTCGTCGGTGAGCAGGACGATGCTGCCGGTGGCGGCGATGTCGGCCGCCAGGCCGTCCAGCTCCGGCCGGGCCAGCCGCCACAGCGTTTCCTGGCGCTGGCGCAGTTCGCGCAGGCGCGCGTCCGGCAGCGGCTCGACCTCCGGCTGCGCGTCCACCGACAGCCCGCCGCGCCGGCAGCGCTGCCACGACTGCAGGATGGTGTCGGGAACGATGCCGACCGGCGCGGCACCCCGCTCGAAGAACGAGCGGCGCGCGTTGCCGACACGGTGCTGGAGCGGAAGCTGGGACACCTGGATTCTCCAGTGTCGCAATCTGCGACAGTTGTAGCGGGGCCTGTTCCGATAAACACCACACCCGGGGCCACCACGCAATGACCGGCCGTTGTGCGCCGCATCAGTTTGCGCGAGCGCACCCAATCCCCGTACCGGGCCACGCCATGCGGCACTGCACCACAGCAAACTTGGCACCGTCCTTGCGGCAGGGAACAGACCCCTACGGGGCTCGTCCCGCCATCCGGAGCTGCACACATGAATGCCGTCACGTCCGCCAAGCCGCATGCCACCGATCCACAGTCCATCTTCAAGCCGCGCTACGGCAATTACATCGGCGGGGAGTGGGTGGCCCCGCGCAGCGGGCAGTATTTCGAGAACACCACACCGGTGACCGGCAAGGTATTCACCGAAGTGGCCCGCTCCAATGCCGAGGACATCGAGGCCGCCCTCGACGCCGCCCACGCCACCAGGGCCGCCTGGGGCCAGACTTCCACCACCGAGCGCGCCAACATCCTCAACCGGATCGCCGACCGCATCGAGGAGAACCTGGAACTGCTCGCCCATGCCGAGACCTGGGACAACGGCAAACCGATCCGCGAAACGCTCAACGCCGATGTACCGCTGATGGCCGACCACTTCCGCTATTTCGCCGGCGCGGTACGCGCGCAGGAAGGCAGCCTGTCGGAGATCGACAAGGACACCATCGCCTACCACTTCCATGAACCGCTCGGCGTGGTCGGGCAGATCATCCCGTGGAACTTCCCGATGCTGATGGCGGCCTGGAAACTGGCGCCCGCGCTGGCCGCCGGCAACTGCGTGGTACTCAAGCCGGCCGAACAGACCCCGGCCTCGATCCTGGTGCTGATGGAAGTCATCGGCGACCTGCTGCCCAAGGGCGTGCTCAACGTGGTCAACGGCTTCGGCGTGGAGGCCGGCAAGCCGCTGGCGTCCAACCCGCGCATCGCCAAGATCGCCTTCACCGGCGAGACCACCACCGGCCGGCTGATCATGCAGTACGCCAGCCAGAACCTGATCCCGGTGACGCTGGAACTGGGCGGCAAGTCGCCCAACATCTTCTTCGCCGATGTGATGGCCGAGGACGATGATTTCCTCGACAAGGCGGTGGAGGGCTTTGTGCTGTTCGCCTTCAACCAGGGCGAGGTGTGCACCTGCCCGTCGCGCGCGCTGATCCAGGAATCGATCTACGAAGAATTCATGGCGCGCGCGCTCAAGCGCGTGGCCGCGATCAAGCAGGGCAACCCGCTGGATCCGGACACCATGATCGGCGCGCAGGCCTCTTCCGAGCAGCTGGAGAAGATCCTGTCCTACTTCGACATCGGCAGGCAGGAAGGCGCGCAGGTGCTGATCGGCGGCGAACAGGCCACGCTGGAGGGCGACCTGGCCGGCGGCTTCTACGTCAAGCCCACCGTGTTCAAGGGCCACAACAGGATGCGCGTGTTCCAGGAGGAAATCTTCGGGCCGGTGGTCTCGGTGACCACGTTCAAGACCGAGGAAGAAGCACTGGAGCTCGCCAACGACACGCTGTACGGCCTGGGTGCCGGCGTGTGGAGCCGCGACGCTTCGCGCCTGTACCGCATGGGCCGCGGCATCCAGGCCGGGCGGGTGTGGACCAATTGCTACCACGCCTATCCGGCGCATGCCGCCTTCGGGGGTTACAAGCAGTCGGGCATCGGCCGCGAGAACCACAAGATGATGCTCGACCACTACCAGCAGACCAAGAACCTGCTGGTCAGCTACTCGCCGAAGAAGCTGGGCTTTTTCTGAACGCCGGGTTTGATCCCGATCATGGCGCCGTCATGGGGCTGGCGCCACTGTGTGGTCATTGGTATTCCACGGAGATACACGCATGAACAAGACCATGAAGGCCGCGGTCGTCCGCGAGTTCGGCAAGCCGTTGCGCATCGAGGAGGTGGCGGTGCCGCGCCCCGGGCCGGGCGACATCCTGGTGAAGATCGAAGCCTGTGGCGTCTGCCACACCGACCTGCATGCGGTGGGCGGTGACTGGCCGGTCAAGCCGAATCCGCCGTTCATCCCCGGCCACGAAGGCGTCGGCCACGTGGTGGCGGTGGGCGCGGGCGTCAGCCATATCCGCGAAGGCGACCGCGTCGGCATTCCGTGGCTGTATTCGGCGTGCGGCCACTGCGAACACTGCCTGGGCGGCTGGGAAACGCTGTGCGAAACCCAGCAGAACACCGGTTACTCGGTGAACGGCGGCTTTGCCGAGTACGCGCTGGCCAATGCCGACTATGTGGGCCTGCTGCCCAAGGGCGTGGGGTTCATCGAAATCGCGCCGATCCTGTGCGCCGGCGTCACCGTCTACAAAGGCCTGAAGGTCACCGATACCAAGCCCGGCCAATGGGTGGTGATTTCCGGCATCGGTGGGCTGGGCCACATGGCGGTGCAGTACGCCAAGGCGATGGGGTTGAACGTGGCGGCGGTGGATATCGACGATGGCAAGCTCGCCCTGGCCGAACGGCTCGGCGCGACGATCACCGTCAACGCGCGCAACACCGATCCGGCCGCGTTCCTGAAGAAGGAGATCGGCGGTGCGCATGGCGCGCTGGTCACCGCGGTCTCGCCGAAGGCCTTCGAACAGGCGCTGGGCATGGTCCGCCGCGGCGGTACGGTCTCGCTCAACGGCCTGCCGCCGGGCAACTTCCCGCTGGACATCTTCGGCATGGTGCTCAACGGCATCACCGTGCGCGGTTCGATCGTCGGCACCCGGCTGGACCTGCAGGAATCGCTGGAGTTCGCCGAACAGGGCAAGGTGGCCGCCACGGTCACCCGCGATTCGCTGGAGAACATCAACGAGATCTTCGCGCGCATGCAGGCCGGCAAGATCGAAGGCCGCGTGGTGCTGGATCTCAACGCGTAAACACCGCACGTTGCCGTCCTGCGCCGCTTCTCCTCTCCCGGTGGCCGCAGGACGGCAACGCCGGTTGTTGTCTGTCCACGTGCCCCCTTGCCAAGGGGGCTACCTGGAACCCTCATCCTGTTGGCCTGCCTCCCCGGACTCACCGCCATGACCGACATCCCGCTCCAGGTAATGGCCACCCTGCCGGCGCTGCAGCTGATCGAGAAGCTGCAGGCCCGCCATGGCGACCTGCTGTTCCACCAGTCCGGCGGCTGCTGCGACGGTTCCTCGCCAATGTGTTTCGCGCAGGGCGACTTCATCATTGGCGACCGCGACGTTCGGCTGGGCGAGATCGGCGGCGCGCCGTTCTACATCAGTCCTTCGCAGTTCCAGTACTGGAAGCACACCCAGCTGATCATCGACCTGGTACCGGGGCGCGGCGGCATGTTCTCGCTGGAGAACGGCGAGGGCGTGCGCTTCCTGGTGCGCTCGCGGCTGTTCAGCGAGGCCGAGTTCGCCCAGCTCAAGGACGCCGGCAAGGTCTGAACCGCCGCAAGCGTCCATAATGGGCACCGTCCCGTTGCCCAGGATCGCCATGTCCGCGTTGTCGCTTGCCAAGACCGTCGTGTTGTCCGTGCTGTGCGTGGTGGTGGCGTTGTTCGTGCTCGGCATGGTCAGCGGCGCCGCCGGCTGGATCGCGCCGTGGCTCGGGCTGGGCGGCGACGGCCAGGCACGGCTGGCCTGGGACCTGGGCTGGACCATCGCCGGCGGAGTGGCTGCCACCGCCTTTGCCGCCCGCTATGCGCCGGCCTGGCCGTACCTGCACGGCGGCGTGGTGTGGGCGGTGATCGCGGCCGCCTCGGTCTACGCGGCCTGAGACCTGGGCAGCGACTTCCCGTTCTGGTTCGTGGTGGTGCTGCTGGTATCGCTGCCGTTCCAGGCGGCGGGCATCTGGTTGGGATCGCGGTACCGGGCGAGGTGATCAGCTGCCGGGCAGCACCTGCTGCACCTGGTCGATGCCCTCCCACGGATCCTGCTTCAACCGCTGCGCACGCTGCAGTGCCTTGGCCAGCGGGAACGCGGCGGCGGCGCGTATCCGCGCCAGCTCTTCCCAGCGCAACGGTACCGCCACGCCGGCACCGGGCCGCGCACGCAGCGACCACGAGCAGACACTGGTGGCGCCACGCGCGTTGCGCAGCCAGTCGATGAAGATCACCCCGTTGCGCTTGGCCTTGCTCATCGTGGCCACGTAACGCTGCGGCGCCTGTTCGGCCATCGCCTGGGCGAAGGCCTCGCAGAAGTCCTTGGCCTGCGCCCAGTCGGCCTTGGGCTGCAACGGCACCACCACGTGGATGCCTTTGCCGCCGGACAGCCGCACGAAGCTGCGCAGCCCGGTTTCCAGCAGCCGGTCGCGGACATCGCGCGCGGCCGTCTTGACCTGCGCCCAGCTGACGCCCGGCCCAGGATCCAGGTCGAACACCAGCCGGTCCGGGTGCTCGGGGTCGGCCACGGTTGCTCCCCAGGGATGCAGCTCCAGGGTGTTCATCTGCACCAGCTGCAGCAGGCCTTCGGCGTCATCGATATACAGGTAGTCCTCGCGCCCGCTCTTCTGCTCCAGCGGTATCGCCTTCACCGCATCGCCCAGGCCGTTGCCGTGGTGCTTCTGGAAGAAGCAGGGTTTGTCCACGCCGTCGGGGCAGCGCAGCAGCGACAACGGCCGGCGCGCCACCTCGGGCAGGATCCAGCGCGCCATCTGCCGGTAGTAGTCTGCGACCTCGCCCTTGGTGATCTTCGCCTTGGCGAACACCACGCGTTCGGGATGGGTGATGGTCACGGCGTTCGCTTCGGGCGCAGCCGCTGGCTTCTTCCGGCCGCTCGCGCTGGCCGGCGCGACCGCAGCGGCTGCGCCCAGGTCCCCCGGCTGTTTGTCCTCGCGCAGGCGCTTGAAGCTGGCCTGGCGCAGCAGGCCTTCCTTCGCCCAGCCACGGAAGGCGACCTCGGCCACCAGCACCGGCTTCACCCAGTGCACGCTGCGCGCGTTGAACGGCACGTGCGACGGCAGCGCAACGACGGCATCCTTCACCATCAACGGGGCGAGCTGCCTGCTCAGCGCGCCCAACGCGGCGTCATCGAATCCGGTGCCGACGCGGCCGACATAGCGCAGCCCGCCCTTGTCCGGCGTGGCCATCAGCAGCGAGCCGAAGCCGCTGCGCGATCCCTTGGGATCGGTGTGGCCGACGATCAGGAACTCATCGGTGTTCTCGTGCTTGACCTTGATCCAGTCGCGGGAGCGCGCGTTGGCGTAGGCGGCGTCCACGCGTTTGCTGATGATGCCTTCGAAGCCGGCCTCACCGCTGGCGGCAAATACCGCCGGGCCGTGGTCGCGTACGTGGTCGCTGTAGGCCAGGGTGCCCACCGTGCTGCCGAGCAGATCCTTGAGTAACGCCTTGCGTTCCAGCAGCGGCGCATGGCTGATGTCCACCCCGGCGATGCCCGGCATGTCGAACACCACGTAGCGCAGCGGTTGTTTGGCGGTGCCGTCGATCACCTTCTGCAACGCGGTGAAATCGCTGTGGCCCTGCGCGTCCAGCACCACCAGCTCGCCGTCCAGGCGCAGGTCGCGCACCGGCAGCCGCTGGATGGCCTGGACCACTTCGGGGAAGTCGTCCGTCCGGTTCAAGCCACCGCGCGAGCGCAGACCGACCTGGCCGTCGGTGACGTCGGCCAGCAGGCGGTAGCCATCCCACTTGATCTCGTGCAGCCACCCGTCGCCGTCGGGCGCGGTGGCCCGGTGGTCGGTCAGTTGCGGCTTGAAGCCGGGGGGATAGGGCCGGTCCCGTGCGTCCTGCAACGCCAGTGCACGCTTGCGCCAGCGCGCGTCGGCCTTGCGCGCGGCCGGAGGAGTGCTGCGCTTGCCTGCCCTGGGCTTGGCGGGCGCTGCATCGAGCAGGTCATCGGCCTCGGCATCGCGCGCCTCTTCATCATCGCGCTTGATCAGCAGCCACTGGCGCTGTTTGCCCTTCATCGCGGTGCGCACCAGCTTCCAGCCTCCCGTGAGCCGTTCGCCATGCAGGACCAGGTCGAGCTTGCCGGCGGCGATCGCTTCCAGCGGATCGCCGTCGCAGGCCCAGGTACCATGGTCGTAGACATCGACGTGGCCGGCGCCATAGTGCCCCTCGGGAATGTCGCCGGCGAAGGTCGCATAGGACAGCGGATGGTCTTCCACCTCCACCGCCAGGCGCTTCTCGCCGGCGCGCAGCGACGGTCCCTTCGGTACGGCCCAGCTCTTGAGCACGCCATCGGCTTCCAGGCGGAAATCGTAGTGGCGTGAACTGGCATGGTGCAGCTGCACCACGAAGATCGGGCGGCGCGCCGGTGCGCCATGGCGCTCGGCGTCGGGTTCGGGGGTGCCGTCGAAACGGCGTTTGCGGCGGTATTCCTGCAGCGACATCGGCGCCTACCCGGCCTTGCGCGTGGCGGCGCGCTTGGTGGTTTTCTTGGCCGCCTTCTTGCCGACCTTCTTTGCCGCGACCGGCTTGGCCTTGCGGTCGGTGCTTTTCCTGGCCGGCGTTCGCTTCTTGGCGTCCAGGCTCTTCTGCAGCAGGGACATGAAATCGACCACGTTGGTGGCATCGTGCTCGCGTGGCGCCGGTTCCTCCTCCACCCTGGTGGTGCCGCCCTTGGCCTTGATCCGCTTCTTCAGCAGCGCCTGCAGGCGTTCGCGGAACTCGTCGTGATAATCCTCCGGCGTCCACGTGCCGGACATCGAGTCGATCAGCTGTTCGGCCATCGCCGTTTCCTTGCTGCTGATGCGGTATTGCGCCAGCGTACCGGTGGGAAGCTTGTAGTCTTCCGGGTCCACCAGTTCCTGCGGGTAACGCAGGATCATCAGCACCAGGGCATCGCCGTGGGGCATCACCGCGCACAGGTATTCGCGGGTACGCACCACCACCCGCGCGATGCCGACCTTGCCGGTCTTGCGCAGCGTCTCGCGCAGCAGGACGTAGCCCTTCTCGGCCTTCTTGGCCGGCACCAGCAGATAGGGTTTTTCGTAGTAGCGCGGATCGATGCTGGCCGCGTCGACGAAGGTCTCCACCTCGACCGCTTCATGGCTTTCCGGCGCGGCCGAACGGATGTCGTCTTCTTCCAGCACGACATAGCTGCCCTTGTCGTACTCGTAGGCCTTGACGATCTCTTTCCAGGGCACTTCCTCGCCGGTATCGGCGTTGACCCGTTCGAAGCGGATCGGCTTGCGGTCGCGCGAATCGAGCATGCGGAACTGCAGGTCCACCTTGCGCTCGCCGGACATCAGCGAGACCGGGACATTGAGCAGCCCGAATGACAGGGTACCGGTCCAGATCGGTCGGGCCATGGTCGGGCCGCTCCAACGCAGAAGGGAGGGCAGCTGTACCGCGGGCCACGTGAAACAGCCGTGTCCGCCCTGTGCAGGCGCCCTTTACACGCTACTGCAGCAGCCCATGCACGGCCGCAGCCGGCATGTGGTCCAGCGCCAGCCAGGCGTCCTCGACGACGCTGCGCGCCTGAGGCCAGCCCAACCGCGACTGCCCGCGCATCTGCTCCCAGTGTTCGGCCAATTCGCCATCGGTGTCATCGTTGCCACGCGGCCAGTCCGCGTAGTGGGTGGTCAGCGCGAACGCATAGGCCGGGTACAGATCGCGCCAGCTATGCCGGCTGTGGCTGCGGCGTTGCTCATAGTCGCTGCGCATGTACTGCAGGTAATCCTGTGCCACTGCCTGCGGTTCGGCGGCGCGATCGCGCCGGGCGCTGCGGCCGCTGCGTTCGGGCTGCAGGTAGGCGTTGAACAGCGCCGGTACGGCGCGGCGGTCCAGGCGGGGCATGGCATGACTCCGGCAGCAGCAGGGGCAGGCAGGAATAGCCCCGCCGCCGTTAGCCAGCCGTGACAGATCCGTTCAGTTCAAGGGATTCGCAGCAACTTCACCATCGCCGCGCTGTAGTGGTGCTCCCGCTCCGGAGAGACTCCCATGACCCGAGACCCCCTGCGCGAAGCCACCCCCCCGGTGCCCGGCGAACAGCGCGCCAAACACGACCTGCAGGACGCCGAGGACCGCGGTGCCGGCATGTCCACGCCGGACGATCCGGACCACCTGCCGGTGGTGGCCGGACCGTCGCATGGCTCCCGCGACCGCAAGGACCTCACCGGCACGCCGCTCCCGGGCGGCCGGGAAAGCGAGCACCAGCGTCGCCAGCGCAAGGAGCACGCCAGCGACAACCAGGACGAGGCGTTGGAAGAGACCTTCCCGGCCAGCGACCCGACCTCGCCGTTCGTGCCGGCCAGGGTGCCGCGCTAGCTCGGTAGACACCGCCACCGCGCCTTACGGCATCCACTGCCATTGCACGCCCACGCTGAGCCGGCGGTCCGGGCCGGGCTCGAAGTACCGCTGGTTGCCGTCGTTGACGATCACCGAGCCGATGTAGCGCTGGTCCAGCACGTTGTCCAGCCGCGCGAAGGCGCGCAGGGTGCCCTGCGTGGTGCGCCAGCGCCGCGCCGCCTCCAGGTTGAGCAGGGCATAGCCCGGGGCCGATTCGGTGGCCAGGTCGTTGACCACGGTATCGCTGCTGGCCACCAGTTCGGCCGCCCACTGCCACGGCCCCGGCCGGTACTGCAGGCGGGCGTTCCATTGCTGCTGCGGCACCCCGGGCAGGCGGGCGCCGGCACGCACCATGCCGCCGGGCAGCGGATAGGCATCGCGCACGGTCGCCTCGATCCGGGTATAGGCCAAGGCCAGGTCGGCCTGTGCGCCCAGCGGTTGCAGGTAGTTGGCTTCCAGGCCCTGGCGGCGGGTACGGCCGATAGTCCGGTAGGTGGCGCGGCCACCGCTGTTGCTGGCCACCGCCAGTTCGTCATCGGTGTCGGCGCGGAACAGCGCGGCCTCGATCCGAGCACCGCCGGCCTGCCATTTGCTGCCCACCTCCAGGCTGCGGCTGCGCGCGGCCGACAGGTCCAGCGCCAGCCCGGCCTGGCCGTCGGCGCGGTAGCCCAGTTCGTTGAAGGTGGGGGTCTCAAAGCCACGCCCGGCCGAGGCATACAGCCGCCAGGCCTCGCTGGCGCGGAATACCACCCCGGCCACCGGAGTGGTGGCTTCATAGCGGCGCGCACCGCTGTCATCGGGATTGCGCGCGGTGAGGTAGTGGTCGCTGGAGCGGAACCGCACCGTGCTGTGGCGCAGCCCGAGCAGCAGCGACCAGCGTGGCGCCCACTGCCACCAGGCCTGGGCGAACTGGTCCAGGTTCTCGACCCGGTCGCGCTGATCGCGCCGCAGCCGGCCGCGGACGCCCAGCGCATCGCCGACGAAGTTCTCGTAACCGCGGCGATCCTGCTGCTGTCGGTCGGCATTGGTGCCGATCGTCAGCTCCAGCGGTCGCCCGGCCCAGTCGCCTTGCCAGGCCCAGCGCGCGTCCACCCCGCCATAGCCGCCATCCAGATCGATCACCCCGCCGGCATGCAGCGGGTTGGCCTGCGGCGCCGGCGGGATCGCCAGGTACTGCTCCACGCTGCGCTGGCCGGCGTAGCCCATCGCGCGCCAGGTCTGCGCGCCGTCGGTGCGGGTGAACACCAGCCCGGCCTGGGCCTGGCGCACCGATTTGCGGGTGTTGTACTGGGTGGCTACCGCCGTGGCCTGGCGCGGGTTGTCGCGCACCTGGGCACGGGTCAGGCCGAGCGGGTCCTGCGCGTCGGGCGCATCCAGGTAATTCAGCACCAGCTCCAGCTGGCCGCCGCCCAGATCGGTGCCCAGCCGCGCGTTGACCGATTCGCGGCGGGCGCGGCTGTGCGCACGCCAGCCGTCGGTGCGGAAATGGTTGGCGGCCAGGTTGTAGCGCAGCGGCCCCTGCTGGCCGCGCAGCTGCGCGCCGGCGGTGAGCGTGTTGTCAGCGCCGGTATCCAGCCGCAGCCGCCATGGGTCGCCCGCGGCGCCCGCGGCGCTCCATACCTGCACCACCCCGCCGGAGGAATTGCCGTACACCGCCGAGAACGGCCCGCGCAGCACTTCCACCCGCTGCGCGGCGAGCAGGCTGGCGTGCGACAGCTGGCCCTGGCCGTCGGGCATGGTCGCCGGCACCCCGTCGACCAGCACCCGCACCCCGCGCACGCCAAAGGTGGACCGCGCGCCAAAGCCGCGGATCGACAGCTGGGTGTCCTGAGCGTAATTCTGCCGGTCGCGCGCCACCACCCCGGCAATGCCCGACAGCGCCTCGGCGATCTGCGCCTGCCGGCCATTGCCTTCATCGTCCAGCCAGACCGTGGTGATGGAGGCGGGCAGATCCGCGTCGGCCAGCTGCCGTACCCGCGCGGCCTGTACCTGCACCGCCGGCAACCGCGCCACCGCCGCCGGTGCAGCGGCAGCGTCCTGGGCCTGTGCCAGGTTCGGCAGCAACACGGCCGAAAACAGCGCACTGCGGCGGGCCAAGCGGGTCAGGCAACGCATGCGGGCAGAAGTCCTTGGGCGGAAGTGGGCCGGACGCCATGGTACGGAGGCGAACGTGACGGCGGGCGCCACGCGCGCGGCGTGGCTTTGTTAGGATGGCTTGGTTTTGGCTGATTCTGCCGCAACCTGCGTCGCGCCATCCTCCCCCTTCCGTCATCCGAATGAGTACCGCCGTGTCCTTCTTTGCAAATGTGGAACTGGTCCCAGGCGACCCGATCCTGGGCCTGACCGAGGCGTACAACGCCGACAGCCGCTCGACCAAGGTCAACCTGGGCGTGGGCATCTACTACGACGAGAGCGGCCGCATTCCGCTGCTGGCCGCCGTCAAGCAGATCGAACAGCAGCTGGCCAACGAAGCCAAACCGCGCGGCTACCTGCCGATCGACGGCCTGCCGGCCTACACCCAGGCCACCCGCGAGCTGGTGTTCGGCAAGGATTCGCCGCTGCTGGCCGCCGGCCGCGTGGCCACCTCGCAGACCATCGGCGGCAGCGGTGCGCTGCGCGTGGGCGCGGACCTGCTGCACAGGCTGCTGCCGCACGCCACCATCGCCATCAGCAACCCGAGCTGGGAAAACCACCGCGCGGTGTTCGGCGCGGCCGGCTTTGAGGTGGTGGAATACAGCTACTTCGACCCGGCCACGCACGGCGTGGACTTCGCGGCGATGCTGGCCGACCTGGGCAAGCTGCAGCCGGGCACCGTGGTGCTGCTGCACGCCTGCTGCCACAACCCCACCGGCGCGGACCTGACCGTGGCGCAGTGGAAGCAGGTGGCCGAGCTGTTGAAGGACCGCCAGCTGTTCCCGTTCATCGACATGGCCTACCAGGGCTTCGACAAGGGCATCGACGAAGACGGCGCGGCGGTGCGCATCATCGCCGAGGCCGGCATCGACAGCTTCGTGGTCGCCAACTCGTACTCCAAGTCGTTCTCGCTGTACGGCGAGCGCGTCGGCGCGCTGTCGGTGGTGGCCCCCGATGCCAACGCCGCCAAGGCCGTGCAGTCGCAGGTCAAGCGCATCATCCGCACCATCTACTCCAGCCCGTCCAACCACGGCGCTGCGCTGGTGGCCGGCGTGCTCAACAGCACCGAGCTGCGCCAGGTGTGGGAAGCCGAGCTGGCCCAGATGCGCAAGCGCATCCACGCCCTGCGCCACGGCCTGGTGGAGAACCTGGTCGCCGCCGGCGCACCGCAGTTCGCCTTCATCAACGACCAGGCCGGCATGTTCTCGTACTCCGGCCTGAGCCGTGCGCAGGTGGACCGCCTGCGCGACGAGTACGGCATCTACGCGGTCGGCACCGGCCGCATCTGCGTGGCCGCGTTGAACCAGGGCAACCTGGAATACGTGGCCAAGGCCGTGGCGACCGTCGCCAAGGGCTGATCGTCGCAACCGCAACACCCGGGACGGCCGCACTTGTGCGGCCGTTCTGCTTTTTGGCGACAATACCGACCCCATTGCCCAGGCAGCCAGATCCCATGTCCCGTTCGTCGCTTACCCGGTACCTGATCGAAGAGCAGCACGCAGGCCGCATCAATGCCGATCTGCGCCAGCTGATCGCCGTCGTTGCCCGCGCCTGCACCAGCATCTCCATCGCCGTCAGCAAGGGCGCACTGGGTGGCGTGCTGGGCGAAGCCGGCACCGGCAACGTACAGGGCGAAGCGCAGAAGAAGCTGGATGTGATCAGCAACGAGATCCTGCTCGAAGCCAACGCCTGGGGCGGCCACCTGGCCGCCTGCGCCTCCGAAGAGATGGACCACTGCCAGCCGGTGCCGGACACCTACCCACGCGGCGACTTCCTGCTGCTGTTCGATCCCCTCGATGGCAGCTCCAACATCGACGTCAACGTCTCGGTCGGCACCATCTTCTCGGTGCTGCGCTGCCCGCCGGGCACCGAACAGCCCAACGATGCCAGCTTCCTGCAGCCGGGCACCGCCCAGGTCGCGGCCGGCTACTGCATCTACGGCCCCAGCACGCAGATGGTGCTCACCGTCGGCCACGGCACGCACGCCTTCACCCTGGACCGCGAGAAGGGCGAGTTCGTGCTGACCACCCCGGACATGCAGATCCCGGCCGACACCCAGGAGTTCGCCATCAACATGTCCAACCAGCGCCATTGGGAAACCCCGATGCAGGGCTACGTGCAGGACCTGCTGGCCGGCAAGGAAGGCGCGCGTGGCAAGAACTTCAACATGCGCTGGATCGCCAGCATGGTCGCCGACGTGCACCGCATCCTGACCCGCGGCGGCATCTTCATCTATCCGTGGGACAAGAAGGATCCGTCCAAGGCCGGCAAGCTGCGCCTGATGTACGAAGCCAACCCGATGGGCCTGCTGGTCGAACAGGCCGGCGGCGCGGCCACCACCGGCCGCGAACGCATCCTGGACATCCAGCCGGACCAGTTGCACCAGCGCGTGCCGGTTTTCCTCGGCTCGCGCAACGAAGTGGAGCAGGCCACCCGCTACCACCGCGAGCACGACGACGCGCAGGGCTGAACATCGGTCACGGGACCGGTGCGATGCCGGTCCCACTTCGGCGCAACAGGAATCCAACGTGGCAACGGCGTGACAGCGGCCACAACAGCGGTCACCATCGGGGCCAGATGCCCACGGATGCCCCCATGACAGCCGACCCGCCGCGCGACTTCATCGAAGTAATCCACAACGCCGTCCCCGCCGAAACCTGTGCCGCCATCCAGGCCAGGATGCGATCGAGCGCACAACTGCAACCGGGCGAAGTTGGCAGTGGTGTGTTCCCGGAACTCAAGCACAGCAAGGATCTCCGGATCAGCGGCCAGCCCGAGTGGCGCCAAGTGGAAACCCAGCTGCAGCAGGCCGTTTTCAGCGGCATTCTGAGTTATCTACGTCGTTATCCACAGGCACTGATCTCGCCGCTGATGTTGCAGGTGCAAGACAGCGACGGTAGGCCACGTCGATTGGCTGCAGAGGATTTCGCAGGCATGGACGATGCATCCCTGTCCGAACTGGCCCGTACCTGCCTGCGCCCCGGTGCCATCAATCTGCAATGGTATGCAGCGGGCGAGGGCGGCTACCCGTACTGGCACTGCGAGCTGTATCCGCGCGATCCGGCCGGCGAGACCCTGCACCGCCACCTGCTGTGGACGCTCTACCTCAACGATGATTTCGCCGAAGGCGAAACCGAGTTCCTGTTCCAGCAGCGCAAGATCGCCCCACGCACCGGCAGCCTGCTGATCGCCCCGACGGCATTCACCCACACCCACCGCGGCAACCGCCCGGTCGGCGGCGACAAGTTCATCGCCACCAGCTGGGTGTTGTTCCAGAACGCGCAGACGTTGTTTGGGAGCAACTGACGTGGACATTCCGCTGCGCCGGGCAGCGCACAGGTAGTGCCGGCCGCTGGCCGGCTCCCCGGCAAACTTCGACCGGGCGCGCTCAGCGCGACGCCGTAACCGCCACCACCAATGCGACGGCCACGGCGATCAGCACCGGCACCAGCACGGCCAGCGCAATGCGGCCGCCCTTGGCCAGCTTCTTTTCATGGCTGAGCAGTGCCGCCGCATCGAGATAGCTGTGGGTGTCGTCGCGGTCCCTGATGATCCCCTGCGCACGCAGCTGGTCGACCGTGGACTGCAACGATGGGTCCAGCGTAGCGCGCGCGATCGCCGTCTCGGGTGAGAGAGCGTGCTGGTCGTTGAACTGGGCCAGCGCCCTGCGCCGCTGCTCCTGCACCACCGCGATGATCGTCGCATTGACCGCCGTGGTGACGGCGGTGGTCGCACCTGCATTCATGCCCTTCTCCCCTGGTGCCCCTCATGGGCATGGCCGATTGTTGGCCGGCGCCGGGGGCCACGTCCAGTGGAATCAGAACAGGCTGCCCTGCGGCGAATCCACCCGCGCCGGCAGCGGCCGCAGGAACCGGGTGCAGTCCAGCTTGGGCCAGTGGCTGTTCTGCGCGTCGAACCCAAGCCGTTTGCGGGCCAGCTTGAAGCGGTTGGAGAGCAGGTCGGCGTAGACGCCCTCGCCGCGCATGCGGCTGCCGAATTCGCTGTTGTAGTCCTTGCCGCCGCGCAGCTGGTTGATGGTGCTCATCACGTGCGCGGCGCGGTCGGGGTGGTGGGTGTCCAGCCAGTCGCGGAACAGCGGGGCCACCTCCAGCGGCAGGCGCAGCAGCACGTAGCCGGCACTGGATGCGCCGGCATCGCGCGCCGCTTCGAGCACCGCTTCCAGTTCGGCGTCGTTGATCCACGGGATCACCGGCGCGACCATCACCCCGACCGGAATGCCGGCATCGCGCAGGCGATGCATCGCGCGCAGCCGGGCGTGCGGGGCCGAGGCGCGCGGTTCCAGGCGGGCCGACAGGTGCGGGTCCAGCGAGGTCACCGAGAAGTGCACGCTGACCAGGTTCTGTTCGGCCAGCGGCGCGAGCAGGTCGATGTCGCGCTCGACCAGCGCGTTCTTGGTGATCAGCGAAAACGGGTGGCGGGTTTCCAGCATCACTTCGATCAGCTGGCGGGTCAGCTTGAGCTTGCGCTCGATCGGCTGGTAGGCGTCGGTATTGATGCCCAGCGCGATCGGCTGCGGCACGTAGCCGGGGCGCGAGAACTCCTTGCGCAGCAGCTGCGGCGCGTTGGTCTTGGCGAACAGCTTGGTTTCGAAGTCCAGTCCCGGCGACAGGTTGAGGTAGGCGTGCGAAGGACGGGCGAAGCAGTACGAACAGCAGCACTATATGTGTTTGCGGAAATGTGTTCATTGCAGCACCGGCAAGCACGTCAGTACCTCTAGCCTAGCGGGCCGCGAGAGGAACATTGCCTCGTAGCTCGGGGCAGTGAGGGGCAGGTTGGCGTCAGCAGTGAGCTACAAACTGTGCTTAGTGCCAGAGCCATCGAGGTTAGACTGATGCTCGCGCGCAGCGAGGAGGGCCAAGGCCGCGACTATCGGCCAGCCGCAAGCGTATCCCGTCGGGACCTCAATGACGTCGTCGGGGCCCTGCGAGACAGAGAGGGCCGGCCGGCAACAAAATGATCAAACAAGGAATCTGAGACGCCGGCTTACAAGACCAGCGCGGTGCGACGTTGCTATTCGCCTCATGTCCGCTTCTGACCGACAGCGGGCGCCTGGTCGCACGCACCATCATGCTCAGAAACTCACCAATGGCCAGCTGTTAGGCAGCAGGCTGACGTCCTGAACCAAAGCAGTCCGCGGCGTCTCGTTCCCCGGTGTCACTAGGCGGCAAACGTGGGCGATTAGCTCTCCATCTACACAACGAGGGAACGTCAAGAGCGGTCAACGTTTGCGGCATTTAGGGCTACGTTATAACATCTCACCCCATGGCACGGTGCCGTCACCGTGCGCGTAGCGAAAGCTTTCGGCCTGCTGGTGTGGAGATCGTTGGAGAAGAAATGTCTGTCATGCCCAATTCAAGCCTAGAGGGTCTCCATTCTTCTGTGGGTGTTCGGCAGCGCACTTTCCGCCTACAGAGCATCGATACGCTGCGCGGCTTCGTCATGGTCGTCATGTTGCTCGATCACCTCCGCGAGACCTGGTTCCTACACGTACCGGTTGCAGATCCCATAGACGCCAACACAGCGATGCCACTGCTGTATCTGGCTCGCTTGGCCGCCAGCCTCTGCGCACCAATCTTCGTTGCGCTGACCGGCATTTCGGCCTACTTGTTCAGCACGAAGCACACGCTCGCCGAGACACGGATGTACCTAGTCAAACGCGGTCTGGTGCTGATGGCGCTAGAAGTCCTTTTTATCTCCGAGCTTTACTGGGGCGTCGCTAGCCCCACGTTCTGGCTCCAGGTGATCTGGTGTATCGGTGTCTGCATGATCGTCCTGGCCATGCTGATCGGCTTACCGCGGAAGCTTCTGCTATTGGCCGGGCTAACCGTGGTCTGCGGGCACAACTTGCTTGATGTCGTTCGTCTGGAACAGGGCCAGCCGTTATTCACCTTTTGGGCGCTGATGCACCAGCGCGATGTGATCGAGCTGCCTTTCGGCTTCGTTGGCAAGACGACGTATCCGGTTCTGCCGTGGATCGGAGTCATTGTCCTAGGGTACGTGATGGGTCCCTGGTTCCATCCGAGCGTTGATACCGCAACCAGAACGCGACGCCTGCTTGCACTTGGTGGCGTGATGCTGCTCGCCTTTTTCCTGCTGCGCTCTTGGAATGGCTACGGCGATACGCCTTGGTTTGTTGTCGAGGGCGACCTCATGCGCACGACGATGAGCTACCTGGCTCTGACCAAGTATCCGCCTTCACTCCTGTTCCTGTTGCTCACCCTAGGAGTGGGGGCCTTGCTACTGGCAGGGGCTGAGCGCCTGCGCGAAGGACGCCTGACAGCCACGCTGGCGGTCTTTGGCGCTGCGCCCATGTTCTTCTATCTGGTCCACTTGACCGTGCTACGGCTGCTCTATCACTCGGCCTTGGCGATATGGGGACCCACGCAGGGAAGTGTCTTCGGTGTGCAGAACTACGGTTGGGTGCTCGTTTGGTATGTGGCGCTGATCATCCCGCTCTACCTCCCCACGGCCTGGTTCTCCAGATTCAAGGCGGCGCGGCGCGATATCACCTGGTTGAAATACTTCTGAGCAGCAGCTTTCAGTGATTTCTGGACCCCAGTGGCGCCTGCTTTCCCGAGCACCCAAAGCGCCCCCCCTTTTAGCTGAACGACCTGAATGAAACGGGCCACGGCGCCTGTTGACTCCTCAAAGAACCGGGCGTAGCCTACCTACTAGTCGGATGTCTAATGGGCATGTAATGAACACGAACGAATTCTCAGGTCGCAAGCTCTTGGTTGTAGGTGGCACCAGCGGAATCGGGCTGGAGGTTGCACAGATGGTCGCCCAGCAGGGCGGTGCGGTGGTGGTCGTGGGCAATCGCCCCGAAAAGGCGGAGGCTGCACGGCAGCAGCTTGCAGCTGTAGCCGGTGAGGACAAAGCGTCGGCGCTCGCCGCAGATCTGTCGAACCCGGAAAGCGTGCAGACGTTGCTTGCAAAGCTGGCCGCGGAACACAGTGACATTGACCTACTCCTCAACACGGCAGGCATCTTCTATCCAAAGGCGTTCTTGGAGCACTCAATTGAGGACTACAACAACTTCCTCGATCTGAACCGCTCGCTGTTCTTTATCACCCAGCAGATTGCAGCCTCGCTGGTCGCGCAGAAGAAGCCGGGCTCCATCGTAAACGTCACTGCTGTGGCGGCACGCCAAGCGATCGAGACGGTAACAGCCCCTGCTTACTCGATGGCCAAGATGGGGTTGGATGCAATGACCAGGCACGTTGCTGCAGAGCTGGCGGAGCACGGCATCCGCGTGAACGCAGTCAGCCCCGGCATGGTGGAAACCAAGATCTTTGAGCGCTTCATCCCCGGCGAGCAACTCACTGGGGCTTTGGATGCATTCAAGAGCTTCCACCCACTGGGTCGCAATGGCACACCGCGCGACGTTGCGGAGACCGTCATCTTCCTGCTTTCTGACAAGGCTTCCTGGGTTACCGGCGCGGTCTGGGACGTAGACGGCGGCGTCATGGCTGCTCGCAAGCTCGGCAATTAAATCAACATACAAAGGTGATCGAAATGGAAAAGAAGTGGACCGAAGAGCTGAAGTCGCTCATCAAGCGTGTCAGTGGCTTCAACAAGGCTAATGCCCCTGTGGCCAGCGCCTTCCATAAGCTGGAGCTCGCCACCCGTGAGGGCAACGTGCTGGACGCCAAGACCCATGAGCTGATCTCGCTCGCGGTGGCTGTGACCACCCGTTGCGATGGGTGTATCGCTGCACATGCCGGCGCGGCTAAGAAGGCCGGGGCGACCAAGGAAGAAATTGCGGCTGCCCTGGGCACCGCCATCGCACTCAATGCCGGCGCCGCCTATGTCTACTCCTCGCGCGCTCTTGAGGCGTATGACGAGATTGGTGCGTAAACCGCAGCCCAACGACGGCAATGAGGTTGTCGTTGGGTATTGACGAACTACCATGTGGTAGGTAGAGTTGATCTCATCAAAGTGGAGGTATCGAGATGGCCGTTGGCACACGCGACGCCCTGGTTCACACGGCTGAAAACCTGATGCGAACCCGCGGCTACAGCGCCTTCAGTTACGCGGACCTCGCTGAGGTTGTCGGCATTCGCAAGGCAAGCATCCATCACCATTTCCCGACCAAAGAAGACTTGGGCGGGGCAATCGTGGAGGACTACATTGAACGTGTCCGCACCGAGTTCGATCGTGTTGAGGTTCAGCACAGCGATGTGGTTGCCCGCCTTGAAGCCTTCTTCCAGATCTTTAAATCTGGTGACGACGGCAAGTTGCTCCCTCTATGCGGGGCGCTGGCTGCAGAGATGTCCGCGTTGCCACCGAGCATGCAGCAATTGACTCAGCGGTTCTTTGAGATGCAGCTGACCTGGCTCAGCCGGATGCTTGAGCAAGGCATCAAGCTCAAGCAAATCCCCAAAGGCAGTGGCGCCAGGCAGAAAGCATTCCTGCTTCTCAGTGTTCTGGAGGGCTCCAGCTTCATCAACTGGGCCACCAAAGACGCCGACTCGTTGCAGCCAAGTGTCATCAGGCTCATCGTCGAAAACGCCTGACCTTATCGCGGTGCTGCCCTCAAGCAGTGAGGGCTCGCACGGCATTTTTTACAGATGCTTAGCCTACCGACTGAATGGTAGTTCGCATCTACTCGGATTAATGGAGAGCTTCATGAAAACGGTCAAGGTGGACATCTGGTCGGACTACGTCTGCCCGTGGTGCTGGATTGCGAAGAAACGCTTTGAAAAGGCGGTTGTCTCGCTCGCAGGGCAGGTCCCGGTTGAGGTGACTCACAAGGCCTATCGCCTTGCGCGAGGGGTCAAGCCCATGGACTACAAGACCGCGTTGTATCAGAAGCTGGGCGGTCCGGCGGGCGCAGATCGGATGATGGCGGCCGTCAGCACGAATGGCATCTTGGAAGGCCTCGTCTACAACTTCGACACCATGCGTTTCGGTGATACGACGGTTGCGCATGCGCTGGTCAAGAGTATCCGCTCCCCGGTGGTGGCCCAGCTGCTGAGCGAGCGCATCTATAAAGCAGCGACCACCGATGGCATAGACATCTTTGACCAGGACGTGCTGGCCACGCTTGCCAAAGAGGTCGGCGTGACGGACACCTTGTTCGAGTTCGACTCTGAGCGCATCGCCGCTGAGATCGGACGCGATGAAATGGATGCAAACCAGATCGCCAATGGCGTGCCGTTGTTCTTGTTCAACAACAAGGTGTTTGTCTCCGGTGCTCGAGAAGTGGACGTATTTGAGCGCGCCATCCTTGAAGCGGCCCGTGAGATGCCGGCTCCAATGAGTGTCGCCGGCGAAGGCGAAAGCTGCGGCATCGATGGCTGCGCGCACTGATTCCTTGACCGTCAAAGCAACAGATCTGTTCAGCCAAAACCCAATTCGGTCACGCCCCGGCCTTTAGCGCCCGGATGACCCACCGCGCGTGAGCGCACTCAGAAAGGAACTACGAAAATGACCAACAAGCCCAATGGTATCGACGTCGCCGCTCTTCAGGAATTTGCCAAAGGCGTCGCTGAAGACGCATCCAAGCGTAACGCCCGCTTCAACGTAAAGACGAAGTGGGACGGACAGACCCGTTCTGTCGCCACGGTCAACCACTACTCCATGGCCGGGGTGAAGTACGAGCGCCACTTCGAGATTGCTGCCGATGAGCCGAATGAGCTGCTCGGTCAGAACTCGGCTCCCAATCCGCAGGAGCTCCTGATGGCAGCCCTCAATGCCTGCTTGACCGTGGGCTACGTGGTGAACGCAGCCGCCATGGGCATCACCGTCCATAGCCTGGAGATCGAGACGGATGGCGAACTGGACCTGCGTGGCTTCCTCGGTTTGGACGAAAGCGTCAACCCAGGCTACGACGAGGTCACCTACGTGGTCCGTCTGAACACGGACGCTTCGCGCGAACGCTTGGAAGAACTGCACGCGGTGGTGACGAAGACCTCGGTGAACCTGGCCAACTTCTCCAAGGCGATCCGCATGGTGTCCAAACTGGAAGTCGTTGAAGGCTGAGCCATCAGCTGGTCGGATCCTGCCTAACAACAAGCAGCCCCAATGCGGGGCTGCACACCCATTAGAGATGCCGCTATGAACAAGCTCTTTACCACCTTTGACATGTCCGGCCTGCCGTTGGCAAACCGAGTCGTCATGGCACCGATGACCCGCACGCGCACGCCTGAGAACACCCCAAGCGAGCTGACTGCGCTCTATTACGGTCAACGCGCATCGGCCGGCCTCATCATCACTGAGGGCCTTCCGGTCTCCGACGAGGGTCGTGGATACCTTTACACCCCAGGTCTTTACACCGATGAGCAGACCGAAGGCTGGCGTAAAGTCACCGATGCGGTGCATGCCAACGGCGGCAAGATCTTTGCACAGCTTTGGCACGTCGGTCGGCTGTCACACGTCTCGCTACAGCCGGGCAACGTCGCGCCGGTGTCGTCGGGTGACGTGCCGGCGACCACCACGATGGTCTATGCGTGGGTCGAGCCTGGCAAGGAAGGCCCGGTGCTCCCGAGCAAGCCACGCGCACTGACCACCGATGAGGTCAAGCGTGTCATTCAGGACTTCGCCTCGTCTGCGCGTCGTGCCATGGATGCTGGCTTCGATGGCGTCGAACTGATGGCCGCCAACGCGTTCCTGTTCGACCAGTTCTTGAGCAGCAAGCTCAACACGCGCACCGACCAGTATGGTGGGTCGATCGAGAACCGTCAGCGTCTGCTGCTGGAAACCATCGACGCGGTCGCGGCTGAAATTGGCGGCGACAAGGTAGGTGTTCGCGTGTCCCCGTTTGGTCGCATCTACGACATGGAGGCCTTCGAAGGCGAGGCTGAAGCGTGGGCGAGCATGGCCCCGGCTCTTAACGAGCGGACCTTGGCGTTCGTGCATCTGAACTACCAGACCACGATCTCGGCAGCGGGCACGCCGGCTGGCTTTGGCGCCGCGTTCCGAAAGGCGTATCAGGGCACGCTGATCGGTGCCGGTGGTTTTACCCAGGAACTGGCCGAAGCAGAACTGGCCAAGGGTGAGCTCGACCTGATTGCGTTCGGCACCAACTTCATCTCCAACCCCGACCTGGTAGAGCGGATGAAGAACGGCTGGCCGCTGGCAAAGCCTGATCCGTCCACCTTCTACGGCGTGATCGGAGCCAAGGGTTACACGGACTATCCGACCTACGACGGCGCCGCAGCCGTCTAATCAACCACCCCGCACGTGCGGGCCACAGATGAGGTGTGAGATGGCAACCCGTAACACGACCACCTTCGACTTTGAGTCCGATGTGATCCAAAGCAAAACACCGGTGCTGGTGGACTTCTGGGCACCGTGGTGCCCGCCTTGCCGGGCCATCGCTCCTTCCTTGGAGGAGATATCCGATGAGCTTGAAGGCAGGCTCCAGGTGATCAAGGTCGATATCGATCAGAACCCCGAGCTGGCACGGCAGTTCGGGGTGCGATCCATCCCCGCGCTGAAAGTCTTTGTGGACGGCAAGGTCGCCAAGGAAATTGTTGGCGCGATGCCCAAGCAGGCTCTGCACGAGCAGATTGCCCCGTTCGTTAAGGGCGAGTAAGCCATAACCATGCGGGCGCCCAATGCGGCGCCCACGTAGCAAAGAAGGTGAAGCGATGAACACGTCCGTGCCTTCATGGGCTGGAAAGGTAGAAGAGGTGGATGCCGTGGGATTCAACCGCTCTGCGCGCTCCACAAACAGTCCTCTCCTGCTCTACATAGGGGCGCCGTGGTGTCCTCCCTGCAAGACGATGGAGCCTGCTTTTGCTGCCGCCGCCGAGGCAATGGGCGCAAGGGCCCGATTCCTCAAGGTGAATGCAGCGACGGATCCGCAGCTGTTGGACTCGTTGAAGGTCGCTGCTGTGCCGATGCTCCTGATGTATGACGACCAAGGCCGCGAAGTTGGGCGACTCTTGGGATCGTTGTCTGCAACGCGTATCGCTCTCTGGGCTCAGAAGCGACTCGATAGCGCGGGCGAATAGGCGAGAACCAGAATCTACCAACTGCTCGAATCGGCTCTCCCCAAGGGAAGGCTGGTTCAGTCTCCGTCGATCGTGCTGCAGGCATCTGCACTGCACTGGCGAAAAGAGGTCTCAGATGACTCGTATCAAGGTTGATGTTGCCATCATTGGCGCCGGCAGTGCTGGCATGACGGCGTACCGCGCGGCCAAAGCGCATACCGACAGCATCGTGGTGATTGAAGGTGGTGTCTACGGAACCACTTGTGCCAGGGTTGGCTGCATGCCCAGCAAGCTGCTTATCAGTGCCGCAGATGCTGCCCATACGCTAAAGCTTGCACCAAACTTTGGTGTCATGCCGGTCATGGTCAAAGTTGATGGAAGGGCAGTGATGAATCGGGTGCGCAAAGAGCGCGACCGCTTCGTGGGCTTCGTCGTGGAGTCAGTCGATGCATGGCCGGAGGAACACCGGCTTCGTGGCAGGGCGAAGTTCCTTTCCCCTCATGAGCTTCTGGTCGGGTCATCTACCATCGTGGAAGCCGATCGCATCGTTGTAGCGACAGGGTCCAGTCCCTTCGTTCCGGAGGCATGGCGTGAGGCACTGGGCGACAGGCTTCTTGTGAACGATGACGTTTTTGAGTGGACTGACCTGCCCAGCTCAGTGGCCGTTGTTGGCAGCGGGGTCATCGGCCTTGAGTTGGCACAGGCTCTGCATCGCCTTGGAGTGACGGTTCGCCTTTACGGTCGCAGTCGGTTCATCGGGCCGCTGAGCGACCCAGTGGTTGCGGCGGAGGCCACGCGCATCTTCTCCGAAGAGGTTCCTGTAAGCCTGGGCGCAAAGGTCACACCCTCGCTCACCGAGGATGGTCGAGTATTAGTGGTCTCCGAGAATTCTGTGGGTGTTCGCAGTACCGAGACGTTCGACTACCTGATTGCGGCGACAGGTCGTAAGCCGAACATGCTCGGAATCGGCCTGGATACTGCCGGTATTGCTTTGGACAGCTACGGGCTGCCCATTGTCGACCGCGCTACCGGCCAGAGCACCTGCCCTCACATCTTTGTTGCCGGGGATGCCAATGGGATGGCCGATATCCTTCATGAGGCCGCCGACGACGGCCGCATCGCAGGCGACAACGCGGGCCGCTTTCCAAACGTGCGCCCACGACCGCGCAGGGCGCCTCTGGGGATCGTGTTTTCCAACCCCCAGATCGCGATGGCGGGCGCCACGTTCCGACAGTTGACCGAGAGTGGCGCCGCCTTTGAGGTTGGAGAGGCATCGTTCGCTGATCAGGGGCGCAGCCGGGTCATGCTGGAGAACCACGGAGTAGTCCGTGTCTACGCCGACAGCGCCACAGGAACCTTCTTGGGTGCAGAGATGGTCGGCCCATCGGCCGAACACATTGGGCATCTACTCTCGTGGAGCGTTCAGCGAAGGGATACGGTCCAACAGATGATCGACAGCCCCTTCTATCATCCCGTTGTCGAAGAAGGCGTGCGGACAGCGTTGAGGCTACTGCACCGGAACTTAGATCTGCCCCTTCAAGCCCCAGAAACCTGCTTGGATTGCGTGCCAGGCGCGTGACCAAGAATAACCGCTCCATCCATCACCACATCTTTGCCACGAAGCATCTGGATGAATGCAGCAACGCCGCGTGTGGATGACTTCGGGGGCACTAGAGCTGGCGGTCCAAGGCCGCGTCCGTCGCCGCGACTAGTTGCCGGATGAAGTGAATGTGCCGGCGCAGATCGTCCCGTGACACCGCATGCTTGGCAGGCGACCCGGCAGCCGGTCGGCCCGACCGGTGGGCAATGTCACCACGCTTCTTGGCCAGGGCATTTAGCTCTGAGCGCGCCGCGGCCACCTCGGTCTGATTCCAGTGCCAGCCCTCCGTGATGTCAAGCCCCAGATACTTCTGGAACATAGGCCTGACTCGATCGGTGCTTGGCGTGTGGAAGGTCTTGAGGTCGTTGGTTAGGCTGTTCTGCATGAATCTCGCCAGGTCGGATTCCCCTTTCCCGATCAATGCATCGACTGCCTCCATAAGTCGATCCTCGAAGTAGGTTTCGAGCGCCGCCAAGGCCATGACCAAGCTAGCCCTTTTCAGGACTTCATTCTCTGGCGGTGGCGGCAAGGTGTTGAGACGATCAAAGTGGTTGACTAGGTCGACAGCGTCTTGGATCGCGTGGTCAAAGGTCAGGCTGGCTTTGGACGGCATTGGGGTACCCTTTTCCCGGATTGTTGCACCCGCTTCGAGCTGTCAACAACTGCCCGGATGTGAAGAATGGCCAATGCCGCGTCATTTTTCTGTCTATGGAGGGAAGCGGACATGCGGCTACATCCGTGCGTTTTAATCGTGGAGTCGCGTCCTCGTGTCGCAAGCCGTATCTGCAGCTCCGCGCTTGCCAACTTCCGCTAGCAACCATTGCGCGAACGTATTCACTGGGCCCGCAGTTAGGCCGATCGGTTCGGGCAGCACCAGGCAGAATGTCTTGGACACCGCCTCACTTTGCGGCCATGGCGCAACCAGTCGGCCTTGCGCCAGCTCTGCCTCCACATAGAGACGTGGCACCAAGGCGACTCCGAGGCCTGCAAGCGCTGCTTCAATCAGCATCGCATGAAGGTCGTAGCGTGCACCCACCGCTGCGTTAGCGAGAGCGATACCGACGTTCTCGGCATAACACTGCCAAGCATCGGGACTCTGTCGTCTGTGCAGCCGGGGCAGTTGGTCCAGCGTGACGCGAGCCATTGCGCCCTTGATGAGCGCGGGATGGCACACCGGTACCAGCACTTCCTGCAGTAGCGGGTAAGTGCGCATACCTGTCCAGGCTGGGTGCTCGAAGTGCACAGCGGCGTCGAATCCACTGCCGGCAAGCGCGAACGGGTCAGTGCGCTCGGAAAGGTGCACGGTGATGTTCGGGTGCGCGCGGGTAAACGCGGGCACGCGTCTTCACTCGCTGGCGGAGAGCTCGGGGGTTGCTTAGCCACCACCTCATGCTCCCGCGACGTTCTTCCGTATTGATCTCGGTAACCGTGGGTACTCGTTTGATCTGAGCGAGTTGGTCAATGCTGTGAAAGATCGGACTCAGGGACTCTCGATTGAGGAGGCTCTCTTCTTGCTTGCTGGTATCCACCGGCCCCGGCCAACTTCGGTCATTGAGGAAGAGGCAATGGAGGGGATGCGCAAGCATCCACTAGGTTCAATGTTCGGTGTTCAGCAGCACGATTCCGATGGCCATGTTCGATTCCGTTCTCCGGGAACGGACATGCGAAACATTGATCCTGCCGCTTTGGAGCATGCTATCGCGAGGCAGGAGGGGATCTATCGAGAGACTGTAGTGCGGGGCCGGATCGCTGTCGTTGTATACCAGTTGGCCAGCAAGCACTCAGTATCACTGGACGAGGTCTTCCCTCTCTGCCGGAAAAGCCCATTCGTTCCTCCTGATCTCACGGAGACCTTTTCCAAGGGCATTCTGGCGTTTCTGCATGGTGATATGACGTCGGCCTTGTTCATCCTGACTCCGCTGCTGGAGGCCTCGCTGATCTATGTCCTGAAAGGACATGACGTCGATGTTGTTCGTCACGATGAGGATTCTGGAACCCAAGAGGACATGAGCATTACGCAGTTGTACAAGAATCATCGCGGTGAGCTGGAGGCCATCTTCAGCGCGTCCGTGATTGATGACATTGAGCGAGTGTTCCTTACTCGCTCCGGCCCGGGGCTTCGTCACGCCATCGCGCACGGAACGACAAGCGATGGCCAAGCCTACTCCGGCGATTCCATCTATGCTTGCTGGCTGATGTGGCATCTTTGCCTGGTCCCACTATTCAAAGACCGCTTTGAAGCTCGCGGCAGCGGCTCTGAGCCGGATGCTACAGATTGAGGCCTTCATACCGAATTTCTCAGATCTAGAAGAGCTGCCCCTGGGGAGACTTTTCCTGAGGGGGTTGGAAGAGATGGGTGGCCAGCGCCGGCAGCCTGGTGAATCCGAGCTCACGATGCTTCTTCTCAAACCGTTTGCGGATCAGGTCGGCCACCGGGCCCGTCCCGGACATCCTGGTGCCGAAGCTGGCGTCGTACTCCTTTCCACCATGCATCTGCCGCATCAGGCTAAGCACGTGCTGGGCTCGATCCGGGTAGTGCAGCTCGAGCCACTCTCTCCAGATGTCCTTGATCTCGTTGGGCAGCCTGAGAAGCACGTAGCCTGCAGCCCTCGCGCCGTGCTCGTAGGCGGCCTGAAGGATAGCTTCCAGATCCTGGTCGGTGATCATGGGGATGACGGGCGCGATAAGGACGCCTACCGGCACTCCGGCCTCCTGCAGCTGCTTCATTGCTCGCAGCCTGGCGTGGGGAGCGGCGGCTCGCGGCTCGAGTTTTGCCGATAGCTTCCTATCGAGCGTGGTGACTGAGAAGTAGACCGTTACCAGCCGATCTTTGGCCATCGAGGCCAGCAAGTCGATGTCCTTGGTGATCAGGGCGCTCTTGGTGACGAGGCTCACCGGATGCTTTGCGTCAGCAAGCACCTCTAGGCATTGGCGTGTAATTTGGTAGTTCCTTTCAATCGGCTGATAGCCGTCGGTGTTGATCCCCAACGCAATCGGGGCGCACTTATAGTTCGACTTGCTGATCTCTGCACTGAGTCGTTCAGGCGCGTTCGTCTTTGCAAAGAGGCGAGTCTCGAAGTCCAAGCCAGGTGAGAGGCTGAGATAGGAATGAGAAGGGCGTGCAAAGCAATAGACGCACCCATGCTCGCACCCGCGGTACGGATTGACCGATGCGCTGAAGCCGACGTCAGGTGACGAGTTGCGGCTGATGACCGTCCGCGCTCGCTCTTCCTGTACCTGAGTTCGCAATCGCGGCTCGTCTTCCATCCCCTGATAGACGGACTCCCACCCATCATCAACCCCCACGGTTGCTGTGGTATCGAAGCGGCTTGAGACGCGCGATGCGGCACCTCTACCTTTGATGGGAACTTGTGCCTTTCGGGCATCCTGTTCCATAGCGCCAACCCGGGAAGGACAGGCGGTTAGTATTATTGCTAACCACAGCCACCGCAATACCCAGAGATTCAGTTAGCTGTAGGCCGTTCGGGCATCTATATAGAACGTTCTACCCAGGCTTATCCACAGCTATGATTTGCGGTAGACCTTCATTGGTAGCGTTCGCCGGCGAGTGCCTTCGCTTCGGCCAGGAAGGTTTGCATCAATGCACGCGATCGGCGTGTTGCTGCGGGCAGGGGAATGCCCAGCTGTGCGCATAGCGAAGTCGCGTACGCCATCTGTGCACCGGTGGGCGGCTTGATATCCCAATCAGTGAGTTGAGGGATGAGCTTTGACAGCTCTTCTGCTAGGCGGTACTCGAAGCTTCTGGCCTGCCCCTCCTCTTCCTGCATTCGACGCACTTGCCTGACGACTTGCTCCCTGCCCAGGGGAGAGAAGGGAAGTTCAAGAGTGAACTCCAGTTCCGGACATACGAGGTAAAAGTTCATGAGAGAGACGTCCAGTACTTATAAATAGACTACCTTTATAGGCGTAGTCTTTAAAGTACTGGAACCACAAGCTTCTTCGTATGGTCGAGCATACGAATCAAGCAAAACTTGCAGATGTGATCCGTGCGCATCGCGTTGCTCTTGGGCTCAGTCAAGAAGGCTTTGCGGACCACATCGAGATGCATCGCGCCTACTACAGCAAGATCGAACGCGGCGAGAAGAACGTCACTCTCGCCACGTTGGAGCGCGTGGCCGATGGGTTGGGCACGTCGATGTCTGCCTTGTTACTCGCCGCAGGGCTCTAACTCACTTTGCAATACACGAGCGTTGACTAACTCGTCCGGGAACGACGAGTTGGCCGGCGCTTTGCACGCATTTCTGTCCAGCTGATGTGTTCACTATTTCCGCCTTAACTGATTGATCTATAGGCATTTACTCATTGAACAATCAGGGGGTATTGATACCGTGCTCGCAACCGCGATACGGGTTCACCGATTGGCTGAAGCCCACGTCGGGCGACTTGTTGCGGCTGATGATGCTGCGCGCGGTTTCGGCGCGTACTTCGGTGCGCAGGCGCGGGGCGGCGAATTCCTCGCCGTCGTCGGCCTCCCAGCCATCGTCCACCGCTTCGCTGACGGTGACCTCGAAGCGGCCCGCCAGGTGCGTGGTGGAACCCCGGCCTTTGATTGCGATACCCATGATCAGAGGCTAGCGGCGCGGCGTCGCAGGGATTGCGACGTCCGGCTGCGGCAGGGGGCTGGCGAGGGCGTGTGCATGGTTAGTAGTATTACTAACCACGGGCGGCAAGGGAAGCGGAATCGAGGCTATCACTGGCGTTGCGGGGCCGGCGGGCGGTTTGGCCCCCAGAGTTGTCCACAGGCTGGGTTGGCGCGGGATGGCGGCCGCGATCGAGATCATGGGGAGCCCGCCAGCGGCCGGCACTGCCCTTGGCGCGCTGTGGGGCGAACCGGCCAACGGTCGGTTCCTACCGGGGCTTTTGGCCGCCGGCCGGCGCAGAGCGGGGTCGGCGCCACGGCTTCGGTGGTGGGCATCGACCGTGGGGGCGATGCACTGTCCCCGGTAGGCATCGACCGTTGGTCGATGCACGCCTTACAGCAGGCGCAGGTAGCCCTTCACGGTGGCGTCCAGGCCGGCATACAGTGCTTCGCTGATCAGGGCATGGCCGATGGAGACTTCCAGCACCTGCGGTACGGCGGCCAGGAACTGGCGCAGGTTGTGCTGCGACAGGTCATGCCCGGCATTGACCCCCAGCCCGGCGGCCTGGGCGCGGCGGGCGGCGTCGGCGAACAAGGCCAGCATGGCGTCGGCATCGCCGGCGGCGTGGGCCTCGGCATAGGGGCCGGTGTACAGCTCGATGCGGTCGGCACCGATCGCCGCTGCCTGGGCCAGGTCCGGGTTGCCGGCGTCGACAAACAGGCTGACCCGGCAGCCATACGTCTTCAGCTCGGCGATCAGCGGGCGCAGCCGTTCGGCGTCGCGGGCGAAGTCGAAGCCGTGGTCGGAGGTGAGCTGGCCGTCGCCATCGGGCACCAGCGTGGCCTGTGCCGGGCGGGTCTGCGCGCACAGCGGCAGCAGGCCGGGATAGCCCTGCCGCGGCGGCGCGAACGGGTTGCCCTCGATATTGAACTCGACACCGCGCGCGGCGGTCAGCGCCGCCAGCGCCAGCACGTCCTCGGCATGGATATGCCGGCGGTCCGGGCGTGGATGCACGGTGATGCCGTGCGCACCGGCATCCAGGCAGGCACGCGCGGCCTGCAGCACATCCGGGTCGGCACCACCGCGCGAGTTGCGCAGCACGGCGATCTTGTTGACGTTGACGCTGAGCTGGGTCATGGGATTACGGTGTGTCGGAGTCGTCTTGGGCCGGTTGCTGGCGGGCCTGCGCCTGCTCGCGCAGGCGGCGCAGCTCGGCCGGGTCGATCACGCTGGAGATATCGCGCTGCAGGTTGCCAAAGCGCGCCAGGTATAGGCCACGTACCCAGATCAGCAGGAACACCAGCGTGCCCAGCAACGACAGCAGCATCAGCCCCATGTGCGGGGTCTTCATCGCCAGGCCGAAACAGCCCAGCGCCAGCAGCAGGAACAGCCAGTACATTGTCTTTCTCCCCGTGGACCGGGGCAGTGTAGCGCCGCAGCCCCTGCCGGTTCCACGTGGGCGCGGGACTACAGCAGCGGCGAGGCTAGCCGCGCGAACGCCTCGGGCACGCGGTGCCGCCACAGCGAACGCTGGCGCTCGTTGTGCACCCGCACCGAGGCATCGAATTCGGCCGCCAGGATCTGCTCCAGCGCGGCCACCCGATCGGCATCGACCAGCATCATCGACAGCTCGAAATTGAGCCGGAAGCTGCGGTGATCGAAGTTGGCGCTGCCGACGATGCAGACATCGTGATCGGCGATGAAGGCCTTGGTATGCAGCATGCGCGGGCCGTACTCGTAGATCTTGACCCCGGCCTGCAGCAGCTCGTCGAAGTAGGAGCGCGCGGCCTGGGTGACGAACCAGGAATCGCTCATCTTCGGCACCAGCAGGCGCACGTCCAGCCCGCCCAGGGCGGCCGAGGTCAGCGCCATGCGCGCCGCTTCGCCGGGGACGAAGTAGGGCGTGACCAACCAGACCCGTTCGCGCGCTTCGTGGATGGCGGCCACCTGCAGGCGGTGGATGGTCTCCCAGGAGGAATCCGGGCCGGACACCAGGACCTGGGCGTGGATGCGGCCCTCCTGGCGGCTGGGCACGTCGTGCGGCCACAGCGGGGCGATCTCCAGGCGCGCCGGTTCCTGCCCGGTGGCGTAGATCCAGTCTTCGACGAACACCAGTTGCAGGCTGCGCACCACGTGCCCGGTCAGGCGCATGTGCAGGTCGCGGTAGGCATCGGGGCGGCGGCTCTCGTCTTCCTCGTCGGTGATGTTGATCCCGCCGGTGAAGGCCACGCGGCCGTCGATGACCACCAGCTTGCGGTGGGTGCGCATGTTCATCCACGGACGCTTGAACGGCTTGAGCAGCTGCCGCGGATGGAACCAGGCCACTTCGCCACCGGCGTCCAGCAGGGGTTGCAGGAAGCGTTGGCGGATCAGCGACGAACCCACCGCGTCGAGCAGCAGACGCACCCGCACGCCGGCGCGGGCGCGCTCGACCAGTGCATCGCGCAGCGCGGTGCCGGCGTGGTCGGGGTTGAAGATGTAGTACTCCACATGCACGTGGTCCTGCGCCTGCGCCACCGCCGCGAGCAGGGCGCGGTAGGTGGCCGCGCCGTCCACCAGCCATTCCACCTCGGTGGCCGAGGATGGGGCCAGCCCGGTGGTGGCCTGGGCGATCTTGGCCAGCTCGGTGCAGTCGGCATCGGGCGGGCATACGCTGCTGTAGTGCTCCATGCCCGAACGCGCGCGGCCGCGACGCAGGCGCTGCCGTTTTACCTTCTGCGGGCCGAGCAGGTAGTAGATGAAAAGGCCGAGATAGGGCAGGGCGGCCAGCGACAGGATCCAGCTCAGCGTCGCCACCGGTTCGCGCTTCTGCAGCATGATCCAGCCGGTCAGCCACAGCAGGTAGAGCAGGTAGGCGATGACCAGCAGCGGGCGCAGGTGCGGCACGGCGTCCAGCCAGTCGGTCAGGGCGAAGTAGGTGGTGGGCATGCGCCGATGATAGCGGTCCGGGTGGCCCGGGGTGGGCATGAGGCCCAGGCAAAAAAAACGCCCCTGTTTCCAGGGGCGTTTTCCAGTCGCGTCATGACTGCAGTCTTGCTGATTACTGCTGTACGAAGCCGATCTTCTTCATCTGGGCATTCTTCGCGGCAGCCAACACCTTGGCCATCACGTCGTACTCCGAGTCCGGGCTGGCGTCGATGCGCAGTTCCGGCTGGTTGGTCGGGTCCTTCTGGACCTCCTGCTCCATCCGCTGCTGCAACTCGGCGGTTGCGACCGGGCTGTTGTTCCACGAGACCTGGTTGCTGGCGTCGATCTTGAGTTCGATCGGCGGCGGCGGCTCGACCAGCTGCGGCGGTGGGTTGAGCACGCGCTGCGGCAGGTCCACGGCGATCGGGTAGGTCATGATCGGCGCGGTGACGATGAAGATGATCAGCAGCACCAGCATCACGTCCACGAGGGGCGTGACGTTGATGTCGGCCATGGGGCCTTTGTTACCACCGGTACTGAACGCCATGGCTTACTGCCCCTTCTCTTTGGTGGCAACGAAGCCAACGTCGAGCATGCCCTGTTCCTGCGCAATCTTGGTCATCTCGTTGATGACCCGCATCTTGGTGGTGCGGTCACCACGCAGATTGAGCGGCGGCTGCGGGGTCTGCTGGGCGGCGGTCGCCAAGCGCGACTCGAGCGTCTGCTTGTTGATTTCCTCGTCGTTCCAGTAGATCGAGCCGTCTTCCTTGACTGCCAGGGTGATCGGGCCCGAACGCTTTTCAGCGTCTTCCGGGCTCTGCACCAGGTTGGCCTCCGGCAGATCCACCTTGACCTTGTGGGACATCAGAGGCGCCGTGATGATGAAGATGATCAGCAGCACCAGCATCACGTCCACGAGGGGCGTAACGTTGATGTCGGCCATGGGGCCGCCGCTGTTACCACTACTGAAAGCCATAACGGGCTCCGTCTAGATCGTGTTGACTACGTTCTCGCTGGGTAAAGCGCGTCGCAATTAGCGGACGCGCGAACCGGTGGCGAAGAAGTCGTGCAGGTCGTGAGCGAACGTATCGAACTTGCTGATCGTGGCGCTGTTGATCTTGCTGAAGAAGTTGAAGGCGAACACGGCCGGGATAGCCACGAACAGACCGATGGCGGTCATGATCAGTGCTTCACCCACCGGGCCTGCAACGGCGTCGATCGAGGCGGAACCGGTGGCACCGATCTTGATCAGCGCGCCGTAGATGCCCCACACGGTACCCAGCAGACCGACGAACGGAGCGGTTGCGCCGACGGTGGCCAGCAGGGTCATGCCCGACTGCAGGTTGTTGCTTTCGCGGGTGACGGCCTGGCGCAGGGCGCGGTCGACGAACTCCGAACGGCTCAGGTTCTCACCCAGGCCACCACCGGTGGCGCCGCCTTCGGCACGCTGGTGATGGGCAGCTGCCTGGGCAGCGTCCAGGGCGATCTTGGAGAACGGCTCGGAAGCGGGCTGTTCTTCCATGGCGCGGATGGCGTCCTGGGCGTTCGGGGTATCCCAGAACAGGCTCACGACCTTGTCGGCAGCGCTCTTCAGGCGGGTAGCACGGAAGATGTTGATGACGGTCCAGTACCAGGACATGGCCGACATGATGATCAGGGTCAGCAGCACGACCCAGGAGACGGCGAAATCACCCGGCTTGGTGGTCATTTCGTGGATCAAGTGCTCGAAGCCCATCTGCGAGAGGGCGTTCGACGGGTTGCCCCCAGCAGCAGCGGCGATGAAGAGTTCCTGCAGCATGACGCTTACCTTTGTTGTGTGTGGTGATGAATGGTGTTGCTTGAAATAACCGACGGAACGGTGGCCGGCAGGCCACCGACGACCATCAGTTCAGCGCAAAGTTGACCGGGACGCGAACGCGACCTGCGACCTTCTTCCCGCCCGACTCCGCAGAACGGAAGCTCCACTTGCGAGCTGCTTCCATTGCGGCGCGGTCGAGGTCACGGTTACGGCTGGACCGTTCGACCGACACATTGGTGACGTTGCCATTGGCATCGACATCAATGATCAGGATCACTTCACCCTGGATACCTGCGCGGAATGCTGCCGGCGGGTAACGCGGGGGGTTCATGTTCTTCGAGGAAATGTCGACGCTGGCCTCGATCTGGCTCGGCGGCGCCGGCGGTGAGGGCGGCGACGGCGGCGTAACGATGTCGTTGGCGCGCGGCTGCGGCACATCGACGATCGGCGGCTGCGGCGGCGGTGGTACCGGCGACGGCTTCGGCGGCGACAGATTCTTCACCGGCGGAGGCGGCGTATCGGTCGGCGGCGGCGGCGGCGGCGGCGGTGGGGGCGGCGGCGGAGCGTCGACCAGGGTCACCATGATGTTGCGTTCTTTCTCCGCAGCGGCCTTGGGGGCCACGGCCGGGATCAGAAGCATCATGAAGGCGGCGAGATGCAGTGCGATTACAAAAGCGATACCCACGATTCGCGGCCAGCTGAAGCCGGTGTCATCGCGTTGTTCGTACCTGTGAACGACTAGTTGTTCCGTCATGCGCCAAGAGCTCATTAGTGGGGCCGGGATACCCGGGGACAGGTAGCCCATGATCAGCGGTGCATGACACCGCAGGAACCTCCAAGCTTATACCAATCCTGAGCGCCTGCGCATCACTGTGGCAGGCGTTCAGGCGTTATTCCTACTTACTTCAGGTTGATGATTTTCTTGGCATCGGCCTGGTTCTTCACACCCTTCGCCAGCGCCTGCTGGGCGGCCTGCTTGGCCTCCGGGATGCGTCCTTCGGCATGCAAAACGCGTGCCAAATTCAAGTAGGTTTCACCGTCCTTGGAGAGCGGGGCGGCCTTCTGCCACGCTTCGACTGCCTTCGGCACCTGGTCGGAGTAGTAGTAGGACTGGGCCAGCGCCAGGTAAACCTGGTAGTCCGGCTTCAGGATGCCCTTCTCCAACCCTTCGTTGATGACCGCGATGACGTCCTTTTCCTTGTTCTCGGTATTGGCGTAGATCGAGTACAGCTGCTTGTACTCGCGCTCTTCGGTGAGCTGGCCCGCCGCACGCAGCTTGTCCATCACCGCGGCGGCCTTGTCCATCTGGTCGGCCTGCATGTACATGCTGGCCAGGTTCAGCTGGGCTTTCTTGTCGTTGGGGGTGCGCGCCACGATCGCTTCGGCCTGCTTGACCGCTTCACCGGTCTGGCCGGCCTCGGCCATGGCGGCCATCAGCAGCTGGTTCCAGCTGTCCTTGGGCTCGGCAGCGCCGGCGATGGCCTGCTGCAGCACCGGGATGGCGTCGGCATAGCGCTGGGTCTGGTACAGGGCCTGGCCCTTGATCACCAGTTCTTCGGGCTTGGACGACTTGGTTTCGGCGAAGTACTTGTCCAGGGTGGCAAGGCCGGGGGCGGTCTCGTCATCCTGCAGCTGCAGCTGGGCCAGCATCAACATCGACTGGTAGTGGCCGTTGTTGTCCAGGCCGTTGAACTCCAGCACCTGCTGCAGGTACTTCTTGGCAGCGGCGTTGTCTTCGGTCTGGTAGGCGGCCTGCGAGGCCAGCTGGGCGGCCAGCGACTTGTCGTAGGTGTTGGCGGCGCTGTTGGCCAGGATCTCGTCGCCCAGGGCGCGGGTCTCCGGGAACTTCTGCTCGTTGTAGCTGTCAATCAGCTTCTGCAGCTTGCTGCCGAGCTTGGGCGAGGCCTTGACGCTGGGCTCCTGGCGGGTCGCGTTGGGGTACAGCGCTTCGGCCTTGGCCTGCTGCTTGCCACCGCGGTTGCCACGTTCGGCCGAGCGCGAGGACTGGGCGAACGCATCGGTGACCATGGCGCCACCGACTGCGGTCGCGATGAGGACGGAAAGGACGGCTTGCTTGTGGTTGCTGAAAATCATCTTTCACCTCGATCGAACCGCCGCGGCGGCATCAAAACGGACTGTCAGAAAAATCTGAGCCGCCAAACGTATCAGAAACTCATGGCGTGAGAAATCGTTTCCGATGCTGCAATACAGCATCCTTTGGTCGCATCAGCCGCACCTGGGCTTGCGGCCGGCGGCCTGGGCCTGCTGGTAGACCCCACTCAGCGCAGGCGCGTCGCGCTGCAGTTCGCGGATCCGGTTGGCCGGGTCGGGGTGGGTGGACAGCCATTGCGGGGACCGCCCGCCGCTGGCGGCCATCATGTTCTGCCACAGGTTGACCGCCTGGGCCGGGTCGAACCCGGCTTCGGCCATCAGCCGCTGCCCGACCACATCGGCCTCGCTTTCCTGGGTGCGCGAGCCGGGCAGCAGGAAGGCGGTCTGCGCGGTCATGCCGCCGAGCTGGTTGACCGTGCCGGCGGCGCCATCGCCATAGGCGGCGCCAGCCAGCGCGCCCAGCACGGCCAGGCCGGTCTGCGCGCCCATCTGGCGGGTCAGGCGTTCCTCGTGGTGGCGCGAGATCACATGGCCGATTTCATGGCCGATCACCGCCGCCAGCTGGTCCTGGTTCTTGGCCACGGTGAGGATCCCGGTGTTGACCCCGACCTTGCCGCCGGGCAGCGCAAAGGCATTGGGTTCCTTGTCGACGAACACCGCCGTTTCCCACCGGACGCCACGGTATTGCGGTGGCAGCTGCGCGACCAGCGCATTGACCACGCACTGCACGTAGCCGTTCTGGCGGCCGTCGGTACTGACTTTTTCCTTCTGCTTGGTCTGGGTGAACGCTTGGGCGCCCAGCTGGTCCAGTTCGGCCTGCGACACACCGCCGACCATCTGCCGGCGCCCGGTGGGCGAAGTGGTGGTGGCGCAGGCACTGACCAGCAGCGCAATGGCAACACCCAACAGAACTGGTTTCATCGCAAGTCCCCCTTGTTCATATCTGCAGTGTGGAACGACGGTGCGTAAAATTTTGTTGTCGTTCCCGTCAACAATGGGCGACGTTCAGGCACGTGCGTGGCAGGTGATGGCCCACGCGCGGCCGCTCAATGCAGGCCCAGGAATACCAGCGCCCCCAGGGCGATGGCATTGTTCAGCGCGTGCGCCACGATCGGCGCCCACAGGGTGCCGGTGCGCTGGTACAACCAGGCGAACGCCGCCCCCATGCTGCCGTAGACCAGCCACAACTGGGCGATTTCCCAGGGGCCGTTGGCGCTGGTGCCGGGAATTTCATGGACCAGGGCGAACGCCAAGCTGCTCAGCAGCATGCCCAGCAGCGGGCGGCCGGCCTGCCACAGGCGCCCGAACAGGACGCGGCGGAACAGCAGTTCCTCGTAGGCCGGGGCCAGCACGATGGCGAACACGGCCAGGAACCAGGGGAAGCGGGCCAGGGCCTGTTCCATCAGGGCCAGGTTGGTCGGGACCGGTTCGATGCCGGCCTGCTTGGCCAGGAAGGCGATCAGGTTGCTGCCGATCACCACGCAGGTGGCCACCAGCAGGGTCCAGCCCCAGGTGGAGCGGCGCCTGAGCGCCTGCAGGGACGTGCTGCGTTCACCGGGCGTGGCGCGCCGGCGCAGGAAGTACAGCAGCAGCGCGGCACCGCCAGTGGCGACGACGGCCATCAGGATCTGCGCCAGTGCCCCGGGTTGACCCAGTTGCTGGGCGAGGGCCGTAGGATCCACCGTGCCGCCAGCGCGCTTGGCTGCGGTGGCAACCACCGCACCGCGGTAGGCACCCCAGACCAGGCCGCTGACCAGGCTCAGCCCGAACAGGGTGACGATGGCGATGCCCAGGTCGATGAAGAATCCGGCCACTGCCGAACCTGACCGGGGGCCGGGCGCAGCAGGCGACAACGGGGGCAGCGGAGGCGTCATGGACGCCGGAGCGGTTGCGGACATCGGATTCCTGGCATCGGGGGACGGATGCCGGCCAGGTTGCAGGTCGCAACCGGCCGGCCCTGACCCGATTGTGTCAGATATCCAGGTTGGCGACCTTCAGCGCGTTGTCCTCGATGAAATCGCGGCGCGGTTCCACCACATCGCCCATCAAGGTGCTGAAGATCTCGTCGGCTGCCACCGCATCTTCGATGCGGACCTGCAGCAGGCGGCGGGTATCGGGGTTCACCGTGGTATCCCACAGCTGTTCCGGATTCATTTCACCCAGGCCCTTGAAGCGCTGGATCTGGCGGCCCTTCTTGGCTTCTTCCAGCAACCAGTTGCGCGCCTCGGCAAAGCTGCCGATCTCCACCGACTTGGCGCCACGGCTGATCTTGGCGCCGGCGCGAACCAGGCCATACAGCAGCAGCGAGGACTGGTGCAGGGCACGCAGTTCGCCGCTTTCAAAGGCCGACAGCGGCAACACCTGGATCATCTCTTCGCCCATGTGGCGACGGGTGACCAGCAACGCGGCGGGGCGCTGCTCGGTGGGCTCCTGCAGTTCCAGGCTGAAACGCGGGGAGCCCAGGCTGCCCTGGTTCAATCGCTTGGCCAGCGCGGCCAGGCCCTCATCGGCACCGGCGCGACGCAGGTGCTCCAGGTCCATCGGGGTGAAATCGACCAGGGCTTCCAGCACCTGGCGGTCGTAGCGGTGGCCGTTGCGGGCAATGGTTTCCTGCGCCGAGGCGTAGGAGAGCAGCAGTTTTTCCAGGGCGACGCCTTCAATGCCCGGCTCGCCATCGGCCGGAATCAGCGAGGCGTTTTCCACCGCGCTGCTGGCCAGGTAGGCGTCCAGCGCCGGGTCGTCCTTCAGGTACAGCTCCTGCTTGCCCTGCTTGATCTTGTACAGCGGCGGCAGGCCGATGTAGATATGGCCGCGCTCGATCAGTTCGGGCATCTGCCGGTAGAAGAAGGTCAACAGCAGCGTACGGATGTGCGCGCCGTCGACGTCGGCGTCGGTCATGATGATGATGCGGTGGTAGCGCAGCTTGTCCGGGTTGTATTCATCGCGGCCGATGCCGGTGCCCAGCGCGGTGATCAGCGTACCGACCTGGTCCGAGGCGAGCATGCGGTCGAAGCGGGCGCGTTCCACGTTGAGGATCTTGCCGCGCAGCGGCAGCACCGCCTGGTTCTTGCGGTTGCGGCCCTGCTTGGCCGAGCCGCCTGCCGAGTCACCCTCGACGATGAACAGTTCGGACAGTGCCGGGTCTTTTTCCTGGCAGTCGGCCAGCTTGCCGGGCAGGCCGGCGATGTCCAGCGCGCCCTTGCGGCGGGTCAGGTCGCGGGCCTTGCGCGCCGCTTCGCGCGCACGCGCCGCATCGACGATCTTGCCGGCGATCGCCTTGGCTTCGTTCGGGTTTTCCTGCAGGAATTCTTCCAGGCGCTGGCCAAAGGCGCTTTCCACCGCCGGGCGCACGTCCGAGCTGACCAGCTTTTCCTTGGTCTGGCTGGAGAAGCTGGGGTCGGGCACCTTTACCGACAGCACCGCGATCATGCCTTCGCGCATGTCATCGCCGGTCAGGTTGATCTTGGCCTGCTTGGCGATGCCGTTCTGTTCGATGTAGTTGTTCAGTACGCGGGTCAGCGCGCCGCGGAAGCCGGCCAGATGGGTGCCACCGTCCTTCTGCGGGATGTTGTTGGTGAAGCAGTACATCGTTTCCTGGTAGGAATCGGTCCACTGCAGCGCCACTTCCACGGTAATGCCGTTGGACTCGCCGGTCACCGAGATCACGTTCGGATGCAGCGGGGTCTTCAGCTGTGCCAGATGCTCGACGAAGCTGCGGATGCCGCCTTCGTAATGGAAGTCGTCGCGGCGGCCATCGCCGCGCTCATCGACCAGCACGATCTTGACGCCGGAGTTCAGGAAGGACAGCTCGCGCAGGCGGCGGGCCAGGATCTCGTAATGGAATTCCACGTTGTCGTGGAAGGCCTTCACCGACGGCCAGAAGCGCAGGGTAGTGCCGCGCTTGGTGCTGGCTTCGACCTGCTTCAGCGGGTACACCGCCGCGCCGTCGGCGTATTCCTGCTGGTAATGGAAACCGCCCTGGTAGATGTCCAGCACCAGCTTCTGCGACAGCGCGTTGACCACGCTGACGCCCACGCCGTGCAGGCCACCGGAGACCTTGTAGCTGTTGTCATCGAACTTGCCGCCGGCGTGCAGGACGGTCATCACCACTTCGGCAGCGGAGACCTCGCGGTCGAGCTTCTTGCTCATCTGCTCGTGCTTGCCGGTGGGGATGCCGCGGCCGTTGTCCGACACCGACACCGAGCCGTCGGCGTGGATCATGACCGACACGTTGTCGGCGTGACCAGCCAGGGCTTCGTCGATGGAGTTGTCGACCACCTCGAACACCATGTGGTGCAGACCGGTGCCGTCATGGACGTCGCCGATGTACATGCCAGGACGCTTGCGGACCGCCTCCAGACCTTCCAGGGCCGTGATGCTGTTGGCGTCGTAGTTGCCGTTGTTTGCCGGGGTGTTCAGTTCTTCAGTCATTGCGCTTGCCATAGGCTCCGCAGGTCGGGCCACCGCGTTGCGGCGGGGCGCCGAGTAATAAGGGGTTGCGACCGCAATTATACCAGTCGGGCATGGGCAGCCCCTGGGGGTCCACTATGGCACAGGTTGGACCTGCCCATGTTCCACGTGGAACCGGGTGATATCGGTAGCCGTGCCGAGTGCTGCCGGAATCTCGGTGGCGGTGATGAAGATCTGCGCCGGCCCGGCCTTCAGCCGTTCCAGCACCCGCGCCTGATGGTTGCGGTCCAGTTCCGAGGACAGGTCATCCAGGGCGATCACCGGCCATTCCCCGCGCTGCTCGGCATAGTCCTCGGCCTGGGCCAGCAGGCAGGTAAGCGCGGTGAGCTTGGCCTGGCCGCGCGACAGCGCATCACGGCCGGGAATACTGGCAAAGCCCACGCTCCAGTCGGCGCGATGCGGGCCCACCGAGGTATAGCCGGCCATGCGGTCGCGGTCGCGCGCCAGCAACAGCGCGTCGGACAACGAGAACTCCTGTTTGCGCCAGCCCGGGCTGAGTGTCAGCGACTGGATGCCCAGATTCGGTGCGAGCACATCGGCCAGATCGATGGTGCGCTGCTGCAGCCGCTCCAGATAGTGTTGGCGCCGGGTCGTCAGCGGCTCACCGGCCTCGGCCAGCTCGTGGTCCCAGGCATCCAGTGCCTGCGGATGCCCGCCCTGCTTGAGCAGCGCATTGCGCTGCTTCAGCGCCCGCGAATAGCGCCGCCACAACGCCAGGAAGTCTGGTTCCACGTGGAACAAGCCCCAATCGAGGAAGCGCCGGCGCGGTTCGCCGCCGCCACTGACCAGGGCGTGGCTGCCCGGCTCGAAGGTCACTACGGCCAGGGCCGCACACAGGTTACCCAGCTGGGCGACACCTTCTCCGTCCAGCCGGCCCTTCCATTCCTGGCCGCTGTGACGAAGGCCGGCCTTGCGCCGCGTGGAACTGACCGCACCTTCGCGCTGTTCGTCCCACTCCACGAATACTTCCAGCGCCTCCTGGCCCTGCCGTACCAGGCCATCGCGCACCCGGCCGCGGAAACTGCGCCCATAGGCCATCACGTGCAGGGCCTCCAGTACGCTGGTCTTGCCGGCACCGTTGTCACCGGTGATCAGGTTGATGCCCGGTTGTGGCGCAAGTTCGACGCTGTCGAAACGACGGACCTGGTGCAGGGAAAGACGGCGGATATGCATGCGTACGATCACGGCCGCGCTGGGCGGCAGACGGGTAGGGGCAATCGATCAGCTTACTGCATCGCGCCGGTTTCACGGGCGTGGTGGGTAAACACCGCCGCTGGTAGCGGTAGCGTCGCCATCGGGACGAGCGCGGCCTGATCGATGGATTCCAGCCGCCGGGAGACCTGCGAATTCCTTGAAATCTGCGGGCCGCGCAGGGCTGCAGCCCTGCAGATTTCAAGGAAAAACGGGCGAATTCACCGGCAACCAGGCCCGTTCACAGTCGATGGGCGGAAAATTCTTGAAATCTGCACGGCAGGGCAGCGCACCTGCTTTCAGATCTCGCGAAATCCAAGGGGGCCACATTCCGCTATCCACAGGGGGTCTGTATGACTTATGCACAACCCATGTACTGGCTGTGGATAAAAAGGCAGAAATTTCCGGCCAGAAAGATATCCACAGGATCACCCCCAGGCCCAGGCCCCCTTCTACAGGGGGTTTCGCCCCCTATTTTCTCTTCAAATTCAACAAGATAAGGTACTTTTCAACCGATTCTGGCCCTACCACCACCACCTAGCTTTAGATTTATATACAGTTTTTAAAGCATAGAGCTGCGATCCAGAGGCCGAAAGAAGCGCACATTCCAGCCGGGCACCGGGCGTCGGATCGGATCTGTTCATACCGTGCGTTCCACGCTCTTCGCAGGCCGCAGCTGCTGGAAACAGACCCCGGCCAGACTTCACGGTAAGGCAGCAGGAAACCAAGGATCGACAAAGTGGAATGACGGATGGCCGGGCACCGGGAATCATCGCGCTTGGCTGACGGCAGGCAATGCTCCACGTGGAACACCGGGCTCAGGAAAAAGAAAACCCGGCACAAGGCCGGGTCTCCTGAACACTGCGGTTCCACGTGGAACCACCGCAAACCGTCACAGCCGCAGCGGCATCACCACATGACGCGACTTCTCGCTGCTGGCTTCACGCACCAGGGCCGAGGAGTTCGAATCGCGCAGCTGGATCACCACGTACTCATCGCGCAACGCCGACAGCGCGTCCAGCAGGTAATTCACGTTGAAGCCGATGGCCAGATCGCTGACCGTGGTATCGGCCTCGATCTCTTCCTGGGCTTCTTCCTGCTCGGGGTTGTGCGCGCTGATCTTCAGGTTGCCCGGCGAGACTTCCACGCGGATGCCGCGGTATTTCTCGTTGGACAGGATCGCGGCGCGCTGCAGCGAGGCACGCAGGGCTTCGCGATCGACCTTCACTTCGCGGTCGGCGCCAATCGGGATCACCGCTTCGTAATCCGGGAAACGGCCGTCGATCAGCTTCGAGGTGAAGGTCACATCGTCGCGCTTGACCCGCACGTGGCTGCGGCCGACTTCCAGCTCGATCTCACGATCGCCGCTTTCCAGCAGACGCTGCAGTTCGGTCACGCCCTTGCGCGGCACGATGATCTGGCGCTTGGCACCGCTGGCCTTTTCAAGCTCGGTCTCGCACAGCGCCAGGCGGTGGCCATCGGTGGCCACGGTCCGCAGGGCATCGCCGCGCAGATCGAACAGCAGGCCATTGAGGTAGTAGCGCACGTCCTGCTGGGCCATCGCGAACGCGGTGCGTTCGATCAGTTCCTTCAGCGTGGCTTCGCCGATCGCCACGCGTTCGGTGGCTTCGACCTCGTCCACCGACGGGAAGTCGTTGGCCGGCAGGGTTGCCAGGGTGAAACGGCTACGCCCGGCCTGCACGGTGATCTTGTCACCGGTCTGCGAGACGGTGATCCGGCTGCCATCGGGCAGGGCACGGATGATCTCGAACAGTTTGCGGGCGGGGATGGTGGTCTCGCCGTCCTGGGCATCTTCCACCGCGATCCGCGACACCATTTCCACTTCCAGGTCGGTGCCGGTCAGCGAAAGCTGTCCGTTCTGGACCTGGACCAGGAAATTAGCCAGAACCGGCAGGGTCTGGCGGCGTTCGACCACGTTGACGACTTGTGCCAACGGCTTGAGAAAGGCTTCGCGCTGCAGTGTGAAACGCATGTGGTTCCGTGCCCCTATGCTTTAAAAAAATGTGGAATAAATCAAAAGCCTGGTGGTGCTGGTAGCGCCAGAATCGCTGGAAAACACAGCTAAGCCTTTGTAAATAAAAGAGTTTCAACCCTCGAAACCCTCTGCATTACTAGCCCCGAGAGGGTGGGGAAACGTGTGGATAACTTTACCGCCAAATCGGCCGGCTTTCTTATCCACACCCTGTCCCCTGCTTGCTACCGGATTCTGCACCGTTTTATGCGATGACGCCTTAGCGGCGTACATGCATCATTCGCTCAACTTCCGGATCAGCTTGTCCCAGTCTTCCCGCAACTTGCCGTCGGCTTCCATCAACGTCCGGATCTGCCGGCAGGCGTGCAGCACCGTGGTGTGGTCCCGGCCGGCAAAGGCATCGCCGATTTCCGGCAGGCTGTGCTCGGTCAGTTCCTTGGTCAGCGCCATGGCTACCTGGCGCGGACGGGCCAGCGACCGGGTCCGACGCTTGGACAGCAGATCCTTGATCTGCAGCCCGTAGTAGTCGGCCACGGTTTTCTGGATGTTGGGAATGCTGATCGCCTGCTGCTGGGCGCGCAGCAGGTCGCGCAGGGTTTCCTGGGCGAAATCGGTGGTGATCGCACGGCCGGTGAAATTGGCGCGTGCGGCCAGGGTATTCAACGCACCTTCGAGATCGCGGACATTGGAGCGCATCTTCTTGGCAATCAGGAACGCCACATCGTCGGGGATATCGGTGCCACGCTCACGCGCCTTGGCCAGCACGATCGCGGCGCGGGTCTCGAAGTCCGGCGGCTCGATCGCCACCGACAGGCCCCAGGCCAGCCGCGACTTCAGCCGTGCTTCCAGGCCCTCGACTTCGCGCGGGTACCGGTCGCAGGTGAGGATGATCTGCTGCTTGCCGTCGAACAGGGCGTTGAAGGTATGGAAGAACTCTTCCTGGGTACGGTCCTTGCCGGCGAAGAACTGGATGTCATCGATCAGCAGCGCGTCCACCTGCTGGAACTGGCGCTTGAACTGATCCATGGTCTTTTCCTGCAACGCACGGATCATCGCGCTGAAGAACTGCTCCGAGCGCAGGTACAGCACCTTGGCGGCCGGGTTGGCCTGGCGCATCGCATTGCCGGCGGCAAACATCAGGTGGGTCTTGCCCAGGCCGGTGCCGCCGTACAGCAGCAACGGGTTGTGGGCACGGTCGCCGGGCTTCTGCGCCGCCTGGAACGCCGCGGCCAGGCCCAGCTGGTTGCTGCGGCCTTCCACGAAGTTGGCGAAGGTGTAGTGCGAATCCAGGTTGCCGGCGAACGGCACCAGCGGCTCGGCCGCTGCCGCCGGGGTGGAAAAGCCCGAAATCGGCGTGATCTGGGCTTCCACCGGGCGCGGACGCGAGCCGATTTCAAGGAAAACATCGCCGAAACCGGCGAAATGCGCCAGCAGCTCCTTGATGCGCGGCAGGTACAGCTCGCGCACCTGGTCGACGATGAAGGCATTTGGCGCATACAGCACCAGGCTGTCCGCGCGCAGATCTGCCTGCAGCGGCTTCAACCAGGTGTGAACATCCTCGGGCGGAAACTCCGCCTCAAGGCGTTCGAGACAACGGGACCAGGCATCCAT